>NZXC01000032.1:0-24922 GCA_002701785.1 Fidelibacterota bacterium
GGACAAATTGCTGATAGATTATTCCCAACACAGTTATTTTTAAGCATTGCACATCTTCTTGGTGGTGTATTACTATATTTTACAGCACACCAGACAGAATTTTCCTCTATGTGGACATGGATGTTTGCTTATTGCCTTCTTTATGCTCCTACGTTAGCCCTGACCAATTCTATTTGTTTTCGTAATTTGGAAAATGCAGAAGTAGAGTTTGGTAAAATTCGCATGTGGGGAACAATAGGTTGGATTGCTGTAGGATGGATGGTTACGTTTATGCGCAGTCAATGGCATACTGAAAATTGGACGGGTGGGAGCGATTTATTATTATTTGCTTCTGTAGCTTCAATAATTATGGGTTTGTATTGTTTTACTTTACCAAAAACCCCCCCCGTTGCTAGTCAAAGTAGCCCACTTGCTTTCCTAGAGGCTTTATCATTGTTGAAAGATAGAAACTTTTTAATTTTTATGATGGCTTCTTTTGTGGTTACAACGGAACTACAATTCTATTATATACCAACAGCACCATTCTTATTAGATATGGGAGCAGAAGAAGCATGGTTAACAGCTATAAAAACGGTTGCCCAGATTGCTGAAGTTGTCGTGCTGCTGTTTTTACTTCATATATCTATTCAAAAACTTGGCATACGACTTACAATGGTAATTGGTATTTTGGCATGGCCAATAAGATATTTTTTATTTATGGTACCTAATCTTCCAGTAGTTGTCTCTTCACTTACACTACATGGGTTTGGTTATGCTTTTTTCTTTGTAACATCTCAAATTTATGTGAATATGAAAGCAAGTGATGATATGCGTGCGTCAGCTCAAGCAATGCTAACATTTTTTACATTGGGTGTGGGGAACTATTTAGGAACACTATTTACAGGATATATTTGGGACACATTTAAACTTGCTGATGGATCAACGGTCTGGTGGAAGTTCTTTTTAGTGCCAGCAGTTCTTTGTACTGTAATGGCTTTTGTTTTTCTGTTGTTTTTTAAAGATGATCATCAAGCTACAGAAGCTGAATTAAAATCAGTTTAAACCTATGAGCAAAAAAAGATTAGGAATTGGATTCATTGGGGGTGGTTTTATATCGCGGTTTCACATCCAATCATTAATTAGCGTTCGGGATGTTGATGTTATAGGCGTCATGTCTAAAACTAAACAATCTGCTGAGGAAACAGCTGCTATTGCAAATGATCTTGGTTTAGGGCCTGCTAAAGCATATGATACTATAACTGAGTTGATAGAAGACCCTAAAATTGATGCCTTATGGGTGTGTTCACCAAATTTCGCAAGAATAGATACTTTTGAAGAGATTGCCAACGCAATTCAAAGTGGAAAAGGTGAATTAATTGGCGTTGCATGTGAAAAACCTCTTGGTAGAAATGTAGCAGAAGCAAAAAAGGTATTAGAATTAACGCAAAGCGTTGGATTGTTAGATGGATATTTGGAAAACCAAGTTTTTTCACCATCAATTACAAGAGGGAAGGAAATTGTATGGGCCCGAGGAGCTGCTACAACAGGAAGACCATTTTTAGCGCGAGCAGCAGAAGAACATAGCGGCCCCCATATGCCATGGTTTTGGGAAGGAGAATTACAAGGAGGAGGGGTTCTAAATGATATGATGTGCCATTCAGTTGAAGAAGCAAGGTTTATGCTAACCGAACCCGGAAAATCTAGAGATTCAATAAAACCGATTAGCGTAAGCGCACATACTGATTGTCTTAAATGGCAACGACCAAAATATGCCGATATTTTATCAAAAAATAGTGGTGGTAAAACAAATTATTTAGAGAGACCATCAGAAGATTTTGCACGATCATTAATTGAGTATTTAGATGAGGATGGTGAAAAACTTATTATAGAGACTACAACATCATGGTGTTTTGTAGGAGAAGGATTACGATTAAGTATGGAATTATTTGGTCCAGAATATTCCATGTTTGTTAACACTCTTGATCCGGATCTGAGAGTTTTCTTTAGTAGAGAGGTTCTTGGTGATTCAGGAGAGGATTTGGTTGAGAAGCAAAACGCTGAATCAGGAGGCATGCCTGTTGTTAGCAACGAAGCGGAGGTATATGGTTATGCAGCTGAAAATAGACACATGGTAGAATCTTTCTTGTCCGGCAAACGGCCGGAAGAAAATTTTGATGATGGGCTTAATGTTACAGAACTATTAATGACTGCATATATGAGCGCAGAACAAGGAAAGACGGTTTCTTTTCCACCCCCCGACCTTGATTCTTTCGTGCCATCTGTTGCCAAGGGGGAATGGAACCCAAAAAATAAATGAAAAAGTTATTCATTGTATTAATTGTTATTGGATTTTCTTTCGCACAGCAGAATATAAAAGGATATACAAGAATATTAAGTAAATCAAGCGGGGAATATTCTAAGCATGGGTGGAACCATTATGGGCCAGGGTTTTTTTCATTAGATAAAAAAACAGGTGTTTTGGAAGCAACAGGTGGAATGGGCCTTCTATGGTATAGCGCAAAAAAGTATAAAAATTTTATACTTGAGCTTGATTATAAAACATCTGAACCAAAAGCGAATTCTGGAATATTTTTGCGCGTTCCCGAGATGCCTGTAAGTGATGATTATATTTACCATTCATTTGAAATTCAGATAAACGATAAAGGAAAAGGAAAACACAAAACAGCAGCAGTATATGATGCAAATACTGCCTCGAAAGATGTTTCACATCCATCAGGTGAATGGAATCATTACAAAATCACATTTATTGATGATAGGATAACCGTTGAACTAAACAGCGTCCTTGTTAATGATTGGGAGGCAACTCCAAGTGGAAAAGTATTAGACTTTTCAATGGAGGGGTATATTGGTTTACAAAACCATGATTGGGACACAAAGACCTCGTTTAAAAATATTTTTATTAAAGAATTATAATTAATTACAAGGTAGGAATAAATAATATGAAAAAAATTATGATGGTTATTTTATTTTTGTTCATTGGATGTTTTAATAATCAAGATGATTGGATCATTCTATTTAATGGCGACGATGTATCACATTGGCGAGCATTCAACCAAGAGGAGTTTCCATTTGATGGATGGGCTATAGAAAATGGCACACTGAAGACAATTGTAGGAGGAAATAAAGTAGATATTATAACTCGTGACGTTTATAAGGATTTTGAATTCGTTCTAGAGTGGAAAGTCTCTCCAGCTGGGAATAGTGGTATATTTTATTTTGCTACAGAAAAAGGAGACTATATTTGGCAAACAGCTCCTGAGATGCAAGTTTTAGATAATACTGCCCATCATGATGGAAAGAGAAAGGTCACTTCTGCAGGTGCACTATATGACCTTATTCCTCCCATAGAAGATGTATCAAAAAGTGTTGGAGAGTTTAATGAGGCACGGATATTAGTGGATAATAATCGTGTAGAGCATTGGCTAAACGGAAAGAAGATTTTAGAATATAATTATGGAAGCGATGAATTAAATGGCTTGATAGCCAAAAGTAAATTTGCAAGTATGCCATTATTTGCTAATGAAAAAACTGGGCACATAGGGCTTCAACATCACGGTGAAGAAGTTTGGTATCGCAATGTTAGAATACGAAAATTATAATTTTTTATATTACAGCACCTCTATTTTCATCCCGCTGCTTTTAATCGTTTCATAGTTATCTTTATCTTTTCGAATAATTAAAAATGCCTCAGTGTCATTTGTATTTTCTATTAGCTGAATTGCTTTTTCCATCCCTAATATAATTAAAGTTGTTGCGAGGGCATCTGCATCTACGCAGTTCGGCGCCACAACCGTTGCAGAAGCAATATTAGTTTGTGCTGGATATCCAGATCTAGGATCTATTTCATGTGAATATCTTTCATTCTCAATTTCATAATAATTTCTATAATCACCTGATGTTGCCATTGATACATCATTTAGTGATACTGCCCACTTTATTTTATTATTGTTCTCAGGGTTTTCAATAGCAATCATCCAAGATTTCTTATTTTGATTATACCCAACACAACGGACCTCACCACCAATTTCAACCATATAATTATTGATTTCCTTAGAGTTAAGAAAATTACAAATAGCATCTACTCCAAAACCTTTTGCAATTGCATTTAAATCAATTTTTATAAAGGGATCTTTTTTTTGAAGAAAGTTGTTGTTAATGGATAGTTTATCATACCCCATATGAATTTTTCTATTATTAATAGTTTTTTCATCAGGAAACACATCTTTTAATCCACCCTTTTGTCCAGGGCCAAACCCCCAGAGATATAGTAGAGGAACCAATGTGATATCAAAGGCACCCTCTGTTGTTTTTGCCCAATGTAAAGCACGCCCCACAACATATGAAAACTCATTGGATATTTTAAAAGGAGCAGTTGATTCATTATTATTGAATGTGGATATTTCGCTATCATATAAATAGGTAGACATTTGTTGATTAATACTAATTAGAATAGAATCAATTTGACCACTTAGTTTATCTTTATACTGTATACCCAAATTGTCTGAGATAATTTTTATATTGTATGTAGTCCCCATTGTAAATCCAGATAACTTAATTTGATGATTAGTTATATTGCAGGAATTGCAAAGAGTAATTATGATTAGGCTTATGATAATATTTTTTTTCATATGTATACTATATATGAATAAGTATTAATTGTTTACCGAATTTAGTAATTTTATTTTATGATAAATAAACTACACCCAACATCAATAATTTTTACAGTCCTATTTATTTTAGCTGGATGTGCCTCTATACTTAAAATAAAACCAATATCTTTTTATTATAATGATATAAATCAAAACACCACCTATACCACAAAAGATATTTATCTCGTAGAAAGAAATGTTCCACCTTATACATTAAAACTNTCCGTTTCTAAAACATGTGATGGAAACATGCTCGATTGTGAACCAAATTATTATGATTTAGTNTTTTTTTCCTCATCATATCCTGGGTTTGCAAACCATTTAAGTTTTATTGCTGATAATGATACTATCTTTTTAGGGAGTTCAAAGCGTATTGGATCTGAGTTTAATATGTCAGAAATCAATGTAGCCGCATCAATGCTTGCAGATGGAGAATTATTAGATCTTATATCGATTAGATCCGATGCTTTTAGGAAAATAGCAAGAGCAAACAGATTAAGAGGATATTTGGGATCACAAAATTTTGAAATAACGTATAAAATGCGGGATTCATGGAGATTGTTATTTCAATACAACATGTTGGAAACAATCAAAGCAAATTAATTAATTAACAATTAAATTTGTTCTTTAAAGAGAGATATAAATGTCTTTTATAAACAGAGAGTGGACACCAGAAAACGCCGATGAAATGCACAAAGAGGATTGGTTTGCAATCTTTTTTTCAGTTGTTTCTTATATAGCTCTTATGGTAGGAGCAGCCATGTCTGCTCTATTGATCCCTATTGGTTTTGTTATTTTGATAATAGGGATTTTATCAGCGTTAATTATGTATTGGATAATTGATCCTAAATTAAGATCAATATCTGCTGAATATGAAAAGAACGAAAAGGATTACTTATTACAATTAGAAGAAATTCAAAAGTGGCAAAAGAATAAATGACACGGGCGTTTGCTGTAGTAATTGGAATGACGATTGCCTACGTAGCATCTTTTGCTGGTATGATATTTGCATACATTTATTATAAAAAAAGAAAAAAACTAGACAGTGGAGATAGTTAAGGTGCCTTTTCTTATCATATTATCTACAGCCATTGGACCACCAATATTGGGTATAATTTTACCTGCGCTCATATTGGGACTATCTTTTTATCTTACATATTTATTAATTCAGTATTTTGAGAAACAAAATCGAGATAAATAATAATTATATATAGATAAAAAAATTATGATAACATTTCAGTTTCTAGATTGGCTTTGGTTGGCTCTTTTTGTTTTATTGATGGTCTTTTTTGGTTTTTATTTCTACAAATTTGGTAAAAGATCCCAGGCAGATTATTTTTTGGCAAATAGAGGACTGCCTTGGTGGCTACCTGCTTCATCAGTATATGCCACACATACTGCAACAGACACACCAATATGGGTGGCGGGAGTAGTATATAAATATGGTTTCGCTGGATTATGGTATTCATTTTATTCCGCATGGTGCGCAATTAGCGCATATGTTTCTACAAGGATATTCCGACGTTCTCTTGCTTATAGTCAGGCTGAATGGCAAACATTACGATTTGGTGAATTAGGNGCAGAATTGCTCCGCGGGTGGCTTGCTGGTTGGCAAGTTTTTTTGAATATGTTTATACTTGGTTGGGTTGGNATTGCNATGGGGAAGGTNTGCGCTTACTTATTTGGTTGGGATCTATATGTTGGATTATTAATCTTTACTGCTATTGGCGCAGTGTATGTGTATACATCTGGATATTGGGGCGTAGTAATGGCCGATTTCCAACAAGGTGTAATTGCTTTGCTTGTGATAATTATTGTTTCAGTGTATGGAGTGTTAGCCGCTGGTGGCCCGACAGCTATTATTTCAAAACTTGATAGATACAACAGCACATGTGAATGGAAAATACCAGATATAAAGTCTTCACAGGTTGATGCAATTGTGAGAATTAAAAATGCTGAAACAGGTGAAGAAATTTCACGAAGCGAATCTTTCCTAATAAAAAACACAAAGGACGAATCTCTTTTTAAAGAAGCAGAAAACAGTGCAAAAAAATCAGTAATAAATGAACAGAATGATAAAAAAGATGATCAAATATTATTCCCGAACAATAATAGTATTTTATTATCTGATCATGGATATAATATTGTTTGGTCAAAAAATAATAATAGGAAATTTGTAGATGTTGAATATTCATTAGACAANGGNAATTCNTGGNTCTTGATTACAAAGAACCAANTGGAAGGACAAGGATGGCGTTTGAGCCCAATGAGTTTTACAGGTATGTATGAAGGTCAATTCCCGATCGCATGGTTTATTACAATGATGATAATTGCTCTTATTGGTGGNTTTGGTATGGGAACNGCAATTGATTGGTATCCAGAAGCACAAAGAATCCAATCAGCAAATTCAGTTAGAGACGCATCATATAGTATTTGGGCTGGGACAGCACTCGTTCTTGTTCGAAACTCAATTTGGGCTGCAGCAATTATGGGATTTTTTGCAATCAANCCNCACCTTGGCCAAGGNGCNGATTATGAAATGGCGTGGTATAGNGTTGGTTTTGAATATCTACCAGTAGGAATGGTTGGATTNTTATTTGCAGGNATTATTGCAATACATCTATCAACTGTTTCTACGCATTTAAACCTTGGAGCAATGTATGCAACAAGAGATTTTTATCATCATTATATTAANCCTGANGCCAGCGAAGAAAAGCTAGTTTCTGTNGGGAGAAAGTCAACAATATTGATTTTATTTGGATCATTTATTTTTGGTTTAATCATTGGTGAGGAAATTACCGCATGGTTGATTTTTGCTTTATGGATTATGTCTGCAGGGGTCTGGTTACCAAATATATTACAAGTAATTTGGTGGAGATTTAATTCTTGGGGCTTTTTAAGCGCCTGGGTTGCCAACCTAGGGCTAAGCTGGCTGGTGGTATGGATTTTACCTCGATTTGGCGTTATTCCAGAGCTTCCTGATTATTTACAATTTTGGGCTTTAATTATTCTTAATGCTATGATTTATTTACCGGTAACCTTTTTAACCAAACCCGAGAAAATGGACCATCTTGTTGCATACTATGTTATGTCCAGACCTATAGGGTTTTGGGGCCCTGTCCGTGAAGAAGCAATTAGGCAAGGTTTAATAAAAAGCTCAGATTCTAAATAAACACCAGTTTAGGAAATGATTAATAATCATTTTAAATACTTCTTCCTTTTTATTTTTATACAATATCTCTTATATGCAAATAATCCATTGCAAGAAAATGCTGATGATATTCTTAACCAACTTACCGTAGATGAAAAAATTAGTTTGTTATCTGGGAAAGGAGTGTATAATACGCAAAACATTGATCGATTAGGGCTCATTCAATTAGAGTTGTGGGACGGGCCTAATGGTGTGCGGAGCAATTCTAACGAAATAGCCACAGCCTTTCCTGTTGGAATTTCTATGGGAGCAACATGGAATACTGATCTAATAAATGAATTAGGATTAGCCCTGGGAAAAGAAAGCCGCGCCTTTGAGGTAGAGGTTTTGCTTGGTCCAACAATGAATATTATAAGGACCCCTTTAAACGGAAGGACATTTGAGACATTTTCTGAGGATCCTTTTTTTAATGGTGTAATTGCATCAGCATACATAAATGGCCTTCAAAGTGAATATGTTGGANCTAGCGTTAAGCANTTCATAGCTAATAATCAGGAAATAAAACGNCAAAGTGTTAGTGCAGAAATTTCTGAAAGAGCACTNAGAGAAATTTATTTACCAGCATTTGAAAAAGTAGTTAAAGAATCTCAACCATATACTATTATGGCAGCATACAATCGGATTAANGGCATACACGCAACAGAGCAAAGATATATAATGAATGATATTCTTAGAGGAGAATTCGGCTTTGAAGGGGTTCTTCTTTCAGATTGGGGAGGAGTTAAAAGTACGGCACCTTCTTTAAAAGCCTCACTTGATCTTGAAATGCCTGGGCCTGGAAACTATTATGAGAAACCCCTAAGAAAGGCGCTTAAGAANGGTGTGGTTACAGAACAAGAAATTGATGAAGCTGCGTTAAGGATGATAAAACTAATATTAAAAACTAAGTTGGGAAAAAGTTATGAGATATCCGAGGTGCTTAATGATAATAAAGAGATCGCAAGGTTAGTAGCAGAAGAGTCAATAGTATTACTTAAAAATGAAAAGAAAACCCTTCCATTAAACCCAAAGAATATAAAATCAATTGCAGTTATTGGACCGAATGCTAATCGATCAGTAATTCAGGGNGGAGGAAGCGCCAGAGTAACCCCAGCATATTCCATTACACCATTAAAGGGGATATNAGATGGAGCACAGATAAATGATATTGATGTTTATTATGAAAAAGGGGTTGAAAATCATCCTACAGTACCGTTGATGGAAAAAAATTCATTAAGAACAAAAGTGGGGTCTGAAAACAAAGGGCTTAGGGCAGAGTATTATCGTTCATATGATCTCAGCGGGGACCCTTATAAGGTAGAAANAGATGAAGAGCTTCGTATTTTNGGTATTTTAGATAAAGACATATTTGGATCTGTAAAATGGACAGGAGAGTTTATNGCGCAAAATGATGGACAATACCGCTTTAGTGCAAACCCAGGTTTAGGGAAAGCAAAAATATATATTGATGAGAAAAAACTTTCTCTTAATGAAAAAGGNAGNCCTGGTTTTGGAGGNTTGTTACCCGCACCAAGAATTGGNAATGTATTTNTAAATGCTGGAAAACATTTGATAAGGATTGAATATTCAGCAAAACCAAATGTTATTATTGCATTTATTTTAAAAATTATTATGCCAGCTATGTCNAACATGCTAAATAAATTTAGATATCTTGAAATAGGATGTCGGCTCCCGGAGCCTTNTATGTCAGATGCNGTCGATTTGGCTAAAAAAACAGATGTAGCNATTGTTGTTGTTGGTTCATCAGATAATTACGANACGGAAGGAGAAGATAGGCCTTCAATGAAATTAACTGGCGAGCAAGACAAGCTAATTGAATCTATTTTAAATGTGAATAAAAATACTATCGTAATAATGAATACAGGATCCCCNATTGAAATGCCCTGGATTGAANAGTGTNCAGCNGTGTTACAGNTTTGGTTACCGGGGCAAGAAAATGGTAATGCATTATCCAATGTTTTATTTGGCAATGTAAATCCTTCAGGAAAACTTCCTGTTACATTTCCTAAGCGAATAGAAGACAACCCTTCTTTCGGTTACTATCCAGGAGAAGATAAAGTAATCTATAACGAAGGTATATATGTTGGGTATCGACACTATGATACCAGAAATGTTGAACCTTTATTTCCTTTTGGTCACGGGTTGTCATATACTGAATTTGAATATAANGAATTGGACTGCCCAAGAGAAGTTCAGTCGCTTGATAAGATAGAATTAAATTTTTCAGTAAAGAATATTGGTGAAATTAAAGGACAGGAAGTTGTTCAATGTTATGTAAGGGATATNAGNTCTAGTTTGGATAGGCCTTTAAAAGAATTGAAAGCTTTTCATAAAGTATCTCTTTTTCCTGGGGAGTCAAAAACGGTTAATTTATCTTTAGATAAATCATCGTTTTCTTTTTTTGATGATCGTATAAATAAGTGGATAGCAGAACCAGGGAATTTTGAAATATTGATTGGAAGTTCATCCAAGGATATACGATTAAAACAAATAATAAATTATAATAATTAAGTTATTATGTTATTATTTACTTTTTATTTAATTNTATCCATGNTTCTAGTTGGAGATGAAAAGGTTCAATTAGATACTGTATTAAANGACCCTGCTTTTCAAGTAGTTTGGAATCATCTGGAGCAAAAAGGCGTACCAAAGGAATATGTAATAAAGACGTTTTTGAATTCAGAAATAAAAATTCACCCTAAGATTATTAATTCATTTAATAATCCCTATGAGAAAAAAGAATGGGAGCAATACAGAAAAATATTTATTACTGAAAAAAGGGTCAAAGGAGGAATAAATTTTTTTAATGATAACAAAGATTTGATTGAACAAGTATCAGATAGTCTAAAAGTTGATAAATTTTTATTGGTAAGCCTTGTTGGCGTTGAGAGCAATTATGGTAAACATTACGGACAATATTCTGTTTTTAATGCCCTATATACATTGATTCATCAATTACCTAGAAAAAAGAAATGGGCAGCAAAGGAATTATCTGAATTTATAATTTTATGCCATGGAAACAAGATTAACCCACATTCAATTAAAGGTTCTTATGCAGGCGCATTTGGTTTCGGTCAATTTATTCCATCAAGCTTTAATTACTATGCAATTGATTTTGATGGAGACAAAATCCGTCAACATAATAGATGGCCAGATGTACTAGGGAGCGTAGCTAACTATTTATTAAAGAACGGATATAAACCCAATACAAATGATTATTCAAAAAGCTCAAGTGCTTGGAAATCAGTTTTTGCTTATAATAGGTCAAATAATTATGTTGGGGTTATTATGGAGTTAAGACAAGAAATAAAAAAAGGAATATTTAATAACTAACTATAAATCTAGAATTAATTCCATTTCTATTTTATTTCTGATTATTTTTACTATTATTTTATCACCGCTATTTAACTCAGCTAATCTTGCCATGTAATCATAAATATTTCTTATTTTTTTATTATTTATTTCAATAATAATGTCCCCTTTTTTTATTCCAGCTTTATCTGCAGGACCATTTTTTCTTGAAATCCCATCAATCTCCATACCAATCTTTTGGCTACCATAAGAAGGAATTACACCTAATGTAACATTAAATGAAGGAGATTGATTATCTGAATTATCATTGGCTATCTCAGTGAATATAGGCTTTTCTTTATTTGTTGATAATTGAACAATTAAGTCATATACAAAATTCAAAACCTCTTTTTCTCCTTGATAATCAATTTTATCCCAGTCATCAGATGGTTTATGATAATCTTGGTGAGCCCCAGTAAAGAAAAATAATACAGGTATGTCTTCTCTATAAAAGCTCGCATGATCACTTCGACCAAAATCCATCCCACTTATATTTTTATCAATTTTTAATGTATGATTTTTTTGTACTACTTCTATAGTTTCACTAAGGGTTTTTGCGCTTCCAACGCCGCCAACAGTAATTGGTTTTTCATTTAATCTTCCAATCATATCCATATTTATCATAATAGCAGTTTGTTCTAAATCTTTTGTTGGAGTTTGTGTATAAAACTTTGATCCTAACAACCCTTTTTCCTCAGCATCAAAGCATATGGAAATTATACTTCTCCCTAATAATTTTTTATTCATCATTAATTTATGGCTTAATTCAAGAATGCCAGCAATACCAGAGGCATTATCATCTGCACCATTATGTATTTGCATAGAATCTGGATTTAAAGAACCTGACATATGTCCTCCATAACCCAGGTGATCGTAATGTGCACCAACAATTATATATTCCTTATTTAATATTGGATCTGAACCTTCAATAAACCCAATAACATTTGTTGCGGTTTCTTTTTCAAATTTTAAGTTAACACGTGCAGAAACTTTGCGATCCAGTTCAAAAGAAAAAGAGGCTAACTCCTGATCGATCTTGGAACGTAAATCTGTTACTGTTTTATCTTTGTCATTAATTATATTATTCGCTACGGCATGGGTTATTTGAATTATTGGCAAACCAGCTGAAGATGCGCTCTGTCTGTATACTAATGGTTTTAGTTTATTATTTTCTTTTTCTTCTCGTTCCATAAATAATATTCCGCCAACTCCTCGGTCCCGCGCTGCAATCACTTTATTATAGAGCTTTTTATGATAACCGTATGGTGAATGCGGGCTATTACCATCAGGTCCATTTAAAAACATTAATACCCACTTATTTTTTACATTAACATTTATATAATCATTCCATGACAAACTATCATCAATATCAAATCCATACCCAACAAAGACGACCTTGTCATCAATATTTCCATTTCCAGACCACCCNATCGGAATAAAGTCTTTTTTTATTTTATANCGTGATTTTGAATTACGAACGCGCAAGATATTTCTATTACCAAGNGATACCTTGCTTATATAAGAGAATGGTTGTTCATATTTNTTTGTTCCCGCAGNAAGAACCCCCTGNGCCTCCCAATNTTTGCTTATGTANTTTATNGCTTTTTTTGATCCTTCAGAGCCNGGNANCCTGCCTTCTAATNTATCTGAAGATAAATATTTNATATGTTCGAGAATTTCANATGTCATGATTTCTGCGGANCCAGGATCAATTTTTTCTTTATTTGACTTGCTGACNATCATTANACCGCCCANAATAATTATTAAAGNGATTACAATCTTTTTAAGAAGTTCATTCATCTTTTTCTATTAATNTTTATATAATTCAATACTCATCTTAATAAATATTAGATTCTATATATTCAAGGTAAAAAATAAATAGAGATTATTACAGTAATTAATGCCCAAAAATCAACNTGATGGAATTACAATTAATACTCATTCAGAATATATATCTGAGAGATCNAANCCATTAAAAAAAAGATTTTTTTTTGCATATCATATTGCCATTCAAAATAAAGGTAATTCTCCTGCAAAATTATTAAGTAGGTATTGGCANATTACGGATGCGGAAGGNAATATAGAGGAGGTNCGNGGGCCTGGAGTAGTNGGGCATCAGCCCCGATTGAAACAAGGAGAATCTTTCGAGTATACTAGCTTTTGTCCATTAAAGACTGAGTTTGGNGTAATGCATGGAAAATTTCATATGGTANGAGATAATGGTCAAAAATTTGATGCAATAATCAAACCATTTAAATTAGCAGTTCCTTTCTCTGTAAATTAATTTTATGATATTAAATAAAACAAAAATACTTGCGACCATTGGACCAGCATGTTCTGACCAAACAACATTACAAAAAATGGTTGATTTAGGGGTAAATGCTTTTCGNATTAATATGTCACACGGATCTATTAATGATAAAAAATNTCTTTTTAAACAATTAAAAAAACTGCGATCAGANGGATCTTATCATCCAACTGTTCTTGCGGATTTAGCAGGACCAAAAATCAGAATAAAAAGTGTTAAAGACGGATTGACTCTAAAAGAAAATGACAAAATTATTATTGCAAACGATAANGATAAAGATNAAGATAAGATTATAGTATCTTCTGGATTTACGTTCGGAAAAATTTCAAAAGGAGCTAGAATTTTAATTAATGATGGTCGTATTCAGCTTGAAGTACTAAAAAAGATTAGTTCTCATGCAATTCAAGTTAAAACTTTAATTGGTGGAAGCGTAGAGAAAGGCAAAGGAGTTAATTTCCCCGGGGTAGCGATTGACATGCCAACCNTGACAGAACAAGATTATACAGATTTATCATTAGCAATTGACGAAGGGACAGATTGGATTGCCCTATCCTTTGTACGTTCCGCGGATGATAAAGAAACTGTAGACTCGATATTAAAAGATAAAGGAGCCACCATCCCGGTCATTGCAAAAATTGAAAAATGGGAAGCATTAGATCATCTTGATAAAATAATAGACACTTTTGATGGAGTTATGGTAGCTCGCGGAGATTTAGGGGTAGAAATACCTCAAGAGCAGGTCCCATTAATTCAGAAAAAGATTATTAAAATGGCGAACAAAGCTGGTAAGCCGGTAATTATTGCCACTCAGCTTTTAGAAACTATGGTAGAAGCTCCTACACCNACGCGCGCAGAAATNAGCGATATTGCGAATGCAATTTTTGATGGNACTGATGCTTTATTAGTNACNGGNGAGACCGCAGTGGGAAAATTCCCNGATAAAGTNATTGAAGTTTTAAAGAAAGTTATAATTGAAACAGAAAACACCATTGATTTTCATAGCATACTTCAACCGATAGGNCATGAGCATCATACTGCCGACGCAATAAGTCATGCAACCTGTCAAATTGCAAACGATATGAACATTAATATTATTTTATCTNTAACTCATAGCGGAAGCACAGCAAGGATGATTGCAAGGTATAAACCTTCTGCTAATATTATTGCTTTAACCCCNGTAGAAAAAACATACCGACAGTTATCAATTATTTGGGGAGTGACACCTAAAATGATTAAAGAATATTCAAGATCAGATGATATCCCAAGTGTGTCTGCTAAATTTATAGATGGTAATAATATATTGAAAAATGGAGATAAATATGTTGTTACTGGAGGGGTTCCAGTCGGCATAGCAGGAACAACAAATTTTGTGTTTGTTCAAAAAGCAAAATAATAGAAAAGGAATTTTATATGAAATACGTTTNTTTCTTTGGGGATGGTAAAGCAGAGGGAACCGCANAAGATAAAAATACGCTTGGAGGNAAAGGNGCGAACCTTGCAGAGATGACAAACCTTAATATACCTGTTCCCCCCGGGTTTACACTAACAACTAATCTGTGTATGAATTATTTAGCCGATGGTGTTTATCCAAACCANCTANAGCAGGAAGTGGAAGATGCGATTAGAAAAGTTGAATCGATTATGAATCAAAAATTTGGCGACANGGAAAATCCACTTTTAATATCTATAAGATCAGGAGCAAGACAATCAATGCCTGGCATGATGGAAACAGTTTTAAATGTAGGGCTAACTGAAAAAACTATTCCTGGACTAATAAAAAAAACTAAGAACCCAAGATTTGTTTATGATTCCTACCGTCGATTGATCACAATGTATTCTGATGTTGTAATGGAAAAGTCTGAGGGATTAGAGCCAAATTCTGGACAGGGGATACGAGAACTATTAGAAGAAATTATGGATAATATGAAAACAGAACGAGGGGTAACAGATGATACTGAATTAACAGCTGACGATTTAAAAGACTTATGCGCTAAATTTAAAATTAAGATAAAAGAAACTCTTGGGAGCGATTTCCCTGATGATCCAAATTCTCAGCTTTGGGGTGGAATATCAGCTGTTTTTAAATCTTGGTCAGGTAAGAGAGCTATTAGCTATAGAAAAATAGAAAACATACCAAATGAATGGGGAACAGCGGTTAACGTACAGACAATGGTGTTTGGAAATATGGGAGATAATTCTGCAACAGGAGTTGCATTTACGAGAAATCCTGCAACCGGTGAGAATGTATTTTATGGAGAATGGCTTATCAATGCACAAGGAGAAGATGTTGTTGCTGGAATAAGAACCCCCTACCCTTTAAATAGTAGCACTAAAACTACTGAAACAAATAAATTTCCTGGTCTGGACGAATCAATGCCAAAGGTTTATACCCAATTAGATTCTATAAGGTTAAAACTTGAAAAACATTATCGCGATATGCAAGATATTGAGTTTACGATTCAAAATGGGAAATTATGGATGCTGCAAACTAGAGTTGGTAAAAGAAATGGAGCAGCAGCTATCCGAATGGCTTGTGATATGAAATCAGAAAATCTAATTTCAAATGAGGAAGCAATATTACGAGTTTCCCCGGACCAACTTGACGAAATTATGCATTCAATGGTAGATCCTTTATCAGAACAAGAAGGAGATTTGTTAGCAAAAGGATTGCCTGCAGGCCCAGGAGGAGGTGTTGGTCAAGTAGTGTTTTCAGCAGACGTTGCTGAAGAATGGGCTAAAAAAGGGTTGAGCGTTATTTTAGTACGAAATGAAACATCCCCGGAAGATGTACATGGAATGCATGCAGCAAAAGCAATTCTAACCGCCAAGGGTGGAATGACATCCCATGCTGCTCTGGTAGCCAGAGGATGGGGTAAATGCTGTATCGTTGGCTGCTCAGTTCTACAAATAAATTATGCTGATAACCGGATGCTTATAAATGATGAAATTATAAAAGAAGGAGATTGGCTAACCTTAAACGGATCAACAGGAAAAATATATAAAGGTAAGTTAAATCTTATCGAGCCAGATTTGAGTACCAATGAATTTTATGGGATATTAATGTCAATGACTGATAATATAAAAAGGCTTGGCATTAGGGCTAATGCAGAAAGCCCTGAGGATGCAAAACAGGCACGAGAATTTGGGGCAAAAGGCATTGGTCTTTGCAGAACGGAACATATGTTTTTTGATCCAGAGAGGATTCTTGCTATTAGAGAAATGATTATAGCAACAGAAGTTTCAAGGCGGCGTGAAGCAATTATGAAATTATTACCATTCCAAAGAGAAGACTTTAAAGGAATATTAGCAGCAATGTCTCCATATCCTGTAACCATCAGATTGCTAGACCCCCCGCTTCATGAGTTTATGACTCTAAATGATCAGCAGAAAACTGAATTATCGAATGAATTAAATATTTCTTCAGAAGTATTGGAAAACAGAATTAGAGGACTTGAAGAATTAAACCCCATGTTAGGACACCGAGGGTGTCGTTTAGGAATTGCCTATCCAGAGATAACGGAAATGCAAGCGCGTGCGATATTTGAAGCAACAGCTGAGTTAATGAAAGAAAATGTGGAAGTTGCTCCAGAAGTAATGATCCCACTAGTTGGGACCTATAAAGAGTATGAGCATCAGGAAGCGCTCGTTCGAAAAATAGCAGAAGATGTTAAGTCAGAATCTGGCGAAAATTTTTCCTATTTGGTTGGAACCATGATTGAACTCCCAAGAGCTGCTCTGACAGCAAATGAAATTGCAGAAAAAGCAGAGTTTTTTAGTTTTGGTACAAACGACTTAACTCAAACAACTTATGGTTTCAGTCGTGATGATATAGGTGGATTCTTACCTGAATACCTTGAAAAAGGGATTTTAGAACATGACCCATTCCAAAGTCTAGATCAAACGGGAGTTGGAGAGCTAGTTAAAATTGGAGTTGAAAGAGGAAGAGAAGTTCGAAATGATTTAAAAATTGGTATATGTGGAGAACATGGAGGCGACCCGGAAAGCATTAGCTTTTGTAATCGCACGGGTTTAGACTATGTAAGTTGTTCACCTTATCGTGTTCCAATTGCTAGACTTGCAGCAGCGCAAGCAGAGTTACGATAACAGAAAGCGTNAGAATGCCCANAAAACNAGAGATTATATTTATTCTATTAATTTTATGTATTTCACTTGATGCAAAAAATTTGCAGAATTTTGAATTTGTTCCAAATGAATTCATAATCAAATTATCGCCAGAAACAAAAATTATCCCCCCCAAATCTTTATCTACTGGGGTAATAGAAATCGATATTATTTTATCAAAAATGTCCGTATATGGTATTAGTTCTGTAGTTCCCTTTAAAAAAAATCTAGACCCACGATTNCCTGATATTAATCGGATATATAGAGTACGATATTCTAATAATATTTCTCCAGATAAAGTAGCAGAGCAATTTAACAACTTAGATAATGTCATTTATGCTGAACCAAGATTTATCCAATTTGAAACNACAGTCCCAAATGATCCTTATTATTCTAACCAGTGGCATTTACCAGTGATTGATGCAAGTCAAGCATGGAATACAACAACAGGAGACACTAACGTAATAATAGCCATTGTGGATGATGCAGTTGATTTAGACCATGAAGACCTTGCAAATAATATTTTTACGAATTGGGCTGAATATCATGGTACAGATGGTATAGATGATGATTCTAACGGTTATATTGATGATGTTCATGGATGGGATTTTGCTGAATATAATAATGATCCCAACCCAGCAATAGAGAGCCAAGATCATGGGACACATGTTGCAGGTTGTGCTTCTGCGGTTACTGACAACGGACTTGGTGTCGCAGCTCCAGGGTGGAGGTGTAAAATTTTACCATTAAAAATTTCAAATGATAANAATGGTTCTCTATCAGGAGATGCAGCCGCTGCTATTATTTATGCTGCAGATATGGGAGCAGCCCTAACAAATAATAGTTATGGAGGTGGAGGATTTAGTAATTATTTTCTTGATGCATTCCTTTATGCNTATGAGTTAGGCACATTATCTATCGCAAGTGCAGGAAATAGTGATGAAAACGAATCATTTTATCCTGCATCGTATAAAAATGTTTTCAGTGTTGCATCCACAGCTTNGGGAGATTACAAATCTGGTTTTTCNACATATCATCTATCCGTAGATATATCTTCTCCGGGGTCTGGGATATTATCATCTGTTCCAGATAATGATTATGCATCATTTTCNGGGACTTCAATGTCTGGCCCTGTTGCTGCTGGAGTAGGAGGTTTGATCAAATCACAGTTCCCANATTTGACAGCTGGNGAATTAGCAATTAGACTTTCTGCAACCGCCGATAATATATATGATGTTAATTCCGAGTATTTTTTGCTATTAGGAAGTGGGCGTGTAAATGCTAATAATGCTGTAACGTATAGTAATAATCAGTTTAATACAATACCGGTACGTATGGGNCTAGCAAATTTCTCAGCAAGNGATTTATTACATGGNAATGGTGACTCTGCGCTTGACCCAGGAGAAACAATTGATATTGATATTTCTTTATATAACTACTCTATAATGGGTTCTGAAAATGTAAATATTTATTTAACAAGNAGTGATTCAAGGATAGATATTATTGATGAAGCAGANTTGAACCTTACCATTGCCCCAGAAGATACTATTATTTTGGATCAGGCTTTTTCAATAACNATTAATGACTCTGCGGATGTAGGAATATGTNTTTTTAANATTGNNATNCAACAAGNNGGTCAAAANNTAAACTCNTTTGAGCTATCCATTAATATTGGTAAAACACCAATATTAATTGTTGATGATGANGGTGGAGGATCAACTGATAAGTTTTATACTACTATATTGGACAGCATGTATGTTCCTTATTCCTTATGGGATAGAATGAATGGNCCTCTATCTTATGAAATGGTACAAAACAGTCCAATTTTAATTTGGTTCACTGAATGGTCATTCCCAACCTTAGATTTTGAAGACCGTGAAGTTATTATGGAATATCTTGATAATGGCGGAAACTTATACTTGTCTGGTCAGGATTTGGGNTGGGAGTTAAATGAATATCCAGGAGATTCATCTCAAACCGCATTTTTCTATAATTATTTACATGCGGATTGGGGTGGAGATNATGCAGGCGTTTCATCAGCGCAGGGTGTGCCAGGAAATCCTATATCTGATGGAATGAGTTTTGATATATATCAACCTGGATATGACTTAGGTAGTCAGTACCCAGATTATTTTTCCCCTCATGATGATGCTGATTTGATATTCACATATAGCAATGAATTAAATATGGGTTTGAGTTATAAGGGTGATTATAGATTGGTATATACAGGAACAGGGCTTGAGACTTTTGGNAGTAATTCCAGTTCTACNGCTCCAAACGATGTGAATGAAACCCAAACCGTATTTTTGAAAANAACTCTTAATTATTTAAATTTTATTAATCATACACCATTAGCTGATAGTGAAGATTCCACTTCAAGTATTTACTTCCATGCACGTATTTTTAATAATGGAGTTGACTACAACGGGCCTTTTTTATATTATAGATTNAATGGCGGTGAATACAATACGGTGGAAATGAATGATACATTAGATGGTTTCTATTATAGTGTNCCTGCCCCAAATGAATCTGCTATAGTTGAGTATTATTTTTCTGTAAACAACAGCTATTATAATTGGACAAATCCAATCAATGCGGATGAGGTTTTTCAGTTTAGTATAGGTAGAGATATGATAGTTCCTGATGTTAATGATCTAGTAAGATTACCCAATCTTATTGATCGGTCAGGGTCTGCAAATGTTTCTGTATTAGCAAGTGATAATATTGGGGTTGATAGCGTTTCTTTGTACTGGTATTATTCGTTCAATCCAGATGTAAAATATAACACTTTAATGAGCTTAGTTGGTTATTCTTGGCAAGGGAATATTGAATGGCAGGATCTTTCTGGGAATGATAAAGTACATTATTTTGCTGCTGCTAAAGATAGCTCATCGAATGCCAATATTGGATACTCAGATACGTTAAGTTTTCAAATCATTAATAAAACAATCCTTACTCAATGGGATGATGAAATTGTTGGACAGTGGGACACCGGGCAGAATTGGGGTTTATTTTATGTGAACGCTGCTGTCAAATATGGAATGAATGATTCCCCAAGTATGAATTATGAAAATAACAAATCGGATTATCTTACCCTGTTGGAGCCATTTGATTTATCGGATTATAATTCTGCGTATTTGCAATTCTGGACAGGTAGTTTTTTGAGGGAAAACGATATTGGAACAATACAAATTTCTGACAATGGAAGCATTTGGGAATCTATGTATTCTATATCAGGAATTAATTTTGTCGATACTGTAAAAATAGATGTTACAGAATTTATTGATTCCGGCGTGTATCTAAGATTCCATATTTCAACAGATGCTTCTGGTGTTGCGAGCGGATGGTATGTTGATGATATTCATCTATTAGTAGATACTAGCTTAGTTATTTTATCAAATAATGATGAAAAAAATATTCCAATCAATTTCCATTTATCGCAGAATTATCCTAACCCATTTAACCCGATAACAACAATTAATTTTTCCGTACCTAAAAATCAAATGATAAAAATAGAAGTATTTGATTTGCAAGGAAGATTAATTAATACAGTTTATGAAGGGATTACTCAACCTGGACAACATACAGTCCGTTGGGATGCAAATGATTATAATCACAATTCTATTCCTAGTGGTGTATATTTTTATCGTTTAACTTCGGAAAATTATTTTAAAACTAGGAAAATGCTGTATTTAAAATAAAATTACATAAGGAGGACAAATAAGTTTGGATAACTCAGGTTTAGATAAGGCAATTGATATATTATATGCCAATAAAGATAATTGGGCAAATCTTTCATTAGCTAAAAAAATACCATTATTTCAATCTCTAACTAGTAAAACAATTGAAGTAGCAAAAGACTGGGCAGATGCAGCCGTTCAAGCAAAATCTATACCTAAAGATTCACCATTGTCTGGAGAAGAATGGACATCAGGCCCATGGGCTCTTATCTATGGCATAGAAAGCATGGTAGAGACTTTAAAAGCTTTAGATAAAGGTAAAAATCCCCCCATTGGAAAAATTAGATNACGANCAGATGGGCAATTAGTTGCCAATATTTTCCCTTATAATATTTATCATCATTTATTATTAAGNGGAATTAGAGCCGAAGTGTGGATGCAAAAGGATGTAAATGAAGACAATTTCAATGAACATATTGCACAAGTCTATAGANCAGATTCTCAAAATGGCCATATTTCATTAGTCCTTGGCGCAGGGAATGTATCATCTATACCGCCATTAGATGTGTTAGACAGACTATTTGCACACAAGTCTGTTTCTTTATTAAAAGTGCACCCTGTAAACGATTACTTAAAAGATATTTTCGCAAAGATTTTTGAAGATTTTATTTCTGAAGGTTATGTTCAAATTGTATCTGGCGGANCAGATGTGGGTAAGTATTTGTGTAATAATCAACAAATAGATCACATACATATTACAGGTGGAGCTAAGACATATGATTCGATTGTATTCGGATCTGGNGAAGAAGGTGCTGAGAGAAAAAAACGTGGAGAAACGCAAATAAACAAATCAATCACAGCAGAACTCGGATGCGTAACACCAATTATTGTAGTTCCGGGCCCTTGGTCGAAAGCAGATATTAAATACCAAGCGGAAAATATTGCCACTCAAAAGCTTCATAATGCAAGTTTTAATTGTATTGCAGGTCAAGTGTTAGTANTGCCTGAAAATTGGAGTTCATCAAAAGATTTGCTTGCAGAAGTAAAATCTACAATTTCAACTACTAAATTAAGAGAACCATATTATCCAGGAGCAAAAGATAGGTATGAAAGTATCAAANATGAGTATGAGAATTGTGANCAAATCGATGAAAATGGAAAACTCTCTAGATTATTAATTACCGATATAGATCACAATAGTAATAATGAATATTTATTTAATAATGAAGTATTTGTGGGGGCTCTTGCGCAAACATATTTGCCAGGAGNAAACCCAAAAGATTATTTACTTAACACTATAAAGTTCTGTAATGAAAAATTGTGGGGGACGCTAGGAGCAAATATTATTATTCATCCAAAAACAATCAGAGAATTAGGCCCAGATCTGGAAAATATTATCGCAGAACTTAAATATGGTTCAATCGGAGTAAATACCTGGTGTGCAATGGCTTTTCTAACTGCTGAATGTACATGGGGCGCTTATCCAGGGCATACCATTAATGATATTCAAAGCGGAAATGGTGTAGTTCATAATACGCGCTTATTTGACAGCCCTGAAAAGACAGTTGTATATGCTCCATTCTCTCCATTCCCTAGAAACCTATTAAAAGGTGAGTTGCATATGTTTCCAAAACCGCCATGGTTCGTAACTAATAAGCAAGCNCATAATGTTGCTCGAAGGTTCACGTATTTCCAAGCAAAGCCAGGNCCTCTTCATTTACCAGGATTATTTTTTGNTGCACTTCGNGGGTAGTTTTACTTAGATATTTAGCAATGTTCATATATCTTGTATTATTATAATTAAGAACTTTTATAAAGCGATTTTATCCAAGCTACATCATCCTGTGATAACATTTCACCCAACGTTGAAGCTGTATTTACTTGTTCAATATTCCGTTGACCGAGTAACGCACATCCGGATGGAGAATCAAATAATAGTGAATCAATTATTCCTTTCATAACAGGGTGAGGATGGTCAGAAAATTTTTCTTCTAATAGTAATTTATTTTTCTGCATTTTTTTGATGATTGCATCATCATCAAAGCCACTTACTCGAGAACGAAAATCCCCATCTCCAAATTTTNCAGGTTCAATATATTTTCCAGTTAACAATCCATGCTTAATTGGCGAAAAAAAACAAACACCAGCATTATTNTTATCTATCCAATCTTTTAATCCAGACGAAATATANGTATCATCCATAACATTACGATATGGCTGCACAACTTCAGGATTAAAACTATCTATATATTTCATTATCTTATATAAGTCCCAATCAGATAGTCCAAGAAACCTAGTCTTTCCTTCTTCTTGAAAACGCCGGACTACATCAACAGCATCATCAAAATATTCACCATTCTTTCCAAAATTACAGTGATGTAAATATAAAAGATCTACACAGTCAGTCTGTAAGTTGATTAATGATTTCTCCATTTGCTTCCGCATATGCGTTGGATNATAATAATGTTCATANCTACCCATATCCCAGCCAACTTTTGTGGCTAAAAAAATTTTATTTCTAGGAACATCATTCCAAAGAGAGCCAATAATTTTTTCTGATCTACCATTNCCATATACATCNGCNGTNTCCCAATGNNNAATTCCNNNTTTGTAACAATGTTTAAGTGCGTTTATTGAATCTTTATCTTCTTGTCCTTCCCAGCCCACCGGTATATTACCCTGCNTATTTGCCCCACCATAGGACCATGTTCCAAGGCTAATTGTTGATACTTCTTGTCCAGTTTTNCCTAATANAATTTTTCNCATAATTATTNTCCTTGATTATATTAATGATNATAAAATTATANCTNAGNTATATAATAAAGTTCTTTTTATTATATTGANATNATTGTGANTTNGTAATAACAATTTCATAACTTTGTAAAAATCAAATTTTGTTAACTATAATTGATATTGGACATAAAAATTTTAATCTTGATAAAGCCATGGCTGTATTAGGGTCTGAAGTTAGCAGTCTTATTTTCCAGGGAGAATCGAGAGCTATTAAAATAATTCATGGACATGGCTCTGGAGCATTAAAATATGCTGTAAGAGAATGGTGTATTGAACAAAAAGGTCGCTTTAAGGCTGTAATTTTTGGTGAGAATTATGATATGTTTGATAAAGACTCTATGGACATGAGGTCTGACTGTGGATTACCTGATGATAAAGATTTTGGTCGAAGAAATAGTGCAATTACTTATATTTGGTTAAGATAAATCTATATTTATTAAGAGGTAAATAAATTCTTGCTTATAGATAATGAAAAATATGATTACTTATTTAGTAATCACAGACCGCAGACGATTGAAGGTATATACATCTTTGGGAAGGATGACAAATATCTTATTGATCAAAATTATTCTTTAATATCGGATGTTGAGAATCAGATTTGGTCAGATTTGTATATTAAACTAGAACTACTTTTAGATCAATATGCATCAAAAGAATATTTATCGGGTATACAATCTTTACCAATACCGCGTAAATGTTTCCCGGATTTTAGTGCTATTTCTCCAATCGTTGAAGATTCAACTGGATGGACTTTATTACCAGTAGCAGGGTTCTTAGATGAAGAATTATTTTTTGAAGTAAATGCNNA
>NZXC01000032.1:24927-30727 GCA_002701785.1 Fidelibacterota bacterium
AATTTCCTGTTACAGANATNATAAGNAAATCNCCNNGATTTGATAAAAAATATCNNGANCGANNNATTNAAAANGANGNAGGNTATACNCCNGAACCNGATATTTTTCATGATATACAAGCACATNNNCCNTTTTTANTNNATAANNAATTTGCAGAGTTTTTAGCAGATGTNGGNAANCTTGGNCATGANATAATTNTTGATANNAGAAAACTTGGNNCNGANTTNGTNGCNCATAATTTAAAACGATTACAGAATTTTGCATGGTGGACATATGAATTTGGNNTAATNAAAAANAATNGANANNCTGANAGTNNTCGNANAAANAANAANGATATAGATTATGAAATNTATGGANCNGGAATTATATCATCATATGATGAANNTAACNAATNTTATNNANTGCNCNAAAGGAGAATCNAAAAGATCAAAGNTNTTNCCATTTGANATAGAAGANNNANTTNTGACTNGATATGATTNTAGNNATATNCAAGANAGATACTATGTNATNGATTCNATGGANGATTTNTATGAANCATATTATNANAACAAAAGCTTATTTTTTTATGAAGGATAAATTNATTTTTTCAAATANGCCTNTTTTATTTCTAAGTGNATTCTTCTTTCTTATAATATTAGATAGCTGCGCNCCNTCTAAGCCAAGCTTGAAAAAATTATCTATCACGGAGCCAGAAAAAGTTGTATCAAAACAAGATTCTTTGCTTGCGTTAAGTAAAGAAAGGCGCCCAGAGTTTGTATCAATTTTGTCCACGGCTCATATAAATATTGCGAGAAAAGCAGAAAGTTCTGGCAATAGAGAGACAGCAATAAAAGAGTATAAAAAAGTATTGGCTATTGATCCTATGAATAAAACAGCACGCTATGAGCTATTAATGCTTGAAGGATTATCATTGTACAAAAAAGGAAGCAAATCGTCCTTGTGGGATGCAATAGAATTTTTTTCAAAAGCATCTATGGTTGATCAAGAAGATGGTCTCGCAAGTTATTGGATAGCTAAATCTTATGAGAAAAAAGATAACAAAGATTATGATTTAATTATTGAAGCCTATGAAGACTCATTAAGCAAAACATTGCCTGAGAGATTACGACAA
This sequence comes from Fidelibacterota bacterium, assembly GCA_002701785.1. Lineage (GTDB taxonomy): Bacteria > Fidelibacterota > Marinisomatia > Marinisomatales > TCS55. Next base: position 26,039 of record NZXC01000032.1, read on the forward strand.
GAGGCAGAAGCTTCTAAAGATGCTGCATATAGCAAGAAAAAGACCTTTGATAATTTTTGGAAATAATTAATTATATTGATGTTTCGATTCTCATTTATCTGTTTTTTGTTAATTATACAAAATATTTTTTTAATTATTTTATTAACATCTTCTATTGATAGCGTGAGTATACTGTAATATATTTACCTTCGGTGGGAATCAATTATTGGGAAGAAAAAAGCATGATTAAGACATAANTATATTATAATTGCTTTTATTAATTAAAACCGAGGAATATTGGCATGACAATCCGCAGACCAAAAAATAGCATTCTTCTAGCTGTATCTTATCTCTTAATATTTGGCTTTGTACAAGCAAAAGACTATGGTGTTTCCGGACAAGTATTTGACAGCAATGGAGATAAAGCTGGAAAAGTAACCGTTTTATTATTAGATAATAGCGAGCTTGAAGTGCAAAGCACTAAAGCAAAAGGAAATGGGAAATTCAAATTTAAAAAAGTTCTATCTGGCGAGTATTTTATCCGGGTAGATGGAGGGGAGCTTGGAAAAGCAAATGTCCCTGTTACCGTTAGTGAAGATGATATAAAAGATCTACAGGTTTCGTTGCAGCAAACTGCGCCAGCTAATGTAGTTAAAGAAGAAGCCCCAGCTGCTACTCAAGTAAAAAAACAAAGCGTTGCTGCAGTTGCACCCCCAATTAATGATGGCTCTTTGGTTCCTGAATCTGCCGCAGAGGATGAACGTGGAGATGCTGGGTCCACCTATATTATGAATGAACTTAGTTTTGAAATAAAAAAACTATCTGCTGAGGTTAAGCATCTTAGTTCCGAGTTAGAAAACTTAAAATCATTGAGTAAAATGTGGGTAAACCCTCTAGCAATTTATTCAAAAGAGATTATTATGAAAAATGGTAGCACAATTTTTGGTAAGATTGTGTATCAAGATGAATCAGAGCTTAAAGTGGAAACTCTAGTAGGCTATCTTATTATTAAGCGTGATAATATTGTTCGGGTGATAGATAATGTGATAACAGAAGACACCCAAGAATATGTTCCTGAACAAGTTCGGGATAGTTATTCCCCACCACCCATGCCTCGCTTGTCTGAACCAAAATATACATCTGCTGACCCATTAAATAGGAGTGCAGGTAGAAAATATGCAGCCAACTGTGTTTTAGTTGGGAACATAACAGAAAAAAAAGATAATCAAGGAAATACAATTTTCACCGGAGAAGTGAAAAACATTGGAGGTCGACGTGCAGATTTTGTAAAGATGGATTTTGTTTTCCGTAAAAACTGGAGTGGTGAAACAAAAACCCTCACTACTTTTGCCAGAGGCACATATCATACATTTGATTCAGGAATTACTACAGATGCTACGCTTCTTCCTGGTGCTGTAGGCGCTTTTGAGTTATATGTTCCGCATGCATTTGGATCATTTATAGGGTACTCATATGTTATAGATTGGGAGGAATACGAATAAAAGTGATTTATTTTCGCAGATTAATTATTCTTCTATTTTTATTTAATACTATTTCTGCACAATCAAATGCTACGATATCAGAAGTATTTTTTCTTGATTTGGGGATAGTTATTGAACCTTCTACGGGAGATGAAGAATATAATAGATTAGTTGAGTCCCCAAGTGAAGAAATTAATTTTCAGGTAAAAAAAGCTAAAAGTGGATCAATTTATATGGCTGCATCCTCAGAAATGTTAGCCAGTCTGGAGCGAATCAATAATCGAATTGCAAAATTAGAAAATTCATTCCAGGAAAAATTGTTTGATTTACAACAAGAAAATCAATTGTTAAAGAATATGATCTCTGATATTAATAAAAGACCAAATATGGTAGATGAAGTGGAAATGGATCCTGATATTAAGCCAACAGTCCATTTAATAGAACCGCAAAACGATCAAGTGAAATCTACCGTAGCTATTCAATCAAAAAATGAGAAACAATCTAAAAAATTAATTGAAGAATTTAACAGCAAGGACTATATGGCAGGAGTCTTTGCTTATCAACAGGATAATTTTCAATTAGCAATAAAATATTTTGCAAATTTACATTTAATAAATGCTGATAAAAATATATCGGATAATATTATCTATTGGATGGCTGATTCTTATCATCATCTTGGTGATATAGATAATGCAATGGTCTATCTAGATATGGTGATTGAAAATAATAATTCTGACCACATTGATGATGCGTTGATTAAAAAAGGGTTATTATATCGAAAAAGAGGAGAGTTAGATAAATCATTATTTGTTTTAAATAAATTAGTAAATAATTATCCAAAAAGTGAGTATGCTAAGCTTGCACGCATGGAAATTAAGCGCGCGGAAATATATCAATGATTAGGGCGCTATTATTATCTACCACCGTTCTATTTAGTCTATTTAATACAGTCTTTGCAGCTACCCGTGTAGCATATACACGACCAGGTGTTATGATGAAAATACCCTTTAGCACAGTCGGTAGATCTCCATATTTATTCAGAACAGGGTTTGGAACAGAGTTCCACAACCTTAGCCCTTTTAATAGTACTGCAGGAATTTTCTTTGATATGGAAGTTGGAAAAAACTTTTCAGTTGGTTTTTCTTCTGTGCAAACTGCTGATACAACTAATCTAGCCAATCTAGATGTATCTACATATGCCCCCCCTGTTGAATTTGGTTTTCATTTACAGCAAAGAGTTTATACTTACAATGACATAAGCGTATCTATTGGATTACAAGATATAGTATTTAAAAATTCTGAAAGTGAAAGCGGNTTAAGCTTATCGCCTAAACAGTTATCGTTTTTTGCTGTTGTTAGTAGCGCAAAATCTTTGGGATCATATAATTTACAAACTTTTTTAGGTTTTGGTACTGGGGGNTTTGGTGCACAAGATTCGCTTCCAGCTACTGATTCTACAGGTACTCCTGCGGGAGTATTTGCAGGGTTTCATTTAAACACTCCATTTTTTAATAAATGGGGTGGCTTGGATTTTGTGGGTGAATTTGATGGTATAGGAATCAATGTGGGACTCCGCATCCCCCTTACCTCGGATTATCGCCTAAACATTGGGTTCACCCACATAGATAAACTNCCAAGCTGGAANNTNCGTTATTGGCCTGGTCATCCAGCATTAACCATTGGATTTGATATGGCTGTTCCAAGAAGAGCTAGACGTGTACTTGGAGACATATCTGGGCCTATGCCTCTATTATCAGAAGGGGTTGTGCCAGTTTTTGATGATGAATTCTCTAATCAATTCGATTCTACTTTAGCAATGGCAAGTTTTGTGGTTAGTTCTCTTCGCGATTCTGTAGTAATGGTAAATAATGAAATGAGAAATTTAATGGTAAGGTTATCTGCAATGGAGCAGCGCTCCAATTTTCTTGAAGATTCTCTTGTTTCATTAAAACTATCAAGTAATGTTGGTGAAAAAAATATGAATGAAGCCATGAGACATCTTTCCAGATCGCTTAGATATTTTTATGGGGGTGATTATCGAGCGTCATTACAAGAAGTTGAAACAGCGTTAGATTTAAATCCAAACCTTGCTCTTGCGTATGCTAGGCGAGGGTCAATATACTATAAACTTGGAGACGTGCAGAGGGCAACAATTAATTGGAATCTTGCTTTAAGGATGGATCCTGAATATGATGATGTTCGTAATATTTTAAAAGCGCTACATGAGAATAGATTAAAAACAACAAGTTTTGTAAGGGAGTAAATCAGTATGGATATTGCAACCCTAATAGGTATTGTTTTAGGACTTGGAGCTATTGCCGGTAGTATATTTTTAGCTGCAGCTGAAGCTGGTGCTAGTACTGGAGGCTTTATCTCTGGTCCAAGTTTTGCAATTGTATTTGGAGGGATGATTGCCTCTATATCTGTAGCCTTCCCTCTTTCTGATGTATTAAAATTAGGTGCAGCAATGGGTGCAGTATTAAAGGGCGGCGAGGTAAAACTAGGAGAACTTGTTGATGAGGCTGTTGAAGCCGCAGATGTTGGTAGAAAAGGCGCAGCAGATTTGGAAAAACACGTTGATTCAATTAAGAATTTTTTCTTCCGTGATGGAGTGCAAATGGTAGTTGATGGATATTCATTAGATGAATTGACAGAAATATTAGAAACTAGAATTGAATATCGGGAAATACGTGAAAAAACACAGGCATCCCTTTTTAAATCTATGGGAGTAATGTCACCAGCGTGGGGTATGGTAGGTACATTAATTGGATTAGTTATTATGTTATCAGGTTTTGGCGGCGAAGGTGGCGCGGATTCTTTGGGCCCCGGTATGTCAGCAGCATTAATAACTACATTTTATGGTGCTGTTTTTGCTAACCTATTTTTCTTACCAATGGCTGATAAAATAAATGTTAGAATTTCAACGAATACTACCCTTCAGTCTTTGCTGGTGGAGGCATCTCGGTTGATACATCAGAAAAAACACCCACTAATTGTTAGGGAAAAACTCAATTCATTCATACCACCTGCAGAATGGAAGACAGAAGGATAGTATAAATGGCGAAAACTTCTGGCGAGAAAAAAGCATTTAAGGCTGGTATTGTAAAAGGAATGGGTCTTGTCGAGGAAGGGTTGCCTGGATGGTTCGGCACATTTGCAGATATGATGACCCTACTTTTTGCATTTTTTGTATTGTTAGCTGCGTTATCAACAATGGACCCTGTGAAGA
>NZXC01000033.1 GCA_002701785.1 Fidelibacterota bacterium
ACAAAGCCTTTATATGCTGAATGGGTATCTCTGGATAAAAATAGAGAAAGAAAAGTTCCGTTTGAGTTATCAATAATGTCTCCTCCAGGAACATATAATGTACATTTAAAATTGGGTGATGATGTCATGACTCAAAAACTAGAAGTAATAAAAGATCCTCATTCTGAAGGAACCATGGAAGATATAGCACTTCAACATGATTTGATGAAAAAAATATATGATGATTTAAATGTAACTGCTAATTATATAAATTCTATAGAAATTGTTAGGAGGCAGTTATTAGATTTAAAATCTATGCTTTCAAATACTAATCAAAAAGAAGAATTAATATCATTAGTAGATAGTTTAGAATCTGATTTTTTGAATTTAGAAAAAAAGCTGATTCAACTTAAAGAAACAGGGACAGGACAGGATGATGTACGGTTTGAAAAGATGATTGGTGGAAAATTAGCTTATCTTGGAGGAAATGTTCCAAACGCAGATTTTAGACCTTCAGATTCTTATTATGAAGTATATGAATTATTAAGTAAAAGATTAAAAGATGTGGGAGTGCAATTTGAACAATTAAAAGATGAAAGGGTAAAAGATGTGATTAATACTTTAAATGAAAAAGGTGTTAATATGATTATTATAGAATAATTATTTATTCATCTCTCTGTAATTAAACAAACCTCTCACTAATTAACCTAGTCTTTTGAATTATTCTAGGATAGTAGTAGATTGAATACATGAAAAAAATACAATTATTAATTTTTTTATTGGTTCACTTTACCATGTTTTCTCAAAATAAAAAGAATCTTGATAATTATAATTATTCAGAATATGGTCTAATTCCAGTTCCTTTTAATGAAGTGATTCTTGAAGATAAATTTTGGAAGCCTAGGTTAATTACTCAAGTAGAAACACTTGTTCCATTTGCTTTAGACAAAACTATAAACGCACAAATTGCCTTAAGACAAACTGGAAATTTTTTGTCTGGTGTAAAGGATAATTTACCAGAACCACATGCATACCAGTCATCAGATCTTTATAAAGTAATGGAAGGTGCTGCTTACTTATTGTTTTTAGAAGAAAACCCAGCTTTAGAAAAACGTATGGATGATATTATTGATTTAATAAGTAGCGCTCAAAAAAAAGATGGATATTTATATGTAAGTCATATAACTGGGGTGATAAATACTATATCAAATAAAATTAATGATCCTACAGTTTTTGATAGAAAGCCAAATGAGGTTGATCTTGCTAAAAATACAATGGTTTGGATGATGGGTGATAAACCATATTCAAATGTTATTCATAGCCACGAATTATATAACATGGGTCATATGTATGAAGGTGCTATTGCATATTATCAAGCTACAGGAAAAGACAAATGGTTAAAAGTTGCTGAAAAAAGTGCTCAACATATTAATAAAGTTTTTTTTGAGGGAGATCCAAATTATAATAATGGAAAACCAGTTAATCAAGCTCCAGGTCATCAAGAATTAGAGCTAGCATTAACAAAACTCTATAGAATTACTGGTAATAAATTGTATTTAAATATGGCTAAGAAATTTTTAGATATTAGAGGAAAAACGTTTATACCTAATGGAGAACGATATAATTCTCCAATATATGCACAGCAACATCTGCCTGTGACTGAACAAAGGAAAGCAGTAGGTCATGCAGTTAGGGCTACTTATTTATATTCTGGTATGGCTGATGTGGGAGGTCTTTTTGGAATCAGCGATTATGATAAAGCACTCAAAAGTATATGGAATGACATTGTTGATAAAAAAATGAGCATAACAGGTGGTTTAGGAGCAGTTCAAGGTATTGAAGGATTTGGACCTGATTATGTTTTGCCAAATAAAGAATCTTACAATGAAACTTGTGCAGCAGTAGGAAATGTTTTTTTTAATTTCAGAATGTTTTTACGAACTAAAGATGCTAGGTATATGGATGTAGCTGAAATTTCACTTTTAAATAATTCTTTAGCGGGAGTAAATATTGAAGGTAATAAGTTTTTTTATGTTAATCCCCTTGAGGCTGATGGAACTACAGAATTTAATCATGGAAAGGCAGGTAGATCACCATGGTTTAATACGGCATGTTGTCCATCNAACATAGCAAGGTTAATACCACAAGTTTCTGGAATGATGTATTCATTTTCTGGTGATGAAATATATTTAACTTTTTATGGAAGTAGTTCTAGTAAAATAAAATTAGAATCTGGAATGGTNAGNATAAAACAAAAATCNGAATATCCATTTGATGGTAAAGTTGATTTAACGGTTTTTCCTGNATCTAGTCAAAGATTTAAGTTAAAACTTAGAATTCCAAGCTGGGCAAATTCACATCAATTCGTTCCAGGTGAATTATATAGTTATGATGACAAAAATTATGATAAATGGAAGCTATCGATAAATGGNGTACAAATAAATGCAAAAACTGAAAATGGTTTTGTTACAATTGATAGAATTTGGAATGTAGGAGACAAGGTGATACTTGATCTNCCAATGACTGTAAGAATAAANAAAACNATNAATAAAGTAAAGGAAAATAAAAATAGGGTAGCAATTACAAGGGGCCCTTTAGTATATGTTGCTGAAGGTATTGACAATTNTGGACCAGTTCAAGAATTTTATATAGAAGATATGATTGATAATAATAAGATAAAAANAAAAAAAATAAATACTGGAATTCTTAAAAANGTTATAAGTGTAATATTTCCAGCAAAAAAAATAAACAATAAAATAGAAGAAACATTTTTAAAAATGATTCCTTACTATGCTTGGAATAATCGTCAAAATAGTTCTATGATTGTTTGGATACCTTTTATAAAAAAGTAAAATAAAAAATGTTTTCAATTCATTTTATTGTTCATTCAATTTCATCCAGAAAATCAAGGGTACTTGAAAAAAATATTAAAATATTATTTTCTGATAGAACAAAGCATAATTTTTTTATAAAACATTCTAAGCATAAAGGACATGCTGTTGAATTAACGAAAAAGTCTATCAAAGAAAAGGCAAATGTTATAGTGGCTTGTGGTGGAGACGGAACAATAAATGAGGTTGCAAGAAATGTTGTTTTTAGTTCTATAATTTTTGGTATTGTTCCAATGGGATCTGGAAATGGTTTAGCGAGGTGTTTAAATATTCCAAATAATATTTTAGAGGCATTAAAGATTATAAAGGAAAAAAGTATAAAAAAGATTGATGTAGGAAAAATTAATGATGATTATTTTTTTTGTAATGCTGGTGTATCTTTTGATGCTTTTTTTATGAGAAATTATAATTATTATAATCAAAGAGGAATTATAGGATATGCTAGAGCATTTTTTGTTTCATTGTTTGATTTTAGATATTTAGAAACCAAGATAGAAGGAGAGGGATTAAATCAAACCTCAAAACCATTTTTGCTTCTTATTTCTAACACTAATTTATTAGGTTATAATATATCTATATCACCAAATGCTTCAATATTTGATGGTAAATTAGATCTTATTGTAGTTGAAAAAATGAGCTGGTTGAAAATTTTCCTTTTTTTTATTATGACTCTTTTTAGATATTATCCTAAAATATTTAAAATTAAAAGGTCTAAAATTAACTATGTAACTCTCCATTCTCAAGATAATAATTTTGTCTATCAAATTGATGGTGATGTTGTTGCTAAGAAAACAGATAAACTTGTTGTTTCTATTTTACAAAAAGGACTTAGTGTAATCGTCCCATTTTAATATTAAAATAGTAAAGTTTAAATATTAAAATTGTGATTATTTATATAATTAATTTTAGTGATTAATTTCTAAACGTCCAGGTGTATAAGGAGCATCAATAGCTTTTAATTGTTTTTCTAATTCTTTAATATCTACTTTTAATAAAGCTATAATTTGCTCGTTTATTGGACTATATTCTTCTTTAGCAATATCAAAACTTTCTAAATGAGTTTGTGTTGGTGAGGCTGTAGAATACTTTTGCTCATTTACTATAATTCTCACTCGATTTGAAGGAGTTGGTAATTGCTGAATATCTAAACGATTTTTTAAAGGGTCTCCGTTTAGTTTTATACTAATCTCTTTTATTTTTAACTCAATATTTCTTACTGAGCTAGACAAAACATCAATAGGTTGTTCTACTAATTTTATAGCTTCTTTAATGTATTTAATTTTATTTTCTGCTTCAGAAAGCATACGTTGACTAGCTTGAATTTTTCCTTGAAGAGTGGAAACTTTCCTCTGGAAAGCTACTTTAGAAGCCCTATCTTTTGCTGGCATAACCGTATTATCTAATGCTTTTACAGTAAAAGAAATAGGTGAAACCATACTAGTTAAGACACCTTTATGATAATAACCTAATTCAATAGTGTATGTACCTGGATTAACAAGTGTTCCTTCAGATGCTCCAGCAAAAGGATTATAGAATGATGAGCTATTTAAATTAATAGGATTCTTTTCCTCGTATCTTAAATTCCAATGGAACCGTTGTAATCCTTTTGAAGGTTTTTTGAATACTTTTTTAACTACGTTTTCAGAAGCATCTTTAATTGTAAACACTAGTTGTGGCACTTCTTCATTTGATTCTGAATATAAGGAACTATAATTTGGATATGGAGTGTCGCTCTCTGACTTTATGAATTCTTTTTCCTTTTTTTGACGTTGCTCTTTTAGAGATTTATAACTCTCATCGTAGTAATATGTAATGATAGCTTCTGGATCAAGATTAGTAGCTGTATAATAATTATCCCCTTGAAAAGCTTTTCCTGGTAATCCTAAAGGCATACTTTTTTCCCACATTAATGCTTCTCTAATCGGATAGATTGATGCTTTACTAATTGGCTTGGCGTTTTCAATATTTCTTAATGCTGAATAGTCATCTAACACATAAAAACCTCTTCCAAATGTACCTAATACTAAGTCATTTTCACGTTTTTGGATTGCAATATCTCTAACGGCTATTGTTGGTAATCCATTTTTTAAAGCTTTCCATCTTTCTCCTCTGTTTGGAGAGAAAAATACACCAAATTCTGTACCACAAAAAATAAGGTTTTTATCAATATGATCTTCTTCTATTGAATAGATACTACCACGTATTGGTAGGTTGTTAGCGATAGGTTTCCAAGTATTTCCTTTGTCGTCAGATTTAAAAATATAAGGCTTAAAATCTCCATATTTATGGTGATTGAAAGCAACATAAATTACATTAAAATCATGCTGAGATAAATACACACTATTCACGTATGATTGTTTTGGGGCTCCTGGTATATTGTCAATTTTACGCCAATTATCACCACCATTTTCAGATATTTGAATTAATCCATCATCTGTACCTATAGCTAATAAATTAGCATCAATAGGGGATTCAGAGAAAGCAACTATAGTTCCATAAGGAGAAGTAGAACCATGTTTATTAATTGCATCTATACTTAACACTCTATCGTAGACTTTAAGTGTATTTCTATCTAATTTTCTAGATAAATCATCGCTAATTACTTTCCAACTATTTCCGTAATCGTCAGATCTAAATACCTTATTTGCAGAAAAATATAATCTTCCTTTTTTATGTTTGCTTATAGCTAATGGTGCATCCCAATTCCATTTGTAATCTACTTCTCCTTTACTTGCTATAGGTTTAATACCAACTTCTTCACCACTTTTTTTATCGTATCTAACCAACCATCCATATTGTGATTGTGCGTAAACAATGTTTGGATTTTCTTGATCTATTTGTGACTCAAAACCATCGCCTCCATGAGTAATAAACCAATCTTGATTAGTAATTCCATGTGCAGTATTTACTCTAGAAGGACCTCCTAAACTAAAATTATCTTGAGTTCCTCCATATATGTTGTAAAAAGGAAAGTCATTATCTAAAGCTACTTTATAAAACTGTGTGATAGGAAGATTTTCTTTAAAATCCCAAGTTTTTGCAGCATCAAATGTTTCGTATATACCTCCATCACACCCTACAAGCAAATGCTTATTATTATTTGGATTAATCCATATAGAATGATTATCAACATGTTTAAAATCTTCACCAACATTTTTGAATGTCTTACCACCATCATGAGTAACGGTCATCCAAGTTTCCATACAATACACTGTATTTACATCTACTGGATCAGCAATAATTTTTTGATAATAAAGACCATTAGTAAAATGATCACTTTGTCTTTCCCAAAAAGCTCCTCTATTTGTAGATTTATAAAAACCACCTTTTCTGTTGGCTGCTTCAACAATTGCATAAATGGTTTCTGGATTAGCTGGTGATATCGCTAAACCTATTCGACCTAATTCTACTTTTGGTAGACCTTTTTGAATTTTTTCCCATGAATTTCCACCATTAGTCGTTTTATATAACCCCGAACCTGGTCCTCCACCGACATACGTATAGACATGTCTTCTACGTTGTACAGTTGAAGCATATAATACTTCTGGATTTCTTGGATCCATTATTATATCAGTTACACCTGTATGTTCGTCTATACTTAATAGGTTATTCCAAGTTTTACCACCATCTTCACTTTTGTATAATCCTCTATCACCACCTTTACTCCATAACGGACCAACAGCAGCAACATATATTATATTTGAATTTTTAGGATGGACAATGATTTTACCTATATGTTCTGAGTTTTTTAATCCCATGTTTGACCATGATTTACCAGCATCCATTGATTTATATACTCCATCACCATAACTTACAGAACGTTGATGATTGTTTTCTCCTGTTCCTATCCAAATAATGTTTGTATTGTTAGGATCTATAGTAACACAACCAGTAGAATAAGAATTTTCATTGTCAAATATTGGTTCATAATGTACTCCAGAATTAGTAGTTTTCCATACACCACCAGAAGATGTAGCAACATAATATTCGGAAAAATTATTAGGATTTACAGCAATATCTGAAATTCTACCAGAAGTTAAAGCTGGACCTACACTGCGCCATTTTAAACCATTTAAACTAATATCGTCTAACGGATGAGTTTTTTCTTTTTTTTGTTTTTGTGAATAAGTAAGTGTAGTAATTGAAAGAAATAGAAGTAATAAAGTAAGAATTTTTTTCATTTTTAAGGTGTTAAGTTTATGTTGATCTTTTAAAACTATCTATTTTTTTTATTTCAATCATTTATAAATTAAAAAAAAATTGTAAATTGTTTGAAATTATGAAAAGCAACTTCTTTTATTTAGTATTTTTTTTCACTTTACTTATAGTATCGTGTGGCGGAGAAGAAGAAGAAGCAGGACCCGCTCCTGTAGATCCCTTAGACACACAGGGAAATCTTCTTAATGGTACCTGGAAAGTAAAAGATGCAAATTCTGTTATTAAAGATGGAGCCATTGTAGATGTCTTTACAACTATGACACTTACTATTTCTGGAGGAAGTAAATCTGGTGGAAACTATTCTACTTCAAATTCTGATAGTGCAGAAATATGGCCAAATTCTGGAACGTGGACATTTTCTAATGGAGATAAAAATAAACTTTTACGAAGCGATAATGTAGTGATTAGCATTTCAGTAACAGAGACTACACTAAGGACTAGCTTTACAACAACGGGTGGAATTAAAGATGGGAACTGGGTCTTTGATTTTGTAAAACAGTAAAGTTGAATAAACTTTATTCTATAGTATTCATTCTTATATTTATTAGTTTAATCTATGTAGAAAACACCTATTCTCAAATCATGTATCCAGGAACTCCAGAATTAATAGGTAGTGAAGAAGATTTTTGGGTGTGGGAAACTGATAGTTGTAAATACACTATGACTCCTGATGGATCAGTAAGAGCTTATAGAGATAGTAATGATAATATTATAGTTCATCTTGCACATTATGATAATTTTAGATTAACTGGTACTTCTTTTGATAATCTAACAAGTGACTGTAATGTTATATTATCATCTAACTGGAATACAGATCCTTCAAAACATGATAATCAGCACTGGTTGGGAGGAGGATATACTGAAGATGGTATTAATGTTCATGCATTGGTTCATAACGAAAATTGGAATAAAGCCAATGATGCTGTTTCTGGTGATTATTACAGTACATCCATAGTCTATTACTCATCATCTGATGGAGGAGCAACATGGAGTCGTCCAAGCGATTATGTGGTTTATTCAGAGTCAGATAATACCACAGGACATTCAAATTTTAATGATGTTGGTCATATTGGAGTAGAGGCAAAATCAAATATTATAAAACATGATGGATACTATTACACATTATTAGAATCGAATCAAATAGAAATTAATATTGGTAATTCTGCTCAAAGTCTAACCTATATAATTAGAACTGATGATCTCTCAGATCCAAATAGTTGGAGGGGTTGGGATGGTACTGGATACAATGTTGTCCTTGGTGACAGATATAATGAAACTATTAATACAAATTCTTTAACTCGTTTGAACAAGGGAACTGTATGGGAAGGAAATGTTGCATTCCATAATGAAAACCTACTTTATAGTACTTATTTCGAGAAATTTATGATAGTCGGTCTAGGTCAATTTGGAAATAAAAATGGTGTTTATTATACTTTATCCGATGATTTGATTCACTGGTCTCAAAGAATACTTGTAAAAACTTGGGATTCGGATGATTACATTATCGGTGAAGCTGACACTAGGGAAAAAAGTGATTTTCAATATAAAATTGCTTACGCTGGTGTGGTTGATCATAATTCTACTGATAGAAATTTTGGTACAGCAGGTCAGGAAGCATATTTGTATTGGACTGAATATCAACCTAGTGCTGGATCTCCTACGTGTCCAAATGGGTTAAGTTGTTGGGCTTATGATAGAAAAATTAAAAGACAAAAAATTCAATTTACAAAGAGAGAAGTTTCTGAGTTTATTGTAGATGGTTCTGGTGATCTTGAAGACAAAAAACAAGGAGATGGTGTTGCTACTACTACAGCTAATAAAACAAGTTTAAGATCGGCTCTTTTGGAAAACAGGTATCGTCCACCTTGGGCAACTGATGAAGTATTAACAATAAAATTTAATTTACCTGCTACCAAAAAAACCATTACTCCTGCATCTCTTTTTTTGGAACCAGAATGGCCTTTTATTCTTGATGGAACAACTGAAACAGATTATACTGGAAACACTTCTAATTTCAGTGATGGTTTAAACCATAATCCTATAGTTACAATCGAAGGTGAATCTGCTATAATAAACTTAAAAGCTGGAAATTCAGAGATTAAGGGAATGGATATATATTCTGTAACAGCTCAAGGAAATAACA
>NZXC01000034.1 GCA_002701785.1 Fidelibacterota bacterium
CTTTCAATTGAGGTGGACAATGTTCATAATTATCCTTTTGTTCTAAAAATTCCCTATCCGTAATTATACTATCTACATGATGTTGAATAATTTTATGCCAAGATTTCTTTTGGGGGCTTACACCATCAGAAAAAGCACATTTACGTCGCCAAAGAACTTCATCTGGCAGAACGTTCTGATTATCAAAAGCCTTTCTAAGCATATGCTTTTCTAATCTATCAATACCATTGAATTGTTTCAATTCAGCTGGTATTGATAAATAATACTTTACAAATGCTTTATCTAAAAATGGTGTCCGAGCTTCTAATCCATTAGAGCTTATACTTCGATCCGATCGTAATACATCAAAATAATGTATTTCTTTTATTAAGCGCTCGCTTTCACTTTGAAGATCATTTTTTGATGGAGCATTTTTAAGATACAAGTATCCACAACAAACTTCATCNCTTCCATCTCCATTAAANATTACTTTNCAATCNGTATTTTCCTTAATGTATTTGGATACTAGATAATTTCCNACACTTGCTCTAACTGTAGTAGTATCATAGGATTCAATATTATAAATAACAGTTTCTATTGCATTTAAAAATTCATTTTCAGAAATNTCAATTTGATGATGCTTTGTATTAAGATAATTAGCAACNGTTTNTGANTATTCTAAATCAATACNGNNTTTCATTCCAATTGAAAACGTATTTAGTTGACCACTTTGTTGGTATTTTGATACTAGACTTGTAATTAAGCTTGAATCAAGACCTCCAGATAAAAGACAGCCTATTTCTCTTTCGGACATTAGTCTCTTTTCTACGGCATTAGTTAAAAGNCCATTAATTTTATTACATATAACTTTNTCATCGANTTCATCTATCAATTTTNCTTGATAATAAAAATATCTATTATANTTATTGATATCTACTGAACTCCACCANGTNCCTGGAGGGAAAGGTGANACTTCATCNCAAAATTGTATAATAGNTTTTGCTTCCGANGAAATAAAAATTTCATNNCCNTTTTTACCTAAAAAACCNGGNCGTACNCCCATTGNATCTCTTGATGCAAATAATTCATTAGTGTTTGCATCATGTAAAACAAACATGAANACACCATCAAGTTCTTGTACTGTTNTTTCAATACCNATTTTTCTATACATCTGCAATATGATTTCANAGTCGGATCCAGTTTTCAAATCAAAACTATATTTATTTGCAAGTTCTAAATAATTATAAATTTCACCATTACATATTANCGTTAATGATTTATCATCTGGGTGCTTCATTGGTTGATCACCAGAATTACTTATACCCATGATTGCTAAACGATGAAAACCAAAAAAGATANCCGTACCAATTTTNTTATGATGGGTATTGTCAGGTCCACGATAACTAATTAGATCAAAAGCATCAGTAAGATCTGACCAGTTATATTTATTACCACTATATGAAAATATTCCACACATACTATCACCTTTAAAAAAAACCCCTAAGTCAATTAAGGCTTAGGGGTTTTAAATNTTTTGCTTATCTCAGTTTTTTTAAATGAGACACCCCATGCCAAANCTATTGGCATTATTATAATTATTATTNATTATNTTATATTGTNTCATAATNTTGTTAAACATACNTTGAATTATTACTTTTTCAAAAAAGAATATTTATCTTATTATTTGTAGTTTGTTGTTCCGTTCAAATAGNATGTTTTATCAATCGCGTAGAATAAATTTTATTTTTAAAAATATTCTAATATTTTTTTTGTTATTNANAATATTNAGAATATTCTTTTTTGTATTTTTTAATTCTACATCTGANAATTATACATTTCTGATGCTATTTAAGGCATTGTTNATTGGAATAAAATTTGATCTTCGTTTAGCGNTTCTATTATGTTTTCCACAAATCATTTTATCAGTATTACCATATATAAATATTNCCAATTCCACTTTGAATNAAAANATTTCNAAAATTTATAATTATACATCTATTATAATTCTCCTNTTATTTTATTCAGTTGATTTTGGNCATTATTCATATCTNGGAAGGAGAGTNGATGTTAGTGCTCNAAGATTCTTAGAAAATCCTCAGATTTCTGCCCAAATGATATGGGAAAGTTATCCTGTNNTATTNATACTAATNTTTTTATCANTTGTNTTTTTTGGGTTTAAACTACTTTTTGAATTATCATATNCGATATTATTAACAAATCAAAATATTATATCAATAAGAAAAAAAATATTTATCATAAGTATTAGTGGCTTGATTATTCTATTGGGTTTATGGGGAACGTTTAAGCAATACCCATTGCGATGGAGCGATGCTTTCTTTTCAAATAACCCGTTTATTTCTTCCCTTGGGTTAAATCCTTTGCTATACTATAATGATACTAGGCGTTTTGCAAAGGATGATTATAATCTGGAAAGAACCAAACAATATTATCCTCAGCTATCTGAATATTTTTTAATAAAAAAACCTGATTCTACAGAGTTGAATTATGGTCGCCCTTTTACAAGTACGACTCATTCTAATCAACGGCCGAACATTATAATTATATTTTTAGAATCAGTAGGCGCAAATCGATTAAGCGCTCTTGGGAACCCTTTAAATGCCACTCCTAATCTTGATCAAATAATTGAAAATGGTATTTTATTTAATCAGTTTTATGTGCCATTTATAGGGACTGCCCGATCCGTATTTACAATGGTGACTGGAATTCCTGATGTTGCAAGAATAAAAACATCTTCACGTAATCCAAGAATAAATAAACAATATTCTATTATTAATGATTTTAAAGATTATGAAAAACATTATATAATGGGTGGCAGTGCAGGATGGGCAAATATTCGAGGATTTTTACAGCTTAATATCCATGATTTAACTATTACTGAGCTAGATAATTTGGAAAGTCCGAGATTAGATGTTTGGGGAATATCTGATCATGATCTATTTAATGAATCACACAAAATTTTTGAAAATATTGATAAAGAGAAACCCTTTTTTGCAATTATACAAACAGCAACAAACCACAGACCATATTCAATACCAAATGATGTTAAAGAATTTGAAATTCAGAATCTTTCAAAGGAAGATGTTAACCGTGCAGGGTTTAATTCGGTGGATCAATATAATGCAATGAGATTACTTGATCATGCAATAGGAGAATATTTTTCATATGCTAAAAACTCTAAATATTATGAAAACACCATTTTCTTTTTATTTGGTGATCATGGAACATCTGATCCCTGGGCGGAACATATGCCACTTTCAGATTATGAACTTTTATTACGATCTTATCACGTTCCTTTGATTATTTATGGTTCTGGATTGAAAGAAAAAGGTGTTATTCGTAGTGATATCTCTATGTTGCCTGATTTAATGCCCACTGTAGCCGGTTTCGCCGGGATTAGCTATCATAACCAAACTTTAGGACATGACCTAATGTCACTTAAAGATAATCAAGAAAGTTATGCACTAATTGTAGGTAAAGATCGGGCATATCCTACAATAGGTATAATNGGTAAGCAGTATTACTTAACAATGTATCATGATGGTACAAATATAAAATTGTATGATTTGCAATCATTAGGATCTCCTAATGATGTAAAAGATAATCATCCTGATGTGACAATGAATTATAGTAGATTAGTTCAGGCTCTCTATGAAACTTCAAAATATATGCTTTATCATAATAGTGAATTATTACAACCTTAAACATATAGAAGGAATTTTACGTGGATATGGTTACCTACAAAACTTTTCTGCAGGTTCTGTACTTGAGTGATATAAAACGTTACTTAAAGAGTAATCTAAATATTAAAAATTGTCTCTTAACATTTTTTTAATTTCTGCTTCGTGCATTTCTTCCNTTGCGATCTGAGTTCTAGCAAATTCTTCTAACATAATAGATTTACCTTCCACATGTTTGAGTAACTTGTAATAAGCTTCTATTGCGGCTCTCTCATGTTCTAGACATTCGTTTAAGATATGCTCTGTAGAATGTTTATGCGTTTCCAATAGATCACTAATCTTTAGTGATGGATGTTCACCAAGGCTAGTAATATGTTCACCAACGGTTTCAGCATGCGTTAAGGACTCTTGTGCTTGGCTTCTCAACCATTCAACGATNGTTAATCTATATGGTCCTTGAACCATAAATGCATAATGAGTGTATTTCACAACGCCCGCNAATTCTAACTCAAGAGCATTATTTAACATATTTAATACTTTTTTATTTTGAAGTTTCATAATTATAACTTAATAAGGATAAGAATACTTGCGAATCATTTTGTAAAGTTATTATATAAATATTTTNTAAAAAACATCGTTCTGTCGTGCGGTACCATATCATNTTTACATNTAGAAAAATTTTGATTGCTAAATATTTCATTTAATACTCGTATTATAGTACTTTATATATAAGATCGAATTATGACAAGNATTAATCTAGTTCNACCTACTGAACTNACNGATCAGCATTTAATCGCAGAATATAGAGAAATATTTATGGTTGCAGGATCTTTGCGCAGAACATTATTAAGCAAAAATGGTTATAATGAATCAAAGGTACNAAAAAAATATACTCTTAATAAAGGNCATGTTTATTTTTTNTATAATAAAGGTAAATACTTACATAAAAGATATTTAGATTTAATTTCTGAAATGAAAAGTCGAGGGTTTGCACCAATGGAGACTAGNATGTTTCCNGATAAAATCTTTATTAATAATGATNTTTACAATGATTGGGTTCCAGATAATGATGATTTTTTATTAATAAGAAAAAGGATTAATCAAAAGATACAAATGAAGCCAAATTGGTACAGAAAAACAAATTATATAACTAGTACGTAAACAAGTTTTATGAATTCTATACGTGAAAAGATTAAATTAATTATTTATGGTACTGATACAAAAGCTGGNAAAATATTTGATNTATTATTAATTANTACAATTGTATTAAGTATCATANCAGTTTTATTAGATAGTNTTGATGATTATCAATTAAGATATGGTGACTTNTTTATCATCGCTGAATGGACATTTACTATATTATTTACTATTGAATATTTGCTTCGTATTTATTCTATTCGAAAACCGCTAAGTTATATTTTTAGTTTTTTTGGAATAATTGATTTCCTTGCAGTAATTCCTACATATATAAGTCTTATGATACCAGGTAGCGAGGTATTTATTGTAATACGAGTTTTAAGAGTGTTACGGATTTTTCGGGTATTAAAACTTGTTCAGTTTATGGGGGAAGCGGATTTTCTGAAAAAAGCCATGATTGCTAGTCGAAGGAAAATTNTTGTTTTTTTATTTGCGGTAATAAATATTGTAATCATTTTAGGATCAATAATGTATTTGGTTGAAGGAGAGGCTGGTGGTTTCGATAGTATTCCAAGAGGTATCTATTGGGCAATTGTTACTTTAACTACGGTTGGATATGGAGATATTTCCCCCAATACAAACTTGGGACAGGCGATTGCTGCTGTTGTTATGATTATGGGATATGGACTTATAGCAGTCCCAACAGGAATTGTAACATCAGAAATCACTTTTGCTGCAAAAAAGATAAAAGGGATTAAATGTGTTGTTTGTAATAAAGAAGATATTGAACATAATGCCAANTTTTGTAGTGATTGTGGNTCCAAATTANTAAANNNNTANTTANACNANTTTCTNATTATGCTACGTAATCTAATTCGTAGTTATTGGAATCTTCCAAGAATGATTCACATGTTGATCATGTTGGAATTCACTCTTAGTTTAATNCATGTTGCATTTATANTANTTCTAAATATTTTCCTTAGNAAACAGGGNTTTAGNGATCCTGAAATAGCATCTTTCAATTCACTNAGATTTATTGGNGCTTTANNNTTTGCATTACCTTTGGGTATNTATATAAGGGGNAAAAAGTTAAAACCATTCTTTATTTTAGCCGCATTGATCGTTCCCTTGACTAGCGCATTAATAATAGAATCAGTTTATAGAGAGATAGTTCCTTTAATCAAATTGGCTTTTTTATTATGGGGAATTGGAATGATGCTCATGAGAGTATGTTCATTGCCATTTATCATTCGAAATACTTCATCAGATAATAGCACGGAAGCATTATCTTTAAGTGCCTCGACTTGGTCTTTAGCAACGATATTTTCTGGTATTATTATTAGTGGGTTAGATTGGATCAATAATTTTTCATTAGGAAGTTGGATTCTATATTTTAATGAACGGAGTATACTCTGGATAATTACATTTCTTGGTGTTTCATCAATATTTTTTGCACTTAGTATTACTGAAAAAGAACATGATTCTAGTGATAGAGATGCAAATATTTTTTCTCTATATAAAAACTATGATTGGAAAATTATTATTAAAGCTTTATCTCCATTGATAATGATATCTATTGGAGCGGGTCTTACAATACCATATGTAAATCTTTTTTTTAACTCTGTTTTTAATTTATCTTCAAGTGAATTCAGTATCCTTGGCAGTATAACTGCATTTCTTGTTTTCACTTTTTCATTATTGGTTCCATCTATAAGAAAGAAATATGGTTATTGGTTTACGATAGTTGTAGTACAAGCGTTATCCATATGTTGTTTAGTAATAATGGCGTTAATGGAATTATATGTTACTTATTCCTTTGCATTAATTATTGCACTTATAGCTTATATATTTAGACAACCTCTTATGCATATGGCTCATCCTGCATCTAATGAATTATTAATGAATTATGTTGGAAAAAGAAATCAAGAACTTATTAGTGCTTTAAGTTCAAGTCTTTGGAGTGCGTCCTGGTTTATTAGTGCAAAAGTATTTGAATGGTTACGACTATTAGATTTTCGATACTATGAAATATTTTTGATTACGGCTGGTCTATATATTATTGGAAATATTCTTTTTGCTTTATTGATTAGAGAATATGAATCAAATAAAGGAGTATCATCTATTAATTCAATTCCAATCGAAGATGAATTAACAATGGATTAGATATTATGAGAATTATATTTATTATATTTTCATTCTGTTTTTCTTTATTAGGTCAGAAGTATCAACTAAATGATACTTTATTATTCAGAGGTTTTAATAAAATCGTATGTATAAATGCCCCTGAAGATCCCGTTGCGTTGCACTTTTCTGATAGACAGATAGATGATATTAATTATGCTATTATGTTAGTCATGGATGAGCTATTACCTGTAGAAATTAGTTACGCTTATTCAGGAAAATGTATTGATGAAGTATTTTACCCTGGAATTAATTATGCTTTACAACTCGATTGGGAGGCATGGACTGTTGAGCCTGATATTACAGGTGAGAAATTTACTGGATACTTAAGAATTATAGTTTATCGAATAGCAAACTCACACTTTTTAGAATACAAAGATTCTAAATCAACATATGATGTTTGGCTGGGTGTCCCTTTTGAAGAGATATTTTATGAGGACGGAAGCTTAGTGATTAATTATTCTTTTGAAGAAATCAAAGACAAGATGGTTGATATGAGTAATGGAATTTGTGAGCGTATAGCCATTGATAGAATTCAAAGTCCCTAGATTAATTATTTTTTGATTTTATTAACTATAATATATTCAA
This sequence comes from Fidelibacterota bacterium, assembly GCA_002701785.1. GTDB lineage: Bacteria > Fidelibacterota > Marinisomatia > Marinisomatales > TCS55. The sequence continues at coordinate 7,584 of NZXC01000034.1, forward strand.
TTAATTTATCCTCACCTCTATCAGAATTATATTTTGATTTTAAATTATGACCAAATAAAACTGCAGTAATCTGCCAAAAACCTGCCACGAAAAAACCTCTAAAATCTTTTATGATTTGATGGGAAGTATATTTTGTTTCTCTATCAACAAGTTTTATTAAAATACGACCTTGATTTTTTGAAAGTTTTTTTACTTTTCTACCATATTTACTAATTAATTCTTTTTCAATTAAAGTAAAAATTTTTTTCTTTTCTTTNCTTNTTTTAAAANAGGATAATTCATTAATGCTATCCATAACAGTTGAATATTCAATNAGAANTTTNCCAATTAGACCTGCNTATGGATAAACACGAATAACATCACGTTCAAGTTTATTATACCTTTTNCNCTCTTTCTTTGATTTAAAACTGATAACACTTANNCCACCAATCGGCACATTAGATCTTGTTAAAAGTATAANATCATNAATTTTAGATTTNTTTATTNTTATTNCTTTATAACCAATATGAGATATAATTATTTCATCATTAAGATTAAATTTTAAAAGATTACANCCCCCACTAGAATCTGTAGTTGTTCCATAATGATCTGAATAGATATTNACTCCNGGNAANGGTAAATNCGTATCTTTATCTTTAATNAATATATNTTGTGAATATCCAGCAANGGGAANNATTATTAATANTTGAAAAATAATATTNTTTGTTCTATTCATATATTGGAATAGAATTAATTATAATTAANCTTTAAAAATTCTNTTATAACCAACNACACCATCAAATATTTTTTTCACCTCTAAAGAATCTTTTTCAAATGAATCTAACACTTTTCTTNGNTTATGTATTTTAAAGCATCTATTCTTATAATCAATCTCAATAGGCACATNAGGTATATCCAGTNTTTTTGATATATAATAATATCCGCTCNTAAGTGTNTCTACATGTTCTAATCCTCCTTCAGGAGCTACACATAATATAAAGCTACTTAAACCTTCTAGAACTTCAGACACAGAATCTATCAGACCTTTATTTACTTCTCTNAATACAGGTATTCCNCCTAATCTCAATAGAAGATATTTTTGTAGCCAACCAAAAGGCCATGGTATTCCTTGTCTATCNAAGTTTTTTGANAAATGNATNGGGCTAGGTAAGCGTGAAAANATCCATTTTGCTCCNAAGAACTTTACTTTTATATCAAGTGAAAGAATTGCAAGCAAACCGAACCATGCATCTCTGTNTGCAGTGTGTGGGNNACCGATTAATACNATTTTATTAATATTTGGTATCTCACCAATNATATTCCACTTTTGTTTNTTTAATAAGTATCTTGCTATTGGGCCAAGTATTTTCCGCCTTTTTTGAGGAATATGATTAGGTATATCTTTTGTTTGCATAGGAATATCTACTAATGAATTTATATAAAGCCAGATGATAACATTTCATGTAATTTGAAATATCAAAAAGTATTTTAAAATTTCAGTAATCAAATATCTAAAAATATTCTTTTACCTTTCATGATGATATCACAATATTATGATTGTAAAAATGCACTAANAGGTTAATACAGTAAGTGAATGACAATTTTATTCTTTTAGTTAATGATAAACCTGTTTTTGATTCTAAATGGCTTGATCCAGATGATCCTACCTATATTAACTCCCAAAGTAAAATAATTCGCAATCCTAATCCTCCAGATTATTTTATTGATACACTTCCAGAGAATTTTATTGTAGTGGGATTTGCTGAAATGGGATTTGATAAAATTGTTTCTTGGTTAGAAAAAGTNTTTAANAATNATATTATTCTACCAATAAANATGAGTGAATTATTGTATAAAGCAAANTCTAATGNTTTAATTGATCTAAATAGAATGGAATGGTCTGATATNATAGAAAATTCCCAACGTTGTATTATTATAGATATATGGGCTGAAGCTATACAGATTGCTACAAAAGATTTAAATTCGATTGTTCTTAAGGATTGGAAATNTTTTATTAGTTCTGACTTTTATAACACATTTAAGGAAGAGTTTTTTAGTCTAGAAGGAATAGATAATTGGCATTTATTTAAAAGTGTAAAAAACTGGTATCAAAATAATAATAAACAGTTAAAATTATCAAATTAAAGGAGATACAAATGAAAGAGTATATTATAGGTATGATAACAGGAGCTTCATTAATTGTTGCTGCTTTTCTTTTTATGGGTCAAACAANTATTAATAATGAAAATGATTATGANTATGTTGGTACTTACGGTAGTTCCAATGCTATGATGGTATTGAATCGTAAAACAGGAGTGATGCTAACGCGTTTTGTTTCAGATATGTCAAATGATAATACTTTCCATGAAATAGATTGGGCANAACAGAGTGAACGATGGATTNCTAAATAAATCTAATGCATCATTTNCTTTTAATTTATTTATTTATAATAANAATTATTTTAGGGCAGCATGAAGTTGATATTAATAACCTNCTAATAAAAGATGGTATTTATTACCAACCTTTGGATGNAANACCTTATACTGGAAGGATAATTGATCTTAATGAGGANGGAAATATTATATTAGAGACTAATTGTAATAGAGGGAAAATAAATGGTNCCTGGATNGNATGGTATGATAANGGCGAAAAAAAATATGAAGGATNTTATGAGAATGGGTATAGAAATGGANTATGGAAAGGTTGGCANGATTCCGGTCAATTATGGAAAGAAGGTTTTTATTTTTATGATAAAAAAGAAGGAACATGGATATATTGGTATTTAAATGGTAAAAAACAAGAATTAAAGACATATCGTAATGGAAAGCTGAATGGGCCTATAAAAAAATGGTATNCAAATGGTCAACAAAAAATGGAAGGCCTATATAAGGAATTAAGTGAGTATGGNATTTCATCAAAATATGGTAAATGGGTGTATTACCTTAATGAATCTGGAACAGCGAGAATTGCTAAATACTATGCAAACTATTAAACANTTTATATTTNTACATATTATAATAATTGTATTATCTANTATTCCAATTCATGGNAAGAGTCATGTTCATTNTACAACAATNGNTAAAGANGGCGTGTTTCTTAATTTTAATTTTGGCGATCACTATNTTGACGTTAAAGAAAAAAGAAACTATTATATTGATACTGGGGAGTTAACTTGGTATAGGTATCCAGCATTCAGTTATACTAAGCCGACTTATTGGTATTTTATNGATGGAGTTAATGAACCCTTTNCTTTAAATATGAGTTATATCAATAATGAGCTNTATGATATAAAATTAATTTCTTCAAATAATTATGAAAATGTAGATGAGATTAAAGAAATCTATATAAGAAAATNTGGTTTAGAATNCGTTAAAGANGCCTCNGGGTTNGGATATTCNTATACCTGGATGNTAAACAATATAAAAGTTACAATTGATAGAAAGAATAAAGGACGAGGTGATTGTATAATTCATTATTCCATTNTAGATAATTATAATGAAATTNATTGAAGAATATNTTAATGATTCATAAGAGCATTGACTAATATATCNACACCTTCATGAAGAGTATCTTCATCAATAGTTANTGGCATTAATGTTCGTATAACATTACCAAATGTTCCTGCTGTAATCATTATTAATCCATTTGCAAGAGCTGTCTGATGTATNCTGTTAGTTCGTTCNTTATCAGGNTNCCCTGTTTTATCATTAATAATNTCAATTCCTATCATTGCACCCANCCCTCTANTCTCTTTTATCCAAGGACATTTAGGNAGAATGCTNTTAATTCTAGATCGAAGAGTGTNACCAATCCTATTNGCATTTTTTGGTAANTGTTCTTCTTCCATAATTTCAAGGACTGCTAAAGCAGCTTCACAGGACACNGGATTTCCGCTATAAGTTCCACCAATTCCGCCTATATGTACAGAATCNATAATTTCTCCTNTGCCAANAACGCCACTTAAAGGNAGCCCTCCTGCAATAGATTTTGCTATAGTTATCATATCTGGTTCAATATCAAATTGTTCAATTGCAAATAATGATCCTGTCCTTCCAAAGCCGGTTTGTACTTCATCGGAAATGAATAAAATTTCATTTTGAGTACAGTATTCTTTTAGTTCTGTCATTCCCGATTTAGAAGCGGGAATAAATCCACCTTCTCCAAGCACTGGCTCAATCACTGCGCAAGCAATATCTTTTGGATCAAAATTAGTATTATCAAAATTTATTCCATTTTCATTATTTGGATAGGGTAATGTGTATACTTCGGGAGCAAATGGACCAAATCCTTTCTTATATGGATCTTCTTTATATGTCATTGACATAGTCATTAATGTTCTCCCATGAAAAGCATGACTAAAAACTAAAACACCTTTTCTATTCGTATATGATCTTGCAATTTTTACAGCATTTTCTACAGCTTCTGCGCCAGAATTAAAAAATGCGGCTTTACAGTGATTATTTATGGGTGCAAGGCTAGATAATTTTTCAGCAAGTTTAATATAGCTTTCATAAGGAGCTACAGTAAAACATGTATGTAAATAATTTTTGACCTGATTGTTTATTGCATTTATTACTTTAGGATGGGAATGCCCAATATTGATAGTTCCAATTCCTCCTGCAAAATCAATAAAAACATTATTATCAACATCGGTTAAAAAAGGTCCTTCGCCTTTTCTTATATATACATTACATACCGTTCCATGTCCCTGAGCTACACTATTTGATCTTCTTTTAGCTAATTCTAATGATCGTGGTCCAGGAATATTTGTTAAGATTTTAACTGACATATATCAATACTATTTATTAATTGAATTTACTTTTATTTTGTTAGATAAAAATTATTCAAAAGTAATTTATGAACTATCAAGTTATATTTATTAAAGGTGTTCGAGAGATATAATAGAATATTTGGTTCAGGTCCTACAGGAATAGCAATAACTATTTTGATATGGATTATCGCTTTACAAATCAGTTCTTTCTTTTCAATTCCAGAAATGAATATATCTTCATTATTTCGAAAGATTCTTATTGTTTTATTTACTATAGATGCTATTATTCTTATTGTTTGGAGCTTGATAGTTTTACCTATTGGTAGTAGAGGGAAAAAATTTATTTCTATAGGCCCATATCAATATGTTCGACACCCTTTATATGCTGCATTTATTTGGAGTGGCACTGGTATTGTATCTATGATTTTTAAGTCTTGGTTATTGTTAATTTTTATAATACCAATACATATTTTTTGGGTATGGCATATACAAAAAGAAGAGAAGTTCCTACTAGATCAGTTTGGATCTGAATATGAGCAATATATGATGAAGACCCCTCAATTCTTTCCAAAATATATATCATCAAAAGTGGACGAATGAAAAATCTCCATATTATATTTTTCATTAATTTATTAATCGCACAGGATACTACATTTAATTGTAATGACTGGTCTCAGTTTTTATTTAGTGAATATATTGTAGAGAACAACGTATGGGGACAAGGGGATATTGATGATTTTATTCAATGTATTTATCGTACTGGAAGTGGAGATAATATTCATTTTGGTTGGAATTGGGATTGGCCAAATGTAAATAATGATGTCAAATCATACCCTGAAGTAATATATGGGAAGAAGCCATGGAGTAGTAGTTCAACCACTCAAGAACTACCTATCAAAATTCAAAATATTGATGAAATATATGTGGANTATGATTTAAGTATGAATGCTAGTGGNTCTTATAATTTGGCTTTTGAATTTTGGGTAACAACTGACTCNTTNTCTTCANAAACAGGAATTACNACAGAGGTAATGGTTTGGATGGATANTAATATCATCAACCCTGCTGGAAATTTNATTGCATCTGTTAATTTTGATGGTTTTGAATATAAGGTNTATAGAGCAAATTGGGATTCGTGGACATATATAGCTTTTTTATCTATTGAACGCCAGTATAGTGGNGTNTTAGCAGTTCANAATTTTGTNCATTATCTTGTAAATGAGGGGATANTAAATGCCGATGAATATTTTGCAGATTTTGAAATGGGNAATGAGGTTNTATATGGAACAGGGCAAACAGATATAAGAAAATATGATCTTTATGTAAATACAAATCCTTTATCAACTAATAATTATTCTTCCAGTCCAAATACATATCATTTATCAANGAATTATCCTAATCCATTTAATGCAACAACTANGATTGATTTTTCTNTACCAANAGATCAATTTGTAAACATCAAGGTTTATGATGTTTTAGGAAATGAAATATCAACTTTAATAAATGATAAGTTATCTACTGGAAAGAATAGTATTGAGTGGGATGCATCAAATCATTCCACTGGTATGTATTTTATAAAATTAGAATGTGCGAATTATTTTAAGATAAGGAAAATGCTATTATTAAAGTAATATTNTATATTCAATTAAAAATTAATACNNTNTCTATACNTATCTNATANGAAGATNAAGGAATAATAATGANAATTTTACGTACACCTGATGAAAGATTTNCNAATTTGCTGGATTATCCATTTAAGTCCAATTACATCCANCATGAAAATATTAGAATTCATTATGTTGATGAAGGGGAATCTAATGAGGAAGTTGTATTATTAATTCATGGTGAACCTTCATGGTCTTATTTATATAGAAAAATGATCCCTATTATAGCAGAATCTGGATATAGAGTGATTGTACCTGACCTTGTTGGATTTGGGAAGTCAGATAAACCAATAAATCATGAAGATTATACTTATGAGAAACATGTAGAATGGATTAGATCTTTCATAGAAAACTTAGATTTGATGGATATTACTCTATTTTGTCAAGACTGGGGCGGATTAATTGGTTTGCGAATAGCATCAGAACAAGAATATAGATTTAAACGCATTATTGCCTCAAACACCTCTCTTCCAACCGGAGATTACAGAGTTCCTGAAGCATTTATAAATTGGCAGAATTATTCACAGAGTACACCAGTATTTAATGTTGGGAAGATTATTAAATCAAGTTGTGTAAATGGGATAAGCCAAGAAGTACAACAAGCATACGATGCTCCTTTCCCCGATGAAGATTATAAAGCTGGTGCGCGACGGTTCCCTATGTTAGTACCAACTAAGCCAGACGACCCTTCTTCAGAACCTAATCGCGAAGCTTGGGAAAAATTAAAACATTGGGAGAAACCTTTCTTAACCGCTTTTAGTGATTCGGACCCAATAACTAGAGGAGGTGATAGGCTATTTCAAAAACTTATACCTGGATGTAAGGGGATGCCTCACAAAACTATTATTGGTGCCGGTCATTTTTTGCAAGAAGATAAGGGCCCAGAGTTAGGGAAAATGATTGTAGACTTTATAAATAATTATTAAGTGATTTATCTAAATTAGAGTAAGAAGTAACTGATAGGTGATGAGGGTTAAATAATACTAATGAAGAATATTCCACTTTTTCCATTGAATATTGTTGCACTTCCAAAAGAGAAAATACCTTTACATATTTTTGAACCTCGATATAAGAGGATGATTAAAAATAGTATTAATTCAGGAGAACCCTTTGGCATTGTTCATCAAGACCAAGATGGTTTTAAAAGTATTGGATGTTCAGTGAAAATAGTAAATGTTATTAAAGAATATCCATCTGGTGAATTTGATATTATTGTTGAAGGGCAACAGTGCTTCCAGATTGAAACCAAAGTTCAAGAGGATGATAATTTATGGATTGGGACTGTTTCATTTTTAAAAGATCAACACCAGATTAATGAAGATTTATTAGATAAAATAAGAGATCAATATTTGCATATTATTATGAAACTTGGAATTAATGAAGATATGGAACGTCATATAAATAAAAAAAACTCATTTGATTTTATTGAGTTTGTTAATCTTCCTAATAAGATAAAACAAGAACTTCTTGAAGAGGATGATGAGAATAAGAGATTGCAAATTATTAATCGAATATTTACAGCTGTAATGTCAATATCAAATTTTGGTTTAAACGGACAGCAAATATCTGAGGCTTAATCAATATGAATATAATTAAAAACAAATAGAGGAAATAAAATGCAAGAAAAACGTGAAAATAATGAAAGAAGAAATGATCATAGAAGAAAAGACGATCAAGAAACAAATAATGATAAAAGAACGGGTGAAGATAGAAGGGCAGGTAAGGATAGAAGAGATCAGAATGAATAGATTTCAATTTACATTTATGTCTCTAGCAATAATCTCATAAGTCTAATTATACGAATTATTACATGAAACAATATTCTAAAAAGAGTACATCTTGATGAAAAAAATATTAATAATTATTTTATTTGTGATGGGTGTTTATCTACTTTTTCTAATTATACCAGTATCTTCACTAGATAAAAATATGGGGGGCAATTATAATAATCCCTCTCAACATGCGTTTATTAATGAATTTTTTGGAACCATTGTTTCATCTGCTAATTTGAATAGAGACTTTCCTGCAATGTCAAAGCGAGTAAATAATCCCATAACATCCAAGAAAGTGAAATTAGGGGAATTATTATACTTTGATCCGTTATTATCTGGAGATAATAATATATCTTGTGCTCATTGTCACCATCCAGATCTTGGATTTACAGATAATAGAGCATTATCAATGGGTCATGGTGGTTCAGGTGTTGGTCAAAATAGAACAGGAGGTACAGTCCTTCGTAGAGGTTCTCCTACTATATGGAATTCAGGATATAATCATAAGCAGTTTTGGGATGGACGAGCAGATGATCTTGAACATCAAGCTTCTTTTCCAATTCAAGATAAAAAAGAGATGGCTCAGGATAAAGATGAACTTGTCAAGGAACTGATAATTATTCCCGAATATGTGCAATTATTTAATGAAGCTTTTGAAAGCAATGATAAAAACCCCACAGTCACTTTTGAAAATGTTACTTTTGCAATTGCAGCATTTGAAAGAACAATAACTGCCAATAATACCCGATTTGATCAATATAGTCGTGGGAATTATTTGGCTTTATCTAAATCTGAAAGAAAAGGATTAAATCTATTTCGCTCATTGAAAACTCGATGCTTTGAATGTCATAATTTTCCAACATTTAATAATCCTGATTTTAAAGCTATTGGTGTTCCACATATCGANAATAAGGAACCTGACTTAGGTCGTGCTGAGATAGTAGGAAAGGGATATGAAAATGCTTTTAAAGTTCCAACTTTAAGGAATATCGCTTTAACAGCACCATATATGCATAATGGAATATTTAAGACTTTGGATGAAGTTATAGACTTTTACGCAGGCGGCGGCGGTAGAGCTCACGGATTTAAGGGTTCACAGCTTGATGATAAAATAAGAAAATTTGAATTAAGCCACGAAGAGCGGAAAGACTTAGTTGCGTTTATGCATGCGCTTACGGATGAATCAAATAAGCCAACTATTCCAGATAGAGTCCCTTCTTCTTTATCCGTTGTCCCTTCTTTAGATAATCAGTCTTTAGAGATGGTTGGAGAAAAGATTGAATATCTTGAACCAGAACAAATAAATATTGATAGAGTTGGAAAAAAATTAATTGTTAATGCTGGACAGAGTATCCAAGATGGAATTGATATCGCAGAAGATGGTGATACAATATTTGTAAAATCAGGCGAATATTTTGAGACACTTATGATTGATAAATCAAACATTACTATTATGGGCGATGCAAAGAATGAAGATTTACCAGTGTTAAATGGTAAGAATATATTACCGGATGCTGGTGTAGGTACTGGAAGTAATATTGAAATCAGTGGTTTTATAATAAAGGATTATACAGCGAATGGTTTAATGTTGAATAGATCAAGTAACGTCACTTTCAGGAATATACATTGTAAGAATACCGGTTTGTACGGGTTGTATCCAGTGGAATGTGTTGGTGTACTTGTTGAGGATTGTAGTGTAACAGGGATCAGTGATGCTGGTATATATGTTGGTCAATCTAAAGATATTGTAGTTAGAAATAATGTTACATATGGCAATGTTACAGGTATAGAAATCGAAAATTCAGTAAACGCATTAGTTGAGAATAATGAAGTATATGATAATGCTGGAGGAATTTTAGTGTTTCTTTTACCAAATAATCCGTCAAAGGTCTCTCTAAATTGTAGAATCATAAATAATTATATATATGAAAATAATCATGTGAACTTTGGTGAACCTGGATCAATTGTAAGTAATGTTCCACAAGGGACAGGGCTTATGATTATGGCTGGAGATAGTGTGGAAGTAACAGGGAATCGATTCCATGATAATCAATCTTTTGGAGCATCAGTTATCGGTCTTGATTTATTTTTTGGAGAAGATTTTGTTTATGATGTTGATCCGATTCCAGATGCATGCTGGTTACATAATAATGATTTTAGAAACAATGGATATAACCCCGCAAAGATTGTTAAGGAATCTGGACTAGATGGAGCTGATTTACTTTGGGATGTGACTGGTTACAATAATAATTGGGATGAAGATAATGTTACTAGTATCCCACCAACTTTACCTAATAGAGATTGGTCATGGCTCTCTAGAAAAACGAATTATAGAGTATGGCGCTTATTATTTAATATAGTAGGTTAATTATTGCGATAGTCAGGAATGAATAGTTTAAGAAATGTGCTTTTAGTTATGCTCTGTACCAGTTTGTATGGTCAAGAATTATATGATCCATATACAGTTCATAATATAAATATTGAATTCTATAACTCTAACTACGATTCCATTTTACAGGCGAGGTGGTATGCAGATGATAAAAGCTATCTGTTAGCTGATATAACTGTTAATGGAGTCGCTTATGATAGTGTTGGCGTTAGATATAAAGGAAACTCATCGTTTGTAGAACCTAATGAAAATGGGAACCCCAAACTCCCTTTTAATATAGATGTAGAATTTGTCCATGATGACCAAAATGTGATGGGTTATGAAAAACTTAAACTATCAAATTCTATCTTTGATCCAACATTTGTACGAGAAACAATTGGTTATTTATCTTCTGGTTTTTATTTACCTACACCAGAAGCCGGATATATGAATGTATCTATTTATGGTGAGGATTTAGGTTTATATGTAAATGCTGAATCCATCAATAAACAATTCCTCCGTAAGCATTTTGGTAATGATGAAGGAACTTTTTTTAAGTGCGAACCTCAATTCCAATATGGTGAAGATTATTTAGCATGGCCAGATTTGGTTTGGCATGGGGCAGACTCTAATGCATTTGAATATCAAAAAGGGTATGAATTAAAGTCGGAACATGGATGGTCTGATTTAATAGAATTAATATCAACACTTAATTATGATATAGAAAATATTGAACACATTTTAAATGTTGATCGAGTATTATGGTATTTTGCTTCATCAGTAGTAATACCTGATCTTGATAGTTATATATTTCCATTTTTACCTCATAATTATTATTTGTATCAAAATGCTAGTGGACAGTTTGAAGTTATTCCATGGGATAAAGACCAATCATTTGGGGGGAGTGTAATCAATTTATTTCTACTTTTTGGCGGGAACGCTTATTGGGTATATAATCATCCACCATTCTATTATGAAAATAATTTAACTAGACCACTTTTCAGTAAACTAATGCAGGTTCCACTTTATAAGATGATATATACTGCGCATATGCGTACAATAATCAATGAAATATATAATACAGAATATTATTATAATTGGGCAACAGAAATTCAGGATAGCATTGAAACATATGCTTTAAATGATCCTAATTTATTTTACCCTTTTACGTTAGGAGATTATTTTCGTTACAATGTTACCAACTATTTAAGTACCAACTATATACATATTTGTGGAATTGTTTCTACTGTTGGTCCTAGGAGAGAATATTTATTAGATCATCCCGAAATTNCTAAATCAGCACCAATAATNTNTTCNGTTAGTCAAAATAACCCTAANCCATTTCCAGGTGATTCTGTNTTTATTAATGCTACAGTTGAAAACNCAACACAAGTTGAACTTATGGTTACAATTAATGAGTACTCGACTTTTTTNCAATCCATAGAAATGTATGATGATGGTTTNCATCATGATGGAGAAGAAAATGATAATGTATATGGTGCNCTTGTTCCATATTTTTCGAATGGAGAAAATATAAAGTACTATGTTAGAGCTAGAGATAATGATGCAATTATTCTTGAGCCAAGAAAAGCAGAACGAGACTTCTTTGAATATTCAATTGGTTCTTTACCATCATCTGGTTCTGTACCAACAATTAACGAAATAAATTATAATTCAAGNGACACCTTTGACCCTGAAGACTGGGTTGAAATATATAATCCGACAGATTCAATATTTGATATGAGCAATTGGTTTTTTAGGGATGAAGGTCAGGTAGGTGATGATCATCTATTTTCAATACCTGAAGGAACTNTATTNCANCCAAATGAATATGTTGTTTTATGTCGTGATACAATGGATTTTAAAAATCACTTTCCAATGGTGGATTCATATATAGGAGATCTTGGTTTTGGTCTTAGCGGAGGTGGAGAGTTAATACGTNTATATAATAATAATGGAATATTAATGGATTCATTAACATATGATGATGATGATCCATGGCCACCAGAACCAGATGGTGACGGACCAACTTTAGAACTTATAAATCCATTAATTGATAATGGAATATACAGTAATTGGACAGCATCCTTAGTAAATGGTACTCCTGGGGAGCAAAATAGTAATTATCTTGGGNGTACCCAGANTAATTTATTAGCTGAAGATTATCGTTTGTATCAGAATTATCCTAATCCATTTAATCCGTTAACTAAAATTATGTATTATCTCCCAAAGCGAAGTGAAATCTCATTAAAAATATATGATGCACTTGGTAGAGAAATCAGATTATTAGAAGNAGGTCTAAAAGATCCTGGATACCATACATTAGAATGGGATAGTAAAGATAATATTGGTAACAANGTAAGTGCTGGTATTTATCTGTATCAGTTACAAACTGAAGGTTATATAAAGAATAATAAAATGGTCTTGATTAAGTAGGATTTTTTATAATTAACATAGAGAGATANTTTATGAAATCTGTACACAATTGGTTGGATGAGTATGGTNAAAGTCATCAGAATCCATTAAACAAGAAGATTCATTGGGTATGTGTGCCTGCAATTATGTTTAGCATCATGGGATTGTGGTGGTCCATACCTCATGGNTATATGCCTTTAATTATCAATAATCTGCAACTAAACTGGGCGATTATAATTACNGCTCTTATTCTTCTATATTATATNCGNCTTTCTCCNGTNATGGCAATAGGTATGTTCATTATTGGNTTCTCACTTCTAGCTGGAAATTCTTATATCAATACAAATTTTCATACCCCGTTATGGAAAACTTCATTAATGATATTTGTTNTTGCATGGATTGGACAATTTATTGGTCATAAGATNGAAGGGAAGAAACCATCATTTNTTCAAGATCTACAATTTCTCCTTATTGGCCCAGCTTGGNTGTTGTCGTTTATTTATAATAAGTTGGGGATTAAATATTAAACTTAAACTATATATAAGGTAAAATATGATAGCAGTTATTTCACCAGCAAAAAAACTAAACTTCAACGCTGATTCACCAATAAAAGCATTCACTCAATGTGATTTTTTGGATGAATCAAAAAAACTTGTTGATAAAGCAAAAGATTANACGTTTGATGATATAATGAAATTAATGAGCGTAAGTGAAAACATTGCAAATTTAACAGTCCAACGCTTTCAAGATTGGAAGCTGCCTTTTGATGAACAGAATGCCAAACAAGCAGCGTTAGCATTTAATGGNGATACCTATACAGGGTTAGGCGCAGAAACATTTAGTCAGGATGANTTTAACTATTCGCAAGATCATTTACGTATCTTATCAGGTCTTTATGGTTTACTACGNCCATTAGATCTTATTCAACCTTATCGATTAGAGATGGGAACAACGATGAATAATTCAAAGGGAAAAAATTTATATGAATTCTGGGGAACAAAAATTTCAGAACAATTAAATAGAGATATCAATAATCATAAAAGTAAGTATATAGTGAATTGTGCTTCGGATGAATATTTTAAAGTGATTGATTTACCAACTCTAAATGTTCCTGTAATAAAACCTATTTTTAAAGATGTAAAAAATGGCATTCCCAAGGTCATATCATTTTTTGCTAAGCGCGCAAGAGGTATGATGTCTAAGTTTATCATTAAGAATAGAGTTCAATCTATAGATGATTTACATGGTTTTAATGATAATGGTTATGAGTTTCAACCTGATCAATCAGAAAATCATGAATTACTATTTATTCGTGGTTAGTTTTATTCCTAAAACTCTAATAAGCTGTACTTTATTTAATTAATCTAAAAAAAATTAATATGAGTTATAAATGTATTAGTTTGGATGAAGCTCAATTGCTATTAGAACACCCTGATACTGTTATAGTTGATATTAGGGATAAAGAATCTTATGAAGATGGAAGCATTCCTAAATCAATCAATATTTCTGCGGAGAATATTGATAATTTTTTGGAAAAGACAGATCGAGAAATAAATCTTTTGGTATATTGTTATGTTGGTAATAGCAGTAAAGGGGCATCAGAGTATTTCGTTCAAAATGGATTCAAAACCGTTTTTAGTCTTGATGGAGGGTATGAAGAATATGCCAGAGAAAAATGAATAATCATGATAAACGGCCGTTATTAATCTATGATGGTGAGTGCCAATTTTGTATTAAGTGGGCTAATAAATTCAAAACTTTTACTGGTAATTATGTAACATTTATTCCACTTCAAAATATTCCATTAGATTATGAACATGTTACTAGAGCAGCATGTTTACAATCGGTTCATTTTATAAATATTAATGATAAGGTTTCCAAAGGAGCTGAAGCAATATTTCAATTATTTTATACTGCTAACAAAGCCAAGTTATTATTCATTTTATATAAATGGGTGCCACCTTTTCGATTTACATCAGAATTAATATATAATTGGATAGCAAAAAACCGACATTTATTTTAAAACAATTGATAGGATCATCGATTGATCAACATGCCTAATAATTATTTCAAATCTATTTCCATAATTATTTTTAGTTTGTCTATTACTATGGGGGCTAATAATTCAAATTCAGTGAAAGAAATTATTATTAATGACGAATGGTTTGCTGAGATAAACAATGGTGAATATGTATTGAATTGTAGAATAGGAGGGATGGAGAATGGAGGTGAGACAGTAATATTATTACATGGATTCCCGGAGACATCATACATGTGGATCAGGCTTATGGATTTATTAGTGAAAAAAGGCTATCGTGTTATTGCACCTGATCAGCGTGGCTATAGCCCAAAAGCAAGACCAACTCTTATTAAAGAATATACTCTTAAACATACAGTAAGCGATGTTCTTGCCATTGTAAATGCATATAAATTAAAACGATTTCATCTTGTCGGTCATGATTGGGGATCTTCCGTTGGATGGGCATTTATTGCTGAATATCCAGATATGATGTATAGTTGGACTTCATTGTCAATACCTCATATGAGAGCATTTCAAGAAGCATACAACAATGATTTTGATCAAAAAGAAAAGAGCAAATATATAGGATTCTTTAATATGCCATTCTTTCCAGAATTATATATGTCATTTAATAATTATAAAAACCTTAAAAGAGTTTGGAAAGTACATGGGGAAGAAGAAATAAATGCTTATTTAAATGTTTTTCGTCAACGAGGCGCACTTCGATCAGCTTTAAATTGGTATCGAGCAAATATTGGAAATAGAAGAAAGCCTAGTGATTATATACAATTTGGAAATGTTGAGGTACCTACTTTATTTATCTGGGGTAATATGGATATGGCTATTGGTAGGAAATCTGTAGAATTAAGCGAGAAGTATATGAATGGCCCATATAATTTTGTAGAGCTTTATGCTGGTCATTGGCTTATTCAGGAAGAATTTGATAAAGTTTCAAATGAAATAATTAAACATTTGAAAAAATATTCATCTTCATTTTATGAGCCGCATCTTGGAAGAAAAAAATAATAAAAAAGGGGCTATACAGCCCCTTTTTTATTATTGAATACTACTAATTAACCTTTATATCCCCATCGTGAGTGTTTCATAAAACGACGCGCTAAAGCACGATGTATTTCAATTATTTCTAATTGAACTGTATCAAAAATAGATATCTTATCTTCATGAAATGAATCGGCAATACTTCCAACATTTTGTATGTATTCCTCAGGTGTATAATTCACAATGCCGTCTACAAAGTTATTATGTAATGATTCTAGGGATGATTTAAATGATTCTTCAAGAGTTTCAAGTGTAGAGATTTGTTCTTCTGTCATAGCAAGAACATCATACATTTCTTGGCGCATCTTGTCATGATCTTTTGCGTGTTTGCCATATCCACCTCTATTTTTGCGCCAATTATCATCTTTTTGCTTACGCATTTCTTCTAAAATAGATTTTTGTTCGTCCGTTAATAGTTTATCCATTGCTGCTCTAAACCACTCCATTACACCCATCATTTCTCTATGTGCTTCTTGTTTTGTTTGTGTTTCCATCTTTAATGAGTTGAATATTTCTTCTAATGTCATCTTTTTATAATTAACTATCTCATCATAATCAGATAATTGATCTGCATTTAAGATTGAGCGTATGAATTCACCCATACGATGATGATGACGAAGACGCTTATGATGCTGATCATTTTCTTCAGATATTTCTTCGGCTTTAAGATATTCAGGTGGTGAAAGGAGTCTTTCTTTTTGCTCTTCTGTTAAATTTTGTTGAAGATATAAAGCAAGTTTCCACAAAGATGCATTATCAGGAAAGTAATCACGCCCACTCCGTAAAAAATCTTTACTATCAGATATTTGTTTTTCAGATAACGCTAAATCCTGCTCCAAATCATATAGCAACATATCATTTGCATACGGATCACCGGAATCATTTCCAATACCAAAAAAGTTTTCACAACCTATTGTAAATAATAAACTAATTATTATTATTGGTAGTATTTTATTCATTATTTTCTCCTTAATTGAATTTAGTCTTTAGACTATCAATAAGTAAAGAAAGTTAAAATATTTTATACTTTTATTCGTTTTATGAGATTAAATAAAATATATTATTTCATTTTAATATTGTGTTCATTCTTAAATGCAGAGATAGGATTAACGCTAGTTGGTGGATTCAATCATTCAAATGTTGTACATCAAAATAAACAAATGCAAGAATGGTCTGGAGATGTAAAATCACTTTCATTTGCAATTGAACGTAAACTGGGCCCTGTTAAAACTAGTATTGGATATATAAATGGTGGATTTATCAATGGGCGTTCAGATATCGATACTACTTTAAATGTATCTTTTTTAAATATCGAATCTTATTATCCAATAAATATTGGGAAAATAATGCTTCTTGGAGGTGTTTATATTGCTGGTCCATTAAGCGCAAATGAAACATATTCTACGGGAAGTTCTATAACTATTAAGTCTGAAGAACTTAACATTGATTATGGAGTGCTAATGGGAGGATCTTTTGGTTTGAATGAAAAGATTGGGATTCGAATTATTATACACTATGGTTTAGTAGATTTATGGAAAGACCCTCTTCAACGTGGTAGTCTTTCAACTATTTTTAGTGGTGTAAATATCTATTACAATTTGTAATAAAATAATAAAGCAACTCTTTAACTAGAGGTATAATAAAATGAGCAATCAAACAATTTCAATAACAGACTCTATTTATAAATATTTATGTGAAAATTCGCTAAGAGAAGATGAAAACTTATCTTCTTTACGCGCATATACATATAGAATGGAGCAGCATAATATGCAAATTTCTCCTGAACAGGGTCAATTTATGCAACTACTTATAAAAATAATGGGAGCAAACAAAACAATTGAGGTTGGTGTATTCACTGGATATAGCTCATTATGTGTTGCGCTTGCTTTACCAGTTGATGGGAAAATAATCGCTTGTGATATAAGTACAAAATATACTGATATAGCTGAAAAATATTGGGAGGATGCAAAAGTGAGGGATAAAATTGATTTAAACATTGGTCCTGCCATAGATACTCTACAAAAATTAATTGATAATGGCTTGTCGAATACATTTGATTTCACATTTATTGATGCCGATAAAATAAATTATGATAATTATTATGAGTTATGTTTGAAATTATTACGTCCTGGAGGATTAATTGCAATAGATAACGTTTTATGGAGTGGAGACGTTGTTGATGAACGCATCAATGATATTGATACAGAATCTATTAGGTCTTTAAATAAAAAATTACACATAGATTCAAGAGTTGACATTAGTATTGTGCCCATAGGAGATGGATTAACATTGGCATTAAAAAAATGATATTTCTTTAATTTTCTGATAAAATAACTTGCCCATGTATCATTACTTAAATATCTTATACAGTGAATTAAATGGAATGTAGAATAAGTAATTTAGGTTATTAATAATGGCAAAAAAATCACCTTATAAAGGAAATAAACCAAAAGTTGAAGCTTTGGTGAAAAAAATGATAGAAGATAATATGTATGATCCCAATGAAGAGGAATTATGGCTAATTAATGAATATGAACGTTTTTCATTCTATTCTAAGCC
>NZXC01000035.1 GCA_002701785.1 Fidelibacterota bacterium
CTGTAAGGGTTTTTACTTCTTGGACAGAGATTCCCTGTCCTTCAAAATCTAATACGGCAACGGTAATCAGTTGACTTTGACCAGCAATCAAACTGTATAAAATAAAAAATGCTAGTATGTTCTTCTTCATCATAATAACCAAGGTAAGGTTAATCCTTTGGTGCGATATATTTAATGAAGCGTTTTCAGTCAATATCAATATAAGGATTAAAGATTCAATTACCCAAAAAATAGCATTAAAAGTATATCCCTTAAAAACGTATCCCTTTTTAGCATATATTTGACATAGGGTTGAATAGGTGTGACTACTTAGAAGACTTCAATAAAAAGAAAACCCCCATTATAAAACAGGGGTTTCTTCTCTGGGCGAGAGACGAGGTTCGAACTCGCGACATCCACCTTGGCAAGGTGGTGCTCTACCAGCTGAGCTACTCTCGCATTTGTAAAAAGCGGTATGAATTTATATAGTGCTGATTATCTAGTCAATCAAGTTTTAGGATACAATTCCCACTTTCGTTTGCCACGATTCAGAATAAAAAGTGCCAGACCTAAAAATATAATATCTTCAACAATTCTTCTAAATCCTATATGGCTTCCACCATTCTCTACAGAAACTTTAAAACAACCACAATTAATATCGATTCCTCGAATCATCGCCTGTGATAAAGCGATAATAAATACACACATCATTCCAGCAGTGATTACTGCCGAACCATCAAGCATAACACCAAAAATAAGGCAACATCCGACAAATAACTCTAAGATCGGTAAAATAATAGCAACAATATTTTCCAGACCAAAAGGTAATACATTATAATTCCCAATTATTTTTGCAAACGCTTCTGGGTGGAGAATTTTATCAATGCTCGCAGCAATAAGAACTACACCTAACACTATTCTTGAAAATAATACAAGTACTGAACGCTGTTTTAAACTAATCATGGACCTATTGGGTGGCCATTTTCACTCCATTCAGTCCACCCTCCTTTGAAAACATATAAATTAGTAAAACCTTCTGCTTGTAATTCATAAGCTAAATCTTCACTTGAGCCACATTCGTCAGCACTGCAATAAAGCACTATAGGGCTATCTTTTCCTTGGAGACTATCAAGCTTAAATGTTAGCTCGAAAAAAAATGGAATATTCCAAGCACCCATTATATGACCATCAGTAAAATATTCTGGCTCTCTAGCATCTATAAATACTGTACCTTTCTTATATAAATCAATCGCTTGTTCTAATGTAATAGCTAAAAGCTGCGGTTCGTCAACTGTAATTTCAATATTATCTGCTACATCAAGCTCCTTAGCAAGTAAAGGAATACCATCAGTACGAACACCGTTGACAAATAAGCTAAATACTGATGAGAAGACTATTAATACAAAAACCTGAACCGATGGCAATCCTATGTTCATCCAGATTTAATACCCTTTTTAAAATTCTTTTCAAATTCTGAAGAATTTTTCATGAGATTATTCTTATGTTTAAATTTTGTAAGCACTTCACACTGTTGAAGTACATCTGTAACGTATGTTAGCATTACTTGATCATCATCTATCTTTCGCGATAATGAAACACTTTTATATAAAGAAGTATTTTTGGCTAGTTTAAGATTTTTCTCAAAAGATTCACGATTTTGTCTCAATTCACCGATTAATTTTATTATTCGAGGCTGATCAGCATAAATATCTTCCAATGACTTTTTTGGATCTTTATTCTGAAACCTTTGCAAACGTTTATCAATATTATCCATTTGAGTGTGCAAACTTGAAACATCTACTAGTGGAGAATCTATCTCCGTTAAATTAATATCAATTTGTGCTAAATATTTTCCTTGAATATTACTTCCATATGTAAATGGCCCATTTAATGGTTGCTCTGTCCCAGATCTTGTTCTCATCGGATTTCTACTAAGAAACACATAATCTGCATCAATAAATTCTTCATTCATCAATTTATTTTTATCTCTATTCACATTTGCTAATACAACAACAATATCAACTTTCTTTCGCAGTTCGGCTATCTGTGCTTTTCCAACAGAGATAAAATCTTCAAGCTTTACTGTTCGAACATGTGATGGAATTAAATTTGTAAGACCGATCACACCTATGGATATACCAGCATTTTCAATTATATGGTGTGGAGGAAATAGATGCTGCTTAGTCTTAGAATCTATAATATTCGCTGAAATAAATGGAATCTCGGTGCTATCAACAATTAGTTGAAGATAGTCAATTCCAGCCGCCATATCAAAGCCTCCTACATTAACAACATCACACCCTATCTTTTCATAACCTTTAATAACTGTTTGGGCACGCAATTTATCCGCTTCTGATTGAACATCTACTAATACAGAACTATTAAACAATAAATCACCTGCATCAAGAATAACTACATTCTTTCCTTCATTATTTAATTGTTTAACGTATGTTGACTTTCTAGACAGACCGCCTAGAGGATTCTTCTTTCATCCGCAGGGGTCAAGTTGACCCCGAACATTTGTAGAAACTAATAAAGTTATATCACCAACAACATCCTTCTCAGATTTTGTACAAGCAACTAAGAAGATTAAAACAGTCAATAAAGTATAATTAAATATTTTCATGGCCTTAATTTATGGAATAGATTAGATATCAAGAAAAAATATTTCTAATAAACTAAAGAAATATTCCATTTTGTTAATTATTATCTTTTTTATCTAACTGAGCAAAATAATCATCTTTTGCTCTATTTAATTCATTGATAATACTCAATCTTTTCTCAATTAATTCATATAATAAAATACGTTTCTGATAAAAAATAGTTAAAAACCGAATATGTTGTTGATAATTCTTGGCTTTCCTAAAATAATATAAAGAGAAATTTCCTGCAGGAATAAAAGTCGCAAAAAAAAGTATAGTCCAAATCAAGTCAAAACTAGTAGAATGAAATAATAGAAGTAACAATGAATACCAAAAAACAAAAAAACCTAGACCAATGAGCATTTTTTTTGAACTTATATCAGCAATATTCCCCTTTACTGCCCATACCGCAAGATGACCAGATATTTTGTACGGTAAATAATTAATTATTACACCATATACAAATATTGGAAATCCAATAATTAAAAATAACCATGATTGAATACGACGGAAAAAAGTGATCTTTGATTGTCCTGTAGATAAAAAATCATCGCGAATATTAAGCCTATCTAACATACTAATATAGTTGTATATAGACTGTTTCATATCAAGTGTCCATTTAGGTTTATTTTTACTAAACCATTCCAACGCTTTTATAATACCTTTGGATATATTAAAGTCATCACTCTTAGATTTTTTATCCATTCCTAAATTTACAGTAAGCTCTTTTTTGTATATTGATTCTAATGACTTAAGAATGTCTTCATCTGCTTTATCAGAAACTGTTGTTGTAAGCTTTTCAAGAGCTTTACGTATTTGATTAGTAACTTCCTCTACTGCTAACCAATTATCTTTTTGATATTTCTCTTTATAGTCCATTAATTTAATTGGCCTACCAAATCTACAATGAACATCACTGCGAAATTTTGTACTCGCCGAATAATTTATTCCTGCAGGAACAATTTGTACATTTAATAAAAAATCATTCTTTTCCTCAGCTCCTAGTCCAATTCTTGCTGCGCCAGTTTTAATTTTATGAATAATTCGTTCTGGGGTAGATGCTCCTTCAGGGAATATTAATAAGCCGTGATTCCTCTCTAAATGCCGGTAGGTAGCTGAAAACATTTCTTCATTCTTATGCATATCATCTTTTGCATCACTTTTCCTGTAAACAGGTATAATTCCAATCATGCTCAATAACCTGGAAACAATAGAGTTCAAAAATAACGTGCTTTTTGCTAAAAATGATACTCTACGTCCGCAACTTGCAGCTACTATAAGAGGATCCATCATTGTATTGGGATGATTTGCAGCAAAAATCACAGGACCTTTTTTTGGTACCCTATCCTGATTCTCCACAGAAATAGAATTATAAAATAAATTAATTCCTGTAATGGCAATCGGTCTTAGTAAATGATAGAGCATTATCCCCCGCTAAATTTTGATTTATATCCTTTTTTAATCAGAAGATCTTTCACCTTTTTACGAAAATCTCCCTGTAATGCTATTTCATTTTGCTTGAAAGTGCCTCCAGTACTACAGGATGATTGCAAATATTTACCTAAAGTTTTTAAATCTTCTTTACTTCCTTTATACCCTCGAATTACAGTTACAATCTTCCCTCCACCTTTTCTAATCAAATGAATTCGCAAATCTTGCTTACCATCAGGATCCATATCCATTTCTTGCTCTTGATCTTTATCGAAATCAGGATTTGTTGAATAAACAATTGAAGAATTGTTATCTTTGCTAATAAGACCTCCAGATTGCAATTATTTTAATAAGATAATTTTCTGCGTTTGTACATCTTTATTCATTTGTAAGTGAACAAAATATATACCATTTGCAAATGAAGCTCCATCCCAATAAAATACTTTATTCCCTGACGTAAAGACATCATCTGCTAAAGCGGTCACGTATCGTCCATGTATATCATAAATATTCAACTGTATATATGCTTTTCTATCCAAATATATTGGAATATTAACTCTTGGGTTGAATGGATTTGGATACGGTTCGTGTAAGGCAAAATTGTGGGCTATACTTGTTTCTTCAGAAACTTCAAGATCGTTTATTATAAAATCTGCTACTCTAGGCAAATGATCCGAAGCTTCATTCGTATCATCTGACTCTAATTCCCATTCAATTAATACGCTATCAGGCATGGATAAGGTATTTAGTACAAAATGTCTTGATATAGATATGTTACTATCGGTATAAATAATATAATCTAATTTCCCTGGATTATATGAGCTCCCATCATTTCGCCATGTATATCCCATTCTTTTATGCGTGTGTCTAGAGAAAAGATCAGTAGCTGAGCTACCATCCCAATCCAAAGGAAAATCATTACCATATGATGATTCATCGTATATATCCCCAAGAGTTACTGTGTTTATTTGTTGTTGATATCCGACAAAATTAAAGTCCCCAACATGAAAAATCGGTGTATTATCAGGTAGATCAAACGGACCATCGCCATATAAAATCCATTCTCTAAGAACTTGAACTAATTCATCAACCTGTTCCTGCCTATTATCATCGTTATCACAACAGGAAAAATGAGAATTTATAATTAATACATAAGGTTGATTTGGATTATCAATTTCTAATAATGAACACATTGATCTCTCAGAACTAATCAAATTCGACTCTTCTAAAATAGGATATTTGCTTAATATTACAAGATCACGGAACGTATACCCTTGATACCAAGTGTCATTGGGAAACCAGCTTGATACAATATCACCTATTTCATCCCATTCACTGTGTTCCTGCAACGCAATTATATCTGGATCTAATGCTTGAAATATTCTTTGAAAATATGGTTGGCGATCTGATTCAACAATACCTGTATTGTAGGTATTATAACTCACTAAACGGATATCAGCCTTTTCTAATGATATGGGTTCTAATTCTTCTACTTCAGTAGAATCAATTTGATATATAATTCCTCCCCAATTATCTGGCATCAAATCACCATAGTCATTATTACTATTGAAAATAATTGCAATAGAATCCGGATTATTTAACACAAAAGAATCAAGTGCAATAGCAATTTCAAATTCATTACTTGTCACAGTAGGAGCCTGTCGTAGAGTAATATCATTCTGCCCTATATCAATCACTCCATCCTGAACAAAATATTGTCCGGAACGTTCACCAAAATGCCACTCTAACTCAGCACCTACCCCACGAAATGGATGACCTGTTAATGAATCAAAGTCTGCATCAATGTATAAGTGAAAATTATTCCAATTTTGGAGTAAGGTTTCTTCACTGTGTAATTGAATTTTTAAAAATAGAAACTCATTATCGTTAGATATCTTCAATTCCGCCCAATCATCTCCAGTATAGTCCCCTTCTTCATCTATAACAGCAATAGGGATTGAATCCCAATCATCCCAAAGACCATCAATAACAATAGGATCGGAAGCATTGAGAAAACCGATAAATAATAATAAACTGATAAAACACGCAATCATATGATATATACTAAAACAAAAAAAGGCCCAAATCTAGTGATTCAAGGCCTTAAATATTTTTAATAAAAGCAGCCAGTTTAAAAGGAACTTTGACCCTGAGGATTCCACTTTTTTAGATCTTCAGAATAATAATGATGCCCATCTGCAGTAATAGCGACATAGAATGTTCTTTCACCTTCTGTACCTTCAAGAACATTTAATGCAACAAAATCTGAACGATCAGCAATCTGTGTTTGAAATTTAAACTTGCTACCGATTGAAATTGGGCTCGGATTTTTCATAAATAATATTTTTCCATTTGTTGTTAATGCAGCAAAACCAAGAACTGGAGGTGCAATACCTTCTTTATAGGATATTAATGAACATATTTTTTCTTTTTTATCCATTGAAGCATCAAGTAACTCTAATTTTTGTTTCAAATTATTAAGTACTTCTGAACTAACTGATTTCCCTGGTTCCCCTTTGGGTCCTGGAGGACCTTGCAAACCTGATTCACCTTTAGACCCTTCAGTTCCTTCTTGACCCTTTGGACCAATAGGCCCCTGTAGGCCTTCAGGTCCAGGAATAGCCTTTGGGGTGCATCCAACAGCCACAATTAATACACAAAAGAAAATCGAAAAATATCTATTCATTATCCACCAAATAGAAACGGTAAAGATCTTGTATACGCTACAGACATTACGATTAATAACTCAGATATAATAGCTACTGCAAAGAAACGTATTGCCGTTTGCATATGTCCATGTTTGTAATCATTGATGGAAGCAACTGAATACACTTGATTCGCAAACATCGTATAGGCCCTATTTTCGTCATCCATAATTTTTCGTAAATATTTCCCATATTTTGAGGCACTATTAAAACTTACAATCCCTTTAAAATAAGTAGGGTTTGTTTCAGGTAAATCATCCTGTTTCTCTCTTCGCTTAATTCTAGGATTTATCACCATAATTAATTGGATAAGCGCCACAAGCGCCGCAACTAGATAGAGTATAAGCATGATAAAGTTAAACCAGTTTATTTGTATTTTAGGAAAATGCACTAAAAAGAAAACCATAAACACACCCATCAAGGAAAGCATGGTAAATGCTTTTTGATCTGTTCTCATAATAATTTGCTGCTCACTATCTAGTACTTTAAATAATGATAAATAATGGTCATCTTTCATATTTTTTTGAATCCTGTATTTATTTTTTCCAAGTTATCTAATTGAAATGGCATATCCTAAATACCATTAATTTATTTTTAATATATCATCTTCTTTTTTCATTATTAAATACTCCCAATCCATTATTTGAACCGTTGCATAATCAGGAATATCTAATTCTTGCGTTACTATAGTCGGTTTTATACGTATTTCCTCTTTATTCACTAACACATTAATGGGCATCGTAAATCCATCTACAATACCACTATATCGATAAAACAATTTATTATCCGTAATATTATACTCTAAAACAGGCGGTCTGCGATCAAAAATGTATTGATTAAAAAATGCATAAAAATCTTTTCCTGAAACACGATTAATATATTCTATAAGATCTTCCGTACAAACAATTTGCTTTGCAAACTCCTCTTGAAAACCAGAAAGAATCCCAAAAAACATCGCATCATCATCTAATACATTCCGTAACGTATGTAAAATCCAGGCCCCTTTGTTATATGCATCCTCAAATCCCCAATAATATTCATCTCTTGGACCGACAATTGCCCGACGATTTGCAATCCCTTTTCTTTTTTCTAATAAATAATGGATACTCATTGGATACCCCAATCTATCCTCGACATATAAAACCTCCGTATACATGCCAAAACCTTCATGTAACCATACATCAGCTCCATCACAAGCAGTTATATTATTCCCCCACCATTCGTGAGCAGTTTCATGAAGAGTTATGTAATCAATGTAGCCATAAATAGACCGAACTCCGCTATCATAGGTTTTAAAATCATTCCCATATGCAATCGCTGATTGATGCTCCATTCCTAAATAAGGGGTTTCCACTAATTTATACCCATCTTCCCACCATGGGAATGGACCAAAAAACTTTTCTAATGAACGCATCATATCTCGAGCTTCTTTAAAATGTTCTCTTGCTACATCTTCATTATAATCCAATACATAATATTGAGCAGGTTGTATACCAGTTATGGAATGTATTGTATCATTAATAACTGCATAATTAGCAATATTAACTGATACGTTGTAATTATTAATGGGGTTCGATACAAACCATTTATAGGTTGTTTTTACATCTGTTTTGATGGTTTCTCGTAACTGCCCATTTGCTACACACATTATATCACTTGGTACGGTAACATTGATAGCCATACTATCGGGCTCTTCCGTGGGATGGTCTTTATTTGGCCACCATAAACTTGCGCCATCACCTTCGCATGCGACACCAATAAAATCTCTCCCAGCTTTATCTGTTTTCCATACAAAGCCTCCATCCCAAGGGGGTTTTTTTGCTTCCATTGGCTCCCCATGATATGTCACTCGAAATTGAAAAGAATCACTTTTATTGATTTGAGGAAAGGTAACAAATATAGCATCCTCTTCTCGCGTGTAAGGTAAGCTTTTCCCTCGAAAATTTACTTCATCAATAATCATATTCTTTGCCAGATCAAATTGTAACTTTACAAAGTTATCCATGGCAATAGAATGAAAATCCACATATCCAGCAATTTTTCTCGTATCAATGTCAATATCGATATTCATATCATAAAAGGTTACATCATAGCATGTACGCAGTGGCGTCAATTTTCCAAGCAACAATGATCGAGGAGTTGGCTCTGGATAAGGCTCCGCAGATTCAGGTATTACCATACCACGGCGATACCCTGACATTATTTGTCGAGTAGATGAACAGCTTGTAAATACAAACAGTCCAATTATTACAAAGAAAGTATATTTATGTAACTTCATCAAAAAAAATCAACCTGTGGAGCCGGACGGGATCGAACCGACGACCTCCTGAATGCCATTCAGGCGCTCTCCCAACTGAGCTACGGCCCCGAAACTCTATATTACTATCTATCTTCAATAAAAGCTCGGGAATTTATAATTATGCTAAATAAAAACAATGGGATTTGAATATTAATCAAATCCGCTATCACCATAAAAAGATGTTGGCAATATCTTCACACCTACTTTTTGACCTAGCTTCATTATTAAAGGAATGATAACAAAACTAAATGGCATAATGATGGGGATGGATAATCCAGCTATTTTTAATAGATCAGAAAATTGTTCTTTCACTTTTTTCATTTCTTCTGATGATAAACTCCCCTCTTGCTCCACATATTTTTTTAATAGTTGAGCCAGTTCTTGCGTTTCTTCTTTTTCATTCTTGATCGCCATAAATATATTGGCAAGCTTATGCTCTAAACTTTTTCTCTCTATATCATCATCATTTGAAATATTTAAATTTTCAACTGGTACAGGAAACGTTTCTATAATATGTTCTAATGGAGCTTCATCAATATGATCAATGAGATCTTTCTCTGAAAGGTTTTCATCCATATTTAATTTATTCTTATCCATAATTTTTATATAAAATAGTTAATCATTAATACTGGGTCTTTTAATTCCATATTTTGCATTATAATCACGGTAATATATATTTAAAGGCTCTGGGTATCTTCTCCCTTTCCACACATAACGCAACGAATCATTCATATGGGTATTTATAATATCTGCAGGCTGCATTTGAATATGATAAAATACTTGCTTTCCAATTCGTTTTATCTGTTTATTTGTTGGCGAATAACCAAATGTTTCCGTCATCAAATCCCAATGTTTTGATTTTATCTTTTCAAGCATCATTACTTCAATTTTACTTTCGAGACCAGGAATATATTTTGCTTTACTTGCTAAGGTAAGCACGCTGGAAAGTCTTGGATTGTTTTTCCCCTCTAACGCCATTCGTACCGCAATCAAATTTTCAAAATCAACATCCGCATTCATAATGCTAGATACTGATTTATCCGAATAAGGGACAAATGATCCATCCATTGTTTCTTTCAGTGCAACAAGGAATCCCTCTGCCGTTATCACACCATTGGTAAATTGAATCACCTCTTTGCTATTTGCAGATGTGGAAAAATATGTATTATCTCTTCCTACTGGAACATGACATTGAACATTAATAATTGATGGTAAAATTAATAACTGTCCTTCATTTAACTTGCTATTAGGTACTGCGATCATCACTCGACCAATACATGCATAGGTTTTCACGAGCACTTCCTCAAAATTATTTCTTCTAGATTGTACCGTGGCAGAAAATAGGATATTATCGTTTTCTATTATGGAAAATGATAATTCTATATCTTCAGTTGAAATACGAAAATATCGTAAATACCGAAATACTTCATTTTTAAACGTGTTTTTTTGTTGCAATGTAATCGTGCGCTTCATAGGTGGATCGGCGTATATATACATAAATTGCAACACTATTAAGATAAAGGAAAAACGAATTACCTTACGCATATGTAGAATCTAAAATGATATGTATATCGGAAATAAAGGTTATTTCATCAATATCATCTTGCGTGTTGCAAGAAAACTGCCAGCCGTAAACTCTGCTAGATATACTCCAGAAGCTACCACATTACCTTGATTATTAAGTCCATCCCACACCACATAACGATTACCATAAGGCTGCTCTTCATTTACTAATACAGCGACTTCCTGACCCAACATGTTATATAACCGAATACTAACATGAGATCGAACTGGCAAAGAATAATCCANGCGCGTATTGGCGTTAAATGGGTTTGGATAATTATANCCTAAAGAATATTGNGTAGGCATACCATCCAANATGCGTTGAATTTCATTATNTACAAAATCAGATNCTCCTATNACNACCTTCATATCGTANCCAACNGTTGATTTTTCTGNAATANNAATNCCNGTTTCCATAATATCACGATANGGGGTTCTACTTTGAAGATCTACAAGAGCAANAACGATATTTTCAGGAGGNTCNTTNACAGAATGGAATTGTACATCNACCGNTCCATCTTTTTTTCCTGCTAAAATACGTAAATCCCAAACNCCATTNGTTTCATTNNNTGANCGGATATCNGTTGTATGATANTATCCNCCATCNGATTCTGGTGATAATCCTACTGCAAGATGGCCATCAATCATNGGNGGTTCATAAATATCNCCACGATCTAACCCTTCGGTGGAACGAAAATCACGACCTATATAGTTGTTGTGGTCAAAATAATTTTCGGAATCTGCACTAATACGCAAACGCCATGAGTTCATCACAACACGTGGTGGTAATTTGGATATCTGACGATTTTGATTTAGAGAAAACATTGTGTCAGAATTCGCTTCTACTAGCGATGTAGGCTTTAATTCTACAATTTGGAGACTATCCGTATAATTATAAATCAAATATCCACCCCAAGGTTGCATCTCAGAAACCACTTCACTCCAACCATTTTTATCATCCATGCCATAGGAAATAGGACCATAAAAGTCGCCTTGATCTAATGTAATAGGAACACTAATAAAAAATGGATTCCCAATAAAGTTCCAACCAGGGAATAATTCCATATCATATGTTTCCAATGGCAATGAAACACCAGCACCTGGTGTAAAATCAATGTCTTTATCATAAATATGTTTAAACCAGTATGCTTCTCCTAAATACAATGTATCAGGGGTAAACCACTTATTGTTTTCCCAATCTCGAGAATAGAATATGTGTTTTGTATTCAAACCTGTGCTGGTAAGTGTTCCATTTTCTAATTCTCCAGGAAATGATACCAAGCGCCATTTTTCATCTGGAACACCTAACGGATAGGCACTATCATCCACTCGTGAAGTAGGTGCATCTGCACCAAATCGAACTGGAGCCGTTACATAACTACTTCTTGCAGCGTAACTAAGACTATCTAACACCTCTGCACTGACAATAAAATTCTCAATCGTAACCAATGAATCTGGAATAAAGGCAGTAAACGTAGAGTCTGTACGCTCCATCGGAAATGCTAACACACTATCTGCCCCACCAATATTTACAAAAATCTTGGCATTCAGAATACCGTTGAAATCTGAAAATTTAGCACTCAGATTTACACCTTCTCCCACATTCAATTCATCATCCATAATGATAAAATGTTCCACAGTAGGTGGTTCCGTGTAGAAACCCTGTGTTACCACCCAAAAACCAGATGTTAGACCTACACCTGCCCCTGTACTTTCAGAAATGACAGGAGCACCCAGCGATCCTCTTATATGAACACCCTCATCCCACCATCCTTCCGAATAGGTGGAACTATTAGACATGGCACTAAAGCCAGACATACGCATCTTGTAGTCTTGTCCAATCATGATCTGCGCAAAAAGCAGAAATACTGGGATTATTCTATGCATAGCGTTATTCATACATAAATCCGCTTATTTTGGTGTTGCCATACTGAGTTTTACTGGTTTTTGATTATCATTGTCTTTTTTGTTATCCGTTTTATCACTCATATCGTTATCCAACATATCCATGATCATTTGCAATTGTGATTTTAAAGCATCGATTTCTTTCTGTTGACTATCGATTTCTTCTTGTTGTTCCTGTACAGCTTTAGTAAGAAGTGGTACAAAACCTTGATAATTCAAGGTTAAGAAATCTTCATCATCTTTTCCAACGAGTTCAGGAAGAATTTCATTGATTTCCTGCGCAATGAAACCCCACTGTTTCTTATCATTGAATCCTTTGTTTTCGAATTCATCTTGACGCCAGTCATAATTCACTGGATTCAGTTTGCTGAGTTTCTGTAATGCACCAGATACGGTAGAGATATTCTTTTTGAATCTTCTATCGGAACTGCTATTTGGTGTTGGTGGAGCTTCTGGTCTGGTTTCAAGAGTAGAAACAATATCGCCTAAAGTAGCTTTCCTTAAAGCAGTTTGATTAGCATCATAAATAATAACAAAATCGTCAGCTGCAGGGGCAACCTCAGCCGCAGTAAGACCTGTTACAGCTGTAACATCAAGATGTTCTTCACTGATAGCATCATCAGCAATCTTCGTAGCATCAACTGCATCATTTGCAAGCATGGAATTTTCAACAGAAGTTGCTGCTATTGTTAAAGCACCAGTATTCGCAAGAGTAGCGTCGCCACTAACTGTCACAGAAGCTAGATCAGTACCGTCCCCTACAAGTATTTTTGTATCTCCTTTTGCGTCTAACGCTGTCGGAGCATCAGAACCGCCTCCAACGATGATACTTCCTTGTGCAATATCATCCATCATATCTAGTGTTACTGCATCATTTGCAATTGTTGCTGTGCCCCATGTAAGCACACCTGAACCATTTGTTATTAGAACTTCATTATTATTGCCATCATCTGC
>NZXC01000036.1 GCA_002701785.1 Fidelibacterota bacterium
ATTAGATATATCAGGTAGATACAGAGGGCCTATGGAAATAACAACTGGGAAAATCAATCCTTCTCTTACGCTGAATTTATCGTTTCAGAGAAAATTTATTGATAACAAACTCACAATGACAATAAAAGTACGCGATTTATTAGATAACAGTAAATTTTCTATTGAAACTGAAGAACAATTAATTGATCAAATTAGTTTAGAATCGTACACAAGAATAATGGACGCTGATCGCCGACGAGATAAAAGGTCAGTATCTTTATCTTTAAGTTATAGTTTTGGAAAAATGCAGCAAAAAAGACGCTCTACAGGCGATAGAGAAGGATTTGGTGGTGGTGGAATGGATATGAGTTATTAATTTATATGAAGTATAAAGAAGCNCCANAAGGGGCTTTTTTATTTGTGGCTCGGGACGGAATCGAACCGCCGACACAAGGATTTTCAGTCCTCTGCTCTACCGTCTGAGCTACCGAGCCCCCAAAAATGCCGTGAAAATTAGTTTGATGATATCCCTTTTGCAAATGATAAACCTATTTGTTTTTAATCTTTTAGTTTTTTATCTAATTATATATTTTTTGCCAACCTTTTATTAAATATTAAAATGAAGATAATTCTTGCAACCCATAACCGAGATAAAGAAAAAGAGTTACAGAACTCATTACAAGGGATAAATATAGAAATTTGTTCTTTATTTGACTTTCCTGAAATAGGAGATATTGAAGAGACTGGTNCAACATTACTAGAAAACAGTCTATTAAAAGCTAGGACAGTATTTAATATAACAGGAATACCGACAATTGCTGATGATACTGGTTTGGAAGTAGATTTTCTTGATGGTGCACCAGGAGTATATTCTGCTCGCTATGCTGGTAATAATGTATCGTACCAAGATAATGTTAATAAACTATTGATTGAATTAGATGGAGTCCCTCNTGAAAAAAGAAAAGCGAAATTTCGTACAGTAGTAACATATATTGATAAAAATGATGAATTATGGACTGAAGGCCATATTGATGGAATAATTTCTGAAANTATAATAGGAGATGGAGGGTTTGGGTATGATCCAATATTCTTTGTTCCCCATATAGGAAAAACCTTTGCGGAACTTTCATNGGCTGAAAAGAATAAAATCAGTCACCGTGGGATTGCATTACAAAAACTTCGTAAAATTCTTATAAATGTGCTAAAATAGGATAATTATAGTTAAAAACAGGAGAATTCTCTATAGACCTACCGCTATCGGATTGATGGTTCCCTGAGGGGGCCAACCGACATAAATAACAATACAGGAGAAACCCTTTGAGAAAAGGGCTTTACGTCATTCTTGCATTTTTCATGACCGTAATTTCGAGTCATTATGCTTACGGCCAACAGGAGGAGTNTGCCCNAACGNTACCTGTTAGTTATCATATTCAATCTCCTTATGTGGTTTCTGCNTTTCCGGAAGTACCATTACCATTAAGTGTAATGAAAGACACCTTAGGATCACCAATAAACATATTAAATGTAAGTTATGGCGAACGGATTATTGATATCACAATAGATAGTAGTTGGAAACTTATATCTTTCACAGAATATNTTGATGATGAAATATTGCGGGTTCCTTTTACTTGTTCTGTTGATTGGTATTTTAATCATATGATTCAAGTAAATAGGGTTTTGAATTTTGTTGAATCATTTAATAAACCAAATCAAGGAGATCAGCGNTATACCGAACGTCAGGGTGGAAGATATTTGGAAATGGTTGGGATGGATATGGGCGACTTTGGAAGNGTCTCTCTTCGTGTTAATGGTAANATAAATATTAATGGAAAATTAGTCCAACAAGATCAAGAATTAGTTCGATCAAGCCTTAGGGAGACACAAAATACNCATTTGGAATTTGATCAGAAGCAAGCAGTAAATATTGAAGGGAAAATTGGTGATCGTATAACAGTAAAAATGGATAGAGATTCTGAGCGTGATTTTGATTGGGAAAACAATATTCGAATTTCTTATGAAGGAGAAGAAGATGATATTGTACAAAAGGTTGAGGCTGGTAATATTTCTCTATCCTTGCCTGCAACGCAGTATGTTACTTTTTCAGGACAGAATAATGGACTTTTTGGATTAAAAGCAATTTCTAAGCTGGGTCCAGTGGATATCACGACTATTGCATCCATAGAGAAAACAAAAAAAGAACAACAAGAGTACAAAGGNAGTAATGAATCTGCAGTTGTAAAAATCAAAGATAGNGACTATATAAAGAATCAATATTTTTTCATTCATAATTGGTTTCGTAATGGCATAGANACCACACTTAGTGGAACATATATTANTATTCCNCCATTCTATCCATTATATGAAGGGTCTCATTTGGTTGGTAATATNATTATTAGAGATTTTGATTTATATAAGCTTGAATCAGCGAATGATGCAAGTACCGATCCGGGAATAGCATATGCAGATCTAAGTAATATTGATAANANNGAAAGTCAAGAAGGTAATTTCAAAAGATTAGAGCCAGGTCAAGATTATTCTATAAGTAATGATCTGGGGTTTATTCGATTACGTAATCGATCATCAAATGAAGCTTTTGGATGTACATTTGTGCTGGCGAATAGACAGACGGGNGATACATTGTTAACGGTTGGAAGCGGTGTAAACGCTGCTGATTCTACATCAAGTTTAATTTTAAAAATGATCAAACCAATCTCGCTAACACCTAGTCACTCAACTTGGGNTTTAATGTTTAAAAATGTATACTATATGGGCGCATCAAATATTAACAAAGAAGGCTTTGTTGTTAGGATCATTAATCAACGTCAAAATCCTCCATCTGAATATGATCTTGGAGGCACACCCTATATTACTCAGTTTGGATTAGATAGTTTAAATGAAACTGGAGTTCGACAATCAGATGAGTTAATTGATATGGAAAACAGCAGTATCATTAATATGGGAAGTGGTGAGTTAATGTTTCCAACTTACTATCCATTTGCATATGATTCATTAGATGGAGGTAATAAAAATATAGAACTACAAAGTGTTCTTGGTGAAGGAAAAATGTATACAACAACAACACAAACTGAAATTAATAATGATAGTCGTTTTGAAATTCAGGTAGAATACACAAATCAGAGTTCAAATATTAATCTTGGATTTATGATAGTTGAAGGAAGTGAACAGGTCTTTATAGATGGATTAGAGTTAAAACGTGGCGTTGATTATCAGATAGATTATTTTTCTGGAACACTCATTATGAATGAAGAATTAAATCCTAATGCAGCGTTAAAAATATTGTTTGATAAACATGAAGTAGTCTCCTTTGACAAAAAAACAATTTTTGGAACACGGGCCCAAATGGATTTTGGTGAACGGTCATTTATAGGGGCAACTGCATTATATTTTAATCAGTCAGTAATGAATGAAAAGATAGAAGTTGGTTATGAACCAACAAGAAATTTTATTTGGGGAGTTAATGGTCGTTATGATCAACCNATTGAAGGACTTACCAGGTTTTTAGATAAACTACCAATTATAAATACGGAAAAAACTTCATCATTTTCTATTGAAGGAGAGATTGCACAGGTGATGCCAAACCCTAATTCGATTAATAACGCTGAAACAGGCGACGCTAGTGGTGTTGCTTATATAGATGATTTTGAAGGGGCTAAACGTACTACATCTTTTCCTGTTCAACGAAGATTTTGGAAAACCTCATCACCACCATTACTGGGTTNATTAAACAAGACTCTAAGTCATCGAAACAGGNCAAATATGTATTGGTATAATCCATATGTTCAATGGAGAACAAAAGATATTTGGCCTAATCAAGAGACATCGATTCGAGCACAAAATGAAACAACAGATATTTTGGTAATGAATTATAAACCATTTGATCATCAATCAAATCTACCGCAGGACTCATTATGGGCAGGTATCATAACAACGTTGTATTCAGGGGATTATGATCAAACTCAAACAAAATTTTTTGAGATTTGGGTTCGCAATAAAAATGATGCAAAATCAAAACTTAGTATNGATCTTGGGAAAATAAGNGAAGATTGGAATGGAGACGGATCTCTTAATACAGAAGATATTCC
The DNA here is from genome assembly GCA_002701785.1 of Fidelibacterota bacterium. Classification (GTDB taxonomy): domain Bacteria; phylum Fidelibacterota; class Marinisomatia; order Marinisomatales; family TCS55. The sequence continues at coordinate 4,083 of NZXC01000036.1, forward strand.
AGTGGCGGGTATGATTGGCGATGGATTATTGGATGACTCTGAAGATATTGGTTTAGACGGATGTGCTGATGAGATAGAAGATGGTTGGGGAGGTTGNTTAGAGTTTGGAGGTACATATAATGAATATTTATCATCAGGAGAATCAGAATTAATAAATANAGGTAGTGATATTGATCCTAGTGATCCAAATGGAGATAATTGGAATTATAGTGAGGGAAGCAATGATTATAAAAGAATCAATGGTACGGAAGGAAATGCATTAGACGCAGGACGATATCCTGACACAGAGGATCTTGATAGGACAGGATTCTTGGATAAAACCAATGATTACTTTACAAAGACTTTTACGCTGGATGATACTGCATATTTTTCTGGTGAAACAGTGAAAAATGGACAAGCTACAGGTTGGAAACTATTTAGAATACCCTTAAGTCACTTTGAAATGGCAGACAGTACCGGCAACCAAGAATGGAATGAAATTAAATTTTGTAGAATACGATTATCCGATACTACACAAACATGGATTCAGGTTGCTAAAATTGAATTAGTAGGAAATGAATGGCAAGAACTTGGAATTGCAGCTGACTCATCTGAAGTATATAGCAAAGTAAACTCGGATAGCGTGTTTGCAATATCAGTTATTAATACTGAAGATAATGCCAACTATCAACCCCCAAAGGGAGTAAAGGGAGAATATGATCGTATAAATGAGATTCGTTCAAAAGAGCAGTCACTCGTATTGAAATTTGATAATCTTGCTCCTAAAGAAAAAGGAGCTGCATTAAAAACCTTACTCAATTTATCAGGTGATAGAGCAAAAAGTTATCTAACATATGATAAATTGAAAATGTATGTCTATGGAAATAGCCCATGGATTCAGGATTCTGAAACGAAAGTAGAATTTTTTATGAGATTTGGTCTTGGGGAGGATTATTATGAACTAATCCAACCTGTATACCAAGGGTGGGATGAATCAGAAAATAGAAATACAATTAGTCTTAATTTAAATTGGCTAACGCAACTAAAAATCCACGATTCAACAAATGTGAAAAAACTTAATGAAAATGATATGATAACTGATTCATCAGGAATCAAATACTATACATTTTATGATGATGAGGGTGTGCCTACTGGTAAACAGATAAGAATTAAAGGTAAACCAGCATTATCAAGAATAAAATTTTTTATGGTTGGTGTTAAAAATATTTCTGACGAATGGATAAATGGTGAAGTCTGGATAGATGAATTACGATTAAGTGGTGTTAAAAAAGATAGAGGGGTTGCAATGAGATTAACATCAAAATTAAATGTTGCTGATATTGCAAATACATCAATTACTTATAGTAGAAAAGATGCAGATTTTCATGTGCTCCAACAACGGCTAGGAACAAATCAAACTGGAGAAAATTTTAACCTAAATACAAACTTTCAACTTCATAAATTATTACCAAAATCATGGGGAATAAGTATACCTTTGAATTTGTCAATGACAAATTCATCCAATACTCCTAAATACTTTCCTGGTTCAGATATCTTAGTTAATCAAGGAGAGGCGCCAGACTCAATACTGACAAAATCAACTGGATTAAATTTTAGTACATCCTTATCAAAATCTAGTAAATCTGATAACAAAATTATTCAGTATACATTAGATAAAATAAAGCCAAGTTTTACTGCAAGTAGATCTTTATCATCAAATGAATTAAACAAGGAAGTATTGAATGAAAAATATTCAGGAAAAGTCAGCTATTCTCTTCCATTTGGCCGTGATAACTATATAAGCCCTTTTAAATGGTTTAAACCAATTCCTTTATTAGGACAAAAATTAAGTGAAATACATTTTTATTATACTCCTTCAAACTTTAATACTTCATTAAACTTTAGTGAAAGTTTGAGCCAAAGAATTAAACGTGTTGGAGGGAAATCTCCTGATACATACAATTTTGGACTCAATAGAAACTTTTCAATGGATTATATGTTAACAGATGGAATAAAGACAAAATATACTCGAGCTGTTAAAAGTGATATGCAAGATTATAGAGGGTATGCATGGTTAGCAATTAAAGATTTAGATCCAGGTGTTGTAGAAAATATTAGTGAAAATCTATCAACTTCTTTCAACCCAACAATTTTCTCTTGGTTTAAGCCAAATATGAATTATTCATCTGCATACTCATGGAATCAAGATCGAGAAAGCACTATAGGGGGAGCAAACATAGGAACGCAATTACGTTTTTCCTCTAGTATCGCATTAAGTTTAGCAAACATGTTTGAGGTCATTTATAAACCACCTACAAAAGCTTCTACTGCGCCCAAAGGAAGATCTAGAAGAAGGAGGGCAAAACAAGAGGAAGAAACAGTCGAAGAGAAGGTGCAAAAAGATATTCCTATCTTAACCTTTGCTCATGGATTTCTAAAGAAGATTAATCCGATAAATTTTAGTTATTCTGAAAATCTAACAAGGACGGGCAGGGGCGTTATTGGAGATGTCCCATTAGGATATCGATTTGGTTGGGAGCCTGATCATGGTTTATCTCATTCTGAAAAAATAGGTTCCGATATCGGGGCATGGGATCACAAGCGCGATTTTTCTTTGCGATCCGGGTTTAATCTTACTAGGAGTATTAGTACAAGTTTTAATTATTCACAAAATGTATCAACGAAAAGGAGCGGATCAGGAACTGAACAGCGGAACATGTCGCGTGATTATTTTGCATATGGTGAGAAATTGGAAAATGGACTTCCACTTCCTGGATGGAGTGTTCGTTGGTCGGGATTAGAAAAACTTCCTATTATTAAAAAGTTTTTGAGATCTCTTTCACTTGAACACGGTTTTAGTGGAAAGGAAGTAAGGGCTTGGCAATTTGAAAACTTTGCAGGTCCAAATATGCCTTTACTTGATTTAGAAACATTCATATCTGATTTTCAAGAATTTGAAAGATCATCCCGTGTAAATACTAATTTTTCCCCATTAATTGGTTTAACTGCAAGTTTACAAAAGGGTATCTCGATGAATTTTAGACATAACCTTTCAAAATCATTAGATCGTGTACCAACAGGTATAACAGTTCATCGAGATAAAAGTTATACATCCAGCGCTAATTATAGCCATAGAGGAGGGATTATAATTCCACTTCCTTTTATGGAAGATTATAAAATTCAAAATACTGTTAATTTTCAGTTTAACTTTGATATGAATGAGAGCGAAACTTTAGGTAGTAAAAATGGTGGTTTGGAATTTGGNCAGACTGCATTTAATTCAGGTTGGAAAGCTGGTATTAGAATTACGTATACATTTTCTGCNAAAGTGAGTGGAAGTATGATTTATGGTTACCATGAGAATGAATCCATGACAACTGGAAAGAAAATTGATCGTGATTTTGGATTTGATGTGAATATTGCTATTACAGGATAATATATAATGAAACTATTAATTAAAAATTTTATATGCTGTTTGTCAATTGTAGTAATCATTACATGCAATGAGTCAGTGCCAGATTTTGATCAGAATAGCGCCTACCAATTTCTATTAGATCAATGTGATTTTGGTCCTCGTAATCCAGGATCTGTGGGATATAATAATTGTAGGGAATTCCTGCTAAAAACACTTGACGGTTATTCAGATACAGTTTTTACTCAACCCTTTGTTATAGATGATATTGATGATAAACAGTATGATTTAAGTAATATTATTGCTCAATATAATATAAACAGTAATTCCCACTTGTTAATTGGTGCACATTGGGATACAAGGCCCTGGGCTGATAATGATTTGAATATACAAAAACATAATCAACCAATTATAGGCGCGAATGATGGAGCTAGTGGCGTTTCAGTTCTTTTAGAATTAGCAAGAATATTTCATGATAATCCTCCGCCAATTAGGGTGTCTCTTGTCTTATTTGATGGGGAAGATATGGGTAGGCCTGGAATCCCTAAAAGCTACGCAAGAGGATCACAGTTTTTTGCAAAAAACCTTCCAATAAACACACCTGATGAAGCAATTATATTAGATATGATCGGAGATAAAGAACTACATATTCCTATTGAGCGCTATTCATATCAACAAAATAGAGATCTAGTCAAAAGACTTTGGTCTTTAGCAAAAGAATTAAATTTGGAAGCTTTTGAATCAAGAATTGTTCACACAATATTTGATGATCATGTCCCTCTATGGCAAGAAGCTAAAATACCAGCTATAGATATAATCGATTTTAATTATCCTAACCGATATAGCAACTATTGGCATACATCGCAGGATACCCCAGATAATTGTTCAGCAGAAAGTTTAGGACAAGTAGGCAGTCTTTTAGTTCATTATATTTATGGAAGCCAGAAATGAGTTTTATTTATAAAATATTAAAACATTTCTCNATTATTTTTANNNCCATCATNTTTTTTTATGGATGNCCNGGTTCTTCTGATAATAGNGATATAGATACCCCTTTAGGTAATTTNCAATTTACTTATTTACAGGATGATCGCATTCTTTACTTTGCAATTGAGGTTGAACCAAGTATTAATAGATCTCCATTAGAAAGCACAGTATTATATTGGTATGGAACAGACACTACGGTTTCGCCAGATAATTTATCGTTAAATGATGGAGGAGACAGTGGAGATATAATAAAAGGGGATGATTTATATTCTTTAAAAGTTTTGAATGACACACTATTTTTAGCGAATCCAATTTC
>NZXC01000037.1 GCA_002701785.1 Fidelibacterota bacterium
AGAAGAAGCACCAGCAGAAGAAGAAGCACCAGCAGAAGAAGAAGCACCAGCAGAAGAAGAAGCACCAGCAGAAGAAGAAGCAGTTAAGAAAGCTAAAGATACTGATTCAAGCTCTAACGAGTCTTAATTTATTTATTGTTTAAGATTAAATTTATAACCTAGAATAAATGGAGAGGTGTCCGAGTGGCTTAAGGAGCACGCTTGGAAAGCGTGTGTGCGTTTACGCGTACCGTGGGTTCGAATCCCACTCTCTCCGCTCCACTCTTTAATAAACTGTTTTACACTATAATATACCTGCATAAATTGTATCTATAGTGTACCTTCACTTTTTAGTAATAAATGATCTATAGAGAGAAAAATAAGATAAAGAAGCACTCTTGGAATGCGTGTATGCAGTCTCCGTATCGAGGGTTTAAATCTCTCTCTATTCGCGTATTTTGAATTTTGGAGGGGTGGCAGAGCGGCTTAATGCGGCGGTCTTGAAAACCGTTGACCCGTNAGGGTCCGGGGGTTCAAATCCCTCCCCCTCCGCGATATTAATGTTAATAAATTAATCTAATGAATAAATCACCCTGTGTACGTTTTGCTCCTAGTCCAACTGGAAAACTTCATTTAGGAGGAGCTAGAACAGCGCTTTTTAATTGGTTNTATGCAAAGCATAATGGAGGAANTTTCTTCCTACGAATTGAGGATACAGATANAGAAAGATCAAAACAAGAATATACAGATCAAATACTTAATTCTCTTGAATGGCTTGGGTTGNAATGGTCTGAACCATTAATCTACCAATCAAAACGAAATTTAATTTATAAAGAAGAAGTACAAAAATTGCTTGATAATGGACGTGCATATAGATGTTTTCTTACAAAAGAAGAATTACAAGTTGCACGTGAAAAAGCTAAAAAAGAAGGTGGAGAATTCCGTGTACCCAAAACATATCGGGATTTATCGTTGGATGATCAAAAAGGTTTGATAAACTCGGGACAGTCTTTTACTATAAGATTAAAAATCCCAAGCAAAGGATCAACCTTTTTTGAGGATAAAATTTATGGAAAAATAAATGTCAATAATAATGAAATAGATGATTTTATTATCGTCCGTTCTGATGGTTCTCCAACCTATAATTTTACAGTAGTTGTTGATGATAATAATATGTGTATTAACTATGTTATTAGAGGTGAAGATCATATATCTAATACTCCAAAACAAATTTTGATATATTCTGCGCTTAATTATCCAGTTCCAGATTTTGCCCATTTACCTATGATACTAGGATCTGATAAAAAACGTTTAAGTAAACGACATGGTGCTGCAGCTGTTGAGGATTTTAGAGAACAAGGGTATTCAGTAGATGCGCTACTGAATTATATTGCGATGTTAGGATGGAATTCTGATTCTGAAGATGAGTTGTTTTCTTTAGAAGATTTGATATCAAAATTTGATATTAATAAAATACAGAAAAAAGGTGCAGTTTATGATGAGAAAAAACTCCATTGGGTAGCTGGACAACATATGATTCGTAAATCTGAAAAAAACTTGTTAAATGAAATACGAGAAGATGACCCAAATTGGCAAAAACATTCTAAAGACACTTATATTTTTAGTGTATTAAAATTGATGAAAATAAGGGCTAAGACATTAAATGAGCTAAAAGAAGCATGTGCATATTTCTTCTCTGATCCCAAAGATTTTGATGAGAATGCTATAATTAAACGTTGGAAAGATAAATCTGTTAATAAATTAATTAATAATTTTATAACGCGTTTAGAGAAGCTTTCGAATTGGTCTCAAAAAGATTTAGATGAGTCTTTACGTGATACTGCTCAAGAAATGGCTGTTTCTGCTGCTAAATTAATTCATCCAGTACGTTTAGCAGTTTCAGGACAATCTCATGGCCCTGGTTTATTTGAATTAATAGAGTTGTTAGGTAAGATGACTACTCTTCGTAGATTAAGAAAAGCTTTAGATATTTTTCCTTTAAAAGATGACTGATAAACAACGAAACTTTATCCAGCATATCATTGATAAAGATAATTTATCGGAAAAATTTGATAAGAGAGTTCATACAAGATTCCCGCCTGAACCCAATGGTTATTTGCATATTGGGCATGCAAAAGCTATTTGTTTGAATTTTAATATTGCTAAAGAATATGGTGGTAAATGTAACCTGCGTTTTGATGATACTAATCCTGTATCAGAGGAAATAGAATATGTAAATGCTATCCAAGATGATGTATCTTGGCTTGGCTATAGTTGGGATGATCGTTTATGTTTTGCATCAGATTATTTTAATGAGATGCATAAGTATGCAATTCAATTGATCCAACAAGGAGATGCTTATATTTGTGATCTCTCAAGTGAAAATATTAGACAGTCAAAAGGCAATTTAACAGAAGCAGGTAAAAATAGTCCATATAGAGAACGAAGTATTGAAGAAAACCTTAAACTTTTTTCCCGAATGACTTCTGGTGAGTTTAAAGATGGTGAAAGAACATTAAGAGCTAAAATAGATATGTCTCATCCTAATTTGAATATGCGTGACCCAGTTATGTATCGAATAATTCATGCGAATCATCATCGTACTAAAGATGCATGGTGTGTGTATCCAACGTATGATTGGGCACATGGGTTAGAAGATTCAATAGAAAGTATTACACATTCTCTCTGCTCTATTGAGTTTGAAGACCATAGACCTTTATATGACTGGTATCTAAATAGGCTTGGTGTATACCACCCTCAACAAATAGAATTTGCTCGATTAAATCTGGATTATACAGTGATGTCAAAAAGGAAGTTGAAAAAGTTAGTTGATAAAAAGCATGTTTCTGGATGGGATGATCCTCGTATGCCTACAATTTCTGGTATGCGCAGAAGAGGATACACTGCTCGTGCAATAAGAGATTTTATGAATGAAGTAGGAGTTGCGAAAAGAGATAATATTATGGAACTGGCAAAGCTTGAATATTATTTAAGACAAGACCTAAATAAAATTTCTGAAAGAAGAATGGCTGTCCTAAATCCAATAAAAGTTGTAATCACAAATTATCAAAAAAATAGTTCTGAAATGCTTGAAGCAATTAATAATCCAGAAAATTCTAGTTCGGGTGTCAGAGATATATCATTTAGCCGTGAATTATATATAGAGCAAAATGATTTTATGGAAGATCCCCCTAAGAAATTTTTTCGCTTAGCTCCTGGTAGAGAAATACGATTGCGTTATGCTTATTTTATTACATGTAATGAAGTAGTTAAGGATGATTTAGGAAATCCAATAGAATTACGCTGTACATATGATCCTAAAACCAAAGGTGGAAATGCTGCTGATGGACGTAAAGTGAAAGCAACTTTACACTGGGTTAATGCTCAAGATTCAATTAATGCTACAGTAAATTTGTATGATAGACTTTTTTCAGATCCAAGCCCTGATTCTGCTGAAAATTTTTTAACAGTGATGAATCCAAATTCTCTTGAAGTTTCGTCAAAATGTATGTTAGAAAAGTCATTATTAGAATTTGCTCCTGGAGAGACTGTGCAATTTGAAAGATTAGGTTATTTCTGTCCAGATCTTATTACATCAGAAGAAAAACCTGTTTTTAACAGAACTGTAACTCTAAGAGACTCTTGGTCAAAAATTACAAAAGGGTAATAATTTCTAATTTTGATCTGGATATACTAATTCAATGCAATTAATTTATATACCATGGACACAATGAAAAGACTATTCTGCAACCTATGCATAATGGTCATTACGTTAAATGTTCTTAATGCATCACCTAAGCTATATTTGTATTTACTCCCATTTGAAAATATTAATGATGAAAAAGTTATTGCTTGGTTAGGGGCTGGTTTTACAGATATGTTAACAAAAGAATTGACTGCTATAGACGGTTTGTTTCTGCGAAATCGTGATGATCTAGAAAATATAATGAATAATAGATCATTATTATTAAAACAACCTAGAGATTCAAGGAATATTCTTGCATTAGGTAAGTTTACCCGTAAAATGGATGAAATTACTGTAGATATGCAATTTATCGATATTGCTAATTGGGATGAATTAGATAAAAGAGAGATAATTGGTAGCTATAATAATGTGCCTCAATTAAATAATAAGTTATCNGAAATAGTAAAAACTGTATGTATGCCCTATCTGCCAATTAAAAGAACCACCAAAAAAATATATCCGGACTTTACAAAGCCACAAGCTTCAGTGATTCCAAAAACGTTTGGAGAAAGAGGAGCCGTTATCACATCATCTATAGATGATGCAATAGCTGAATTGGAGAAATCAATGGATTTTGTAATTGGTGCAAGAGGAGAANCAATAACAAACAAGATTAAAAATCCTGTTTCTGAAGATGAATGGGTTGTAGANATTGATAATCGACCTTTTAATGAACCTCTTCCAGANAANAAGAATAATACGGTATTACTTAANCAAGTTTTAGATAATCTAATGGATAAGCCTTATGAGGTTTATTTAAATAAACCTACATATGAGTATGATAAGGAAACAGACGAANATATGATAACAGTTAGCCTGAAAGTCGATTACGGTATAAAAGGTAATATTATGAATGATATGTTAACATCTTTACCATATTCTGGGTTAAAACAAGATGGCTCATTAACAATTGTTCATTTTGATAGAGAAAATTTTAATTTTGATTCTGAATTTCAAAGAAACGTATCGGTTGGAAATTATCGTGCCGTACCATTAATACGATTTTATGATAAAGATGGCATAGTTATGGCGATAATATTAGATACGCCAGAATCTAGATGGTATAGTCTCACATCAAACAAAATTCATTTTGTACCATTACATCAATTTTCCCCTTTAGTTGATTTTACTATGGGTGGATGGTCTCTTCAGGTAGCTCTTGAAGATGTAGATATAAAGGCCAATTACAAACTAAAAATGTCGATTGAAGAAGTCGATCAAATTGGTAGAGTAAGTTTGAAATTCATTCCTGAAGCAGAGTTAGGAGCAATTATTTTTCCTCACCTGTAACCAGTGTTTATCATTTTATATCTGGTTAAGGTAATTTTATGAGTATTTCTTCCCACTAAACCGTAGAAATATAAGATTAATAATAGATTATATTGAATTGAGTATTTAAATGAAAAGATTATTATACCTAATTTTGCTATTAATAACCTTGCCTTCATCATATGCAGATCAAAAACGTGATATGATGCTTCCAGATTTATCTATTAAGCTCATTAACGGGAAACAAACTCGTTTATCTTCATTACTTGAAGATGGACCAATATTAGTTAATTTTTGGGCTACATGGTGTGCTCCATGTAAAAAGGAAATGATTTTTCTTGAAGAATTTCATAAAAAATATTCTGATCAAGGATTTAGAGTATTAGCAATCAGTACTGATTCTCCAAAGAGTATGTCAAAAGTAAAGAGTTATATACGAGCAAAAAAGCATACTTTTCTTGTAGGACTTGACCCGAATCAAGAAGTTGCCAAAAAAATGAATGCTATGGTGATGCCCACTGTAATACTCATTGATAAAGATCGTAAAGTTTCGTGGTATCATCAAGGATTTATACCAGGAGATGAAAATGAGATAGAGACTCAAATATTAAAATTTCTTAACGTAAATCGTACTAAGGTAGGCGATAAGTGAAAAATATCATTATTTTTGGAGCAATATCTGTAGCATATGCCCAGGTGTCTTTTTCAGGTAATACTGAGACAAGGCTAGCTGAAAGCTCTTCAGGTTATTATTATAATGAGACTTTAATAAATACCAATTTACAATATGATGCCTTCACTAATTGGATTCAATTAGAATATAGTGATCCTCCAGAACTAGGTAGAGGGATCAATGGAGTGAGAAAAATGCGTCTTGAATATGATAATGGACCAGTTAAATTAAAAATTGGAGATTTGTATGAAATTTGGGGTAGAGGTCTTGTATTAAATTCTGTAGATGATCAGCCCATAGATCGAGATACTGGAATCCGTGGACTTACACTAATGTATAATAACCCATCATTTTCTACCCAAGTCATTGCTGGAAAAACAGATATTAGTCAAAGTACAATCAATGCNTTAGGTTTTAATAATCGTACCCATAATTATCATGTATCTCATAATTTATATGGTCTTAATATTCAAAAATTATTAGGCAATCATGATTTTGGGTTTTCCTTTCTTCAGGGATTAGAGAAACACCCAGNNAATACTTTTCCTGAAGATACTTTGAATTTAAAAAATCAATTACACAGCCTAAGTTATAGTTATATGCATTCTGTTTTTGATTTTTATACTGAATATATAATGAATAGATCTTATGAATTTGATGAAGATAGATGGAGTNCTCACGGGAAAGGAAAAGGTTTATATGGTAACTTAAACTTATACTTTAACTTATTTAGTTTAAATCTTGAATATATTAATTATAGATATGCAATGATAGATCCAATATCACGTTTTAATATAGTAGATTATTATGGATATAATCAACCTTACCAAAATCCTCCAGTTGCAGTTCATATTCATGAAAATGTTCTAATGAATCGTATTTCACATCAAACGGATTTCAATAATGAAGTTGGTTATAAAGCAGAATTAATCGGTTCATTTTCAGATAACATTGAATTTTTGTCGATTTTTTCTCAATCAAACAGGACTCATTCATGGGTAATGGATGAAAATTTTATGTGGAAAAAGGATAAAGAATTATCTTTTTTACCCAAATTTGATCCTGCAGCAATGCCGTTTAAGGATTTTTATACTGAATTAACTTTTCGTACACTTCAAAATAAAATGTTTATCAAAGTGGGCTATGCAGATATGAAAGATATTATTGATTTACTACAAAATACGGTTACAGATACTAGTCAATCCCTTACATATAGTATTACAGATGCCCAAACTATTCCTTTAAACTTTAGTTATTCTTTTAGCAATGGTTGGAGTATAGAATCAAAAATAGAACTACAATGGTTATCCAAAGGGTATTGGTGGTATGAGGAAAAGAATAATCAGATTATTGCCGATAGTTTAATGAGCATTTTTCTTGATGATAATGGTAAGCGTCTTGATCAAGAAAAGAATACATTTATTAGTTTTACAGTTAGTAAATCACCAAAATGGTCACTTACCTTAACATCAGATAAGACATCAGTAAAAGAATCATTTTTGGATAATAAATCAATTGTAAACCCTCTGGAAAAATTCCTGGGTATTGATCAGGAAAGAAATTGGGTGAATGTAGAATTTGTTTATCATATTACCTCATCAATGAGGTTTTCTCTATTATATGGATCTTTAAAAGGAGGATTATTATGTACAAATGGAGTATGTCGTATAATTGAACCTTTTGATGATGGTTTCAAAATTGGTCTTTCAACAGTTTTTTAGATTGATTATTTGTAAATTTTATATTAATAGATAAGTATTAATGAGTTTTATGAAAGAATATATCCTATTTGTCGTGATTATTTTCTCTGGATTGTTTGGAGCTGAGAAAAAGGCTCTTACTGAGATCATGACGAATGAAACCTGACCAGGCTGTGGGCCGCAGGATGCGGCTTTTGACGCTTATTTTGATCCGACCAACTCAAACTATGTTGGCGAAGATAATGCAACAAACTGGTCTAGAATTAAGTATGCGATGAGTTGGCCATCAAGTACAGATCCTTTTTATTTAGCAAATACTGCTGATCAAAATGCAAGGAGAAGTTATTATGGTGTCAATAGTATTCCAGCTGGATTTGGGAATGGGGCTACTGTTGGTGGGTCTGCAAGTAGTTGGAGGAGTAGTGGTTTATCAAATATTGGGACCTATACACCAATAGCCATTGAATTTAATGGTGGTATGGTAGATGGAGAATTACAAATGTCCGTAACAGTATCTAGTGAAACAAATCAGAGTAGTTCTGATTTACGTTTATTTGTTATGACATCTATTGATTCAGTATATTATAATAGCCCTTCAGCATATGATAATTTTCAAAATGTCTTTATAGAATTCCTTACCAATTCAAGCGGTCAAAGTCTTAGCCTAGATGGAGTAACAAACTATACGCAAGAATTTAACTGGAGTATGCCTAGTCCTTGGCCAAATAATAACACAAGTATTCTATGGGATATTTCTGACCTTAACGTTATTGCTTTTGTTCAAAATTATTCATCAAAAGAGGTATTACAAGCGGAGTGGGCTCGCACAAATGATATGAATATTGATATGGATGATGATGGTGTAATTAATGATGAAGACAATTGTATGGAAGAGTATAATCCTCAACAGTTAGATGTCGATGCAGATGGAATGGGAGATGCTTGTGATCTATGTGATAATTTAAATGTATATGTAAAAGGTAATTTAAATGGTGATGTAGCTAATAATGAGCCTGTAATTAATCTATATGATGTATTCTTTCTTGTCGATCGAGTTCTAGATGATGATTTTAGCGATGAGGATTATATCGGTTGTAGTATTGAGGCAGCGGATTTCAATGGGGATTCCTTATATAATACCTTAGATATTTTATTAATGATTTTTGATATACTTGGACAAAATGATGATGGAAGAAGTACAAATACCACCACTGCAAATCTTTTGATAAATGATTTACCGGGATCTTCCTCAATTAATTTCGTTAGCGATGATTTTATGAGTGGATTTCAATTCGATTTGCCAATAGAAAATGAATATTATGAGTTAATCGAGGAAGATAAATTACCTAATGGGTGGTTATTTCAGACAAGAAAATTGAGTGATAAAATTAGAGTAATAGCTGTAGATCTTACTGGTGAAAGTCCAATAAAAGAAGCATCATTACTTTTGAGTGGAAATTTATTAAGTGATCCTGAAAATATTATAATATCTAATAATATTGGTCAATCTATAAATGCANTAGTTAAGTATAATGATCCATTATTAGAAAAATTGGAATTATCCAATGAAGTAAACTTTAGCAGTATTTATCCAAATCCTTTTAATCCTACAGTTACCGTACCATTTTCAATTCCTTATGAAATGCATACTCGAGTTTTAGTGTATAATATTACTGGAGAATTAGTAGATGTTCTACTAGAAGATCATGCTTTACGCCCTGGTTACCATTCTATTACATGGGATGGATCAAGATTTTCATCTGGAGTGTATATAATTCAAATTGAAACTCCATTGCGACGATATTCACAAAAAGCATTCTTATTAAAATAAATATCATTTATAAAAAAGGAGCATTGTAGAGGCAGGATCATATCTGTAAATTTGCGACTTGTTTGGAATAGAGTTCAGGATATTGGGGCGTCGTCTAACGGTAGGACACCAGGTTCTGGTTCTGGCGGTCGGGGTTCGAGTCCCTGCGCCCCAGCAAACATATGCACCCGTAGCTCAATTGGATAGAGCGTCTGGCTACGGACCAGAAGGTTGAGGGTTCGAGTCCTTCCGGGTGTACAAATGGCCCGTTCGTCTAGGGGTTAGGACGCTGCCCTCTCAAGGCGGTAACACGAGTTCGAATCTCGTACGGGCTACAAGCCTTTAAAATAGATCTTATCTAATTAATTATGGATTAATTATCGTTATAAAGGAGCTATTATGAGAAAATATTTGCCAACAACAAGTGAATTAATAGATAGGTTATCTATTGTTCAGTTAAAGGAAGTATTTATACCAGAACACAAAAAAGAATATGCAAAAGAAATTAAAGATATAGTCCATGATTTAGAGGGTATAGGACTAGATGGAGAAATGATTAGAGCAATCATAGTATTGGCACAAATGAACTTACATATCTGGCATAATGAAACTAAATATAGAGCAGGTGAAGGTGATGGAAATCTTGGTTTAACTCATGGGTTAAATGGAATAAGAAATACTGCTAAGAATAAAATACAAGATTCTCTAGAAGATGGTGGAAGAAAAGATTACAAAATCGATTGTATTGCTGCAGAGTTTAAAGATTGGGAAGTAAGTTGGTGATGCTAAAGATTTTTTGTTTTTATAAAGCCTTTGTTTATCTCAAAGGCTTTTTTTTTAAACATAACTGATTGTTAGATTAATAGTATAAGATAAAAGGAATAAACTTGTTTGACCTGAGATAAAACTCGTATCTTGATAATTAGAAAATCACTATGGAACGGATACTTGTTGCCAAAAATAAAAAAGCATTTTACAACTACCATATTATAGATCGCTATGAAGCTGGATTGGTCTTATCTGGCAGTGAAGTAAAAAGTATGCGAGAAGGAAAAATGAATTTAGGTGAAGCATATGTCATAGTTAGAGGGAGTGAAGTAGTATTAATAGGTTCTCATATTAGTTCATATTCAAATACAGGATATAAGGGGCATGATCCTAAGTCAGATCGAAAATTGTTACTCAAAAAAAAGGAAATTTTGAAGTTAAAACAGAGTACTTCGCAAAAAGGTCTTACAGCTGTTCCCTTAGAGGCTTATTTTAATAGCAAAGGTTGGGCAAAACTTCTTATTGGCACTGCTAAGGGTAAACGTCTGCACGATAAGAAAGAAGCCTTGAAGGAAAGAGATATAAGACGTGAGACAGAACGTGAAGTTGCGAGAAATAAATGAACTTTCTTAATGCTGATAGACAGATTGAGGTGATTCAACAGAGTGTTGAAGAAATAATACCTTTTGAGGAATTAAAACAAAAACTAGATAGTTCCCACAAGAATAATAAACCATTAGTTGTTAAGTTAGGTTGTGACCCAAGCCGACCAGATTTACATATAGGTCACGCTGTCGTATTAAGAAAATTGCGCCAATTTCAGGATTTAGGACATCAAGCTGTTCTTGTAATTGGAGACTTTACAGCAATGATTGGTGATCCTTCTGGAAGAAATAAAACTAGACCTCAACTAACTCTAGAAGAAGCAAAAAGCAATGCACAATCATATATGGAGCAGGCGAAGATAATTCTTGATATAGATTCATTAAAAATTTGTAATAATGCGCAATGGTTAAATAGTATGAATTTTAGTGATGTAGTAGAATTGGCTAGTAAATATACTGTTGCAAGAATGATTGAAAGAGATGATTTCGAAAAAAGATTTAGATCTAAAATATCAATTACAATTCATGAATTTTTATATCCATTAGCACAAGCGATGGATTCTGTTCATTTAAAAGCTGATATAGAATTAGGTGGGACTGATCAAAAATTTAATTTACTAGTAGGGCGCGATATACAACGAGAATATGGTCAGGATCCTCAAGTCATATTGACCGTTCCTTTAATGGAAGGGACTGATGGAGTAGAAAAGATGTCCAAATCTTATGATAATCATATTGGAATAACTGATTCACCAGATGAAATGTATGGTAAAACACTATCTATTCCAGATAACATGATTGAAAAATATTTCTTACTTGCGGCAAACGCTGATGAGAAGAAAATGGATGAAGTTAAGAAAAGTCTTTCTGATACGCAGGTAAACCCCAGAGATATAAAGCGAGAACTTGCAAGAAAGATTGTAGAAATATATCATTCTGAAAATCTTGCTAAAAAGGCGGAAGAAACCTTTGATAAAATTTTTATAAAGAAAGATATTCCTGAAGATATACCTGAGGTGAAATTAGATGAAGACACGCTTATTGTAGACGTTCTTACATTGTATGCACTTGCCACAAGTAAATCGGAAGCTCGTCGTTTAATAGAGCAGGGGGCAGTTAAAATTAATGATCAAAAATGCATAGATCGTGATCAGATTATTAAAAAAGATGAATCTTTAGTAATTAAAGTAGGTAAGCGACGTTTTTTAAAAATTATTTAGACAATTTATTATATATAATAAAAAATATTCATTATGATGTTGATTACTATTTCCAAGGATGTTGAAACAAGTTAATTTGCATCCTATTTATTCATCATAATTAATTCTTTTAGGAGTAAAAATGGCAGATAATGTAGTTGAATTCACTGATGATAATTTTGATACGGAAGTTCTTAAATCAGAAGTACCTGTTTTAGTCGATTTTTGGGCAGAATGGTGTGGTCCATGTAAGATGATTTCACCAGTTGTAGAAGAAATTGCAGGTGATTACAATGGAAAAGTAAAAGTTGGTAAGGTAAACATCGATTATAATCAACAGATTGCAATGACATATGGAATAAGAGGTATTCCAGCATTGTTGGTTTTTAATAGTGGTGCAGTTGCGAATCAAATAGTTGGAGCTGTACCTAAAAATCATATAACTCAAATATTAGATGAGGTTATTAAATAATAAATAAAACAATATGAATCGGAAAGTCATAATAATTGGTTCTGGTCCAGCTGGACTTACTGCAGCAACTTATGCAGCTCGCGCAAATCTTCAACCTTTAGTTTTTGAAGGTGCTCAGCCGGGAGGCCAATTAACTATAACTACAGATGTAGAAAATTATCCTGGTTTTCCCGATGGTATTATGGGACCAGATTTAATGGATAAATTTCGCGAACAAGCAAAACGTTTTGGTGCTGAGTGTTNTTTCAANCATGTAACAAAAGTTGATTTGNATTCTAATCCATTTAAGATTTGGGTTGGAGATGAAACTTATACAGCANATTCAATNATTATTGCAACTGGTGCAACAGCAAGGTTATTAGGANTAGAATCTGAGAAAGAATTGATGGGACATGGNGTATCAGCNTGTGCTACATGTGATGGTTTCTTTTTCAAAGATAAAAAAGTCTTTGTAGTGGGTGGTGGTGATTCTGCAATGGAGGAAGCAAATTTTTTAACAAAATTTGCTTCAGATGTGCAAATTATTCATCGTCGCGATGAATTAAGAGCTTCAAAAATCATGCAAGATCGTNTAATTAATAATCCAAAAATCAANATACAATGGAATACTACACTCGAAGATATAGAGGGCAATGTTAATGATGGTGTAAGTGCCGTAGTACTTCGCGATACCATAAGTGGAGATTTACGTAATGAGGAGTGTGATGGAGTATTTCTAGCGATAGGTCATACGCCTAATACGGAACTTTTTGATAATTTTCTTGATTTAGATGATAAGAAATATATTCGTACTGATAATGATAGTACTAAAACTTCTGTTTCTGGAATTTTCGCTTGTGGAGATGTNCAAGATAGTATATATCGACAAGCNNTCACTGCTGCTGGAAGTGGCTGTATGGCTGCTATNGATNCTGAAAAATTTCTAGAGATAATAGAATCATCTTAATATGATTATGACCTTTCCTGTTCATAACTTAATAAAATAATATAAGGATATGAACAATGAACAAAAAATCTACGCTCATTTATGAGCTAAAAAATCTTAAGAAAGTCTATAATAATAATCTTATACTTAGTATCGGTAGATTNCAAATACACCGAGGAACAATTTATGGAATATTAGGACCAATAGGATCTGGTAAAACAACTTTGTTAAGAATATTAGCTGGTTACGATAGTCAGTCAGAAGGTGAACTGCTATATGATCATTCAGAGCACCAGCGTTCTTGGTTGGGGAAAATAAAAGTACCAGATGAAATATGTTTTACTGGAAATCATAATTATAATAAATCTCAAATAGTTAAATCATATATAGATTTATGTTTTCCAAATAAAACGAATAAGATACTTAAACAATATTTTAATGGATCAGTAAGCAAAAGGATTTTGCCTTTAAAAATAAAAAACTTATCTCCAGGTCANAAAGCTTGGCTNGATACTGTATTTGCTTTAGAAGGGGATCCAAGAGTTCTAATTCAAGATGATTTTGNTTCTTTATTTGATNCAGAAATGCGGTCTATTGCAAGTAGAGGTTTGANAAAAATGAATANAAANTTNGGAACAACAATNATTTTATCATCCATANATGGTAATGCGTTNAGGAATTTATGTTCNGTAATGATATATNTAGAAAATGGCCATATCATAAAAATACGTTCTGGGAAAACAAGNAATCAGNATAANAANAAATCTAATAAATAGATTATTTTATTATTAAAAGTTTTAATCATTTAGTTTTATATTTTTAGTTGGGGCATATAAATAATGGATAAACAAAGATTTGACAAAATAACTGGCNCGTTTTCTCAAAAATCAATATTGGTTATTGGTGATGTTATGCTTGATAAGTTTATGTGGGGTAAGGCAGATCGTATATCCCCTGAAGCTCCTGTCCCAATTATATCCGTAGATAAAATTTCACACTCTCCAGGTGGTGCAGCAAATGTTGCACTTAATTTATCTAAATTAAGTGCGAATNCTCACCTTTTGNCAATAGTTGGAGATGATAATGAAAGTAATCTATTAGAGGATANTCTTGTAAATGATGGTGTAAAAGTAAAATTTATTAAAGATGCAAAAAAATCTACTACTACCAAAACGAGAATTATCGCACATGGTCAACAAGTAGTTAGAACTGATTATGAGAATAACAATGATATTACTTCAGACCAAATAAAGAATATAAAAGATGCATTATACGAGTTTTCTACTGAAATCGATGCTATTATCATTGAGGATTACAATAAAGGGTTATTAGTTAAAGATTGTATTGAAACTATCCTAGATATAGCCGGTAAAAATAATTTACCAGTTTATGTTGATCCAAAGAGAGATAATTTCTTTGTTTATAATAAGATTAGGTTATTTAAACCAAATATGTTTGAATTTGAATCTATGATCAATTTTGATAAACAGAATAAAAGTTTTGAAGAACTAGGTAAAGAATTAAGAGAAAAGATTAATGCAGAAATATTGATGATTACAAGAGGCGCAGAAGGTGTATCTCTTTTTACAGATGATAATGTTCAAACTATTGGCACTAAAGCAAGAAAAGTTCATGATGTTTCTGGAGCAGGTGATACCGCAATAAGCGCATTTGTGCTTGCAGATTTAAGTGGGGCCAATATAGAAGAATCTGCTATAATTTCAAATTATGCAGCTGGAAGAGTTTGTGAAGAAGTGGGTGTGGTTCCAATATCATTAGAAATGATTAAAGATATTGTTGATCACTATAATAATTAGAATAATTAATTGTTGATTCAATTTAGAGATCAATTATTTTCAATAAAATATAGATTATTTTGTAAACCCATACCTATACTTCTTTTGGGGTTATTATATTTTCCTGAAACCCTTTTATGTCAAATTAACTCACGCCATGATCCTTTTGATTGGGTAATATATAGAAAACCGGGTACAATCAAATCATTTACTGAAGGTCTATCTTACATATATATTGCTACTGAATCAGCAGGGATATTTCGATATTCTTTTTATGGGAATCAATTTGAATACCCAATAACCCGGGCACAAGGCTTATCAAGCAATCGAGTTAACGCTATACACTTTGACAAAATAACTGGAATTTTATGGGTAGCAACAGATAAGGCTATTGATTACAGTTATAATGCTGAAGGGAATTGGATTTCAAGAAGCTTAGAAAACTATAATTTACTTTCAGGGGTAACAATTGAACAGATAGGCTCAAGTAATAATTATTTGTGGATTTTAGCAGGGCCATCATACCTTAAACTTGATCGAACTTCTGGTGTGTTTTTAGGCTCATTTACTTTTCCAGATGAAATGGAAATTGAATGGTCAAGTGGCCCAATGAAATATAGTAATAGTGTAGATGATGTCTTAATGGATTATACGGTTATGGATGGTTGGTTATTAAATCTTAATTCCTTTATAAGTCCAAAAGGAAAGAACGTATATATATCTACTATTTATAGTAGTGATAATAATACTATATGGGTTGGTACAGATGCAGGAATCATTTTTCAAGGAGACCCTTATATGAAGTCATTTTACCCTATTAAATATGGTCTCTCTAATACTGACGTTCAAACATTCATTCATTCATTTCCTTCATGGTTAGGTGGAAGAAATTATCCAGATGACGAGGGATCTTTATCTTTAGTAGACCCATATAATGCATATTTCGATTGGTATGAAGGGGAATTTTTAATCAANGTTAATCATTTAGATATTTATGAAAACTGTATAGTGAATAATGAATATTGGTTTGGAGGTGTAAGTTCAATTATTGTATATGATTCGAAAAGAGATTTTTGGAGAACTTTAGATGCATCTAAAGGTATTCCTTATGGACAAATACGTTTTCTTGAGCCAGATACAAATTTCATATGGGCTGCATCTAACTATGAAATAGAAAAAATCAATATAAAGACAAAACGTTCTGAGAGCACTGGGTTGAATAAAAGTTTAAGCAATTCATACATCAATGATATATCTTTAATCAATAATTATCTATGGGTATCCACTGAATATAAACTTTTATGTTATAACACTGATTCTGAAGTAATTGTACCATTTGACTATGTTGGAAATACTAATTCAATTAAAGATCGTATAGATGTTATTACAAAATTTTATGCTGTTTTTTATGATGGAATAAAATTATACGTTGCTACAAATCAAGGTATCATTGCATACAATAATGTAAATTCAACTTGGGAACTAATTGCTGAGTCGACTATATATAATAATAAAGTNGTAAAAATTATTTATGTATATAACAAACAATTGTTTATTGTAACAGATAATAGTCTGATAAGATTAAAAATGAATAAGGGTTTCTATAAAAAATATGATTATCAATTTATTGGAACAATTAATGATATATTTGTCGAAAATAATCATGTATGGCTTGCAACAAATAATGGGTTAATTCAATTCAAATGGAAAAAAGATCTATAGTGAAAAACTTATATCAAATCTTATTAATATTTTTATGTTTCTTTATTTCTAATGTTGATGCGCAAAATCGTAATAAAAAAAATAATCAAGAGAAAAGAAATATTGATCAATTCAAAATAAATGCTTATCCAATTGTAACTCAAAATGATGATATTAAACTATTAGTCTATGGGTTGATTCCATATCAATCGTTGCAGTTTTTAAAGAATAATGAGACTTTTGTTGCTGGATATGAGACTAGTATTAGCATTCGGGATAATGATGGAAACCAATTAGATAGACAAGCATTTCAATCTGAAGTTAAAGTAGATGATTATATAAATACTGTAGATCGATTTTCNCGAGAAGTAGTTATGGCTGAGTTTTTAGTTNAGGATCAGGAGTATACNGTTGTAGGAGAATTAATTGATCAAGATACAAGAACTAANGGAGTAATAAAAAAGGAAATTAATTTAGAGNACTTATTAAAAGAAATATGTATTTATCCACCTTTTATAATTGGTGAATATCCAGGAAATTGGGGTTTTGAAGAAAATGAGATTCCAGTAACGACTAGAGATATCAATCATAAAATAAAAGAATTTCCCCTATTTTTATCTGGGAAAATTAAACCTGGAGAATTTACTGTATCGATTACTGCTAAGAATGCTAGTAATGAAGTCTTTTGGAATGAAAAGCTTGAACTTAGTTCTGATAATAATACTTTTTCAGAACGTATAATTATAGATAAAAAGCCTGAAGAAAATTTAAGTATGGAAGTATCCGTTACACTAAAGCAGAAAGAAATATCTGATGTTAAAGAAATTAGTTTACGTATAAGAAAACCAGGTTTATCTTTTTTTATAAATAATGTTGATGAAGCCCTAGATCAAATGAGATATATTGTAACGGATAAAGAGTATAAGCTTGTAAAAAAATCCAAGCGAAAAGAACGTGAAAAATTATTCTATCAATTTTGGGATGATCGTGACCCCACTCCAGGAACTATTACGAATGAATTAATGGATCAATATTACTATAGAGTGAAGTACTCAAATGAAAAGTTTGCTGGTTTTCTACCAGGGTGGAAATCCGATATGGGTATGATTTATATATTATTTGGCCCTCCTGATGATATGCAACGTTCATTTGGGCAGAATTCACGATACACCTATGAAACTTGGTATTATTACTCAATTAATAGNGATTTTAGTTTCTTTGATGAGAATGGGTTTGGGGACTTTAAACTAACAACTCCTTATTACAGAGCTGTTGGTTGGTAATTATTAAATAATAACTAATTATCTTTCAGATAAAATTTCAGAACTCATTTTATCGATCATTTCATNATGTATCAGATTATTAGTTGCTAAAATTTGTTTATCAAAAATATTATATGGTTTTCCATCCATACGNGTGACTTTTCCTCCAGCTTCTTCAACTAATAATATACCAGCGGCACTATCCCAAGGATAAAGACCAATTTCCCAAAATCCATCTGCTTTTCCAGATGCGACGTAACATAAATCAGCAGCTGCAGAACCAATTCGCCTTACCCCATGGCTTATTTTTGTAAAATTTTTAAATAATTTCATATTTGTTTCCCATTTAGAATCATGTTGGTAAGAGAATCCAGTAATTAATAATGAATCATGAATTGATTTTNTAGAAGAAACAGAAATNTTTTCTCNATTGCAAAATGCGCCATGACCTTTCACTGACCAAAATAAATTTTCACTTGGTAGTTCTGATATGACAGATAATATTGGTTCGTCATTTTTTAATAGTGCAATAGAAACACAATATGGTGAAAGACCATGAACAAAATTTGTAGTACCATCTAATGGATCAATCACCCAAAGAAAATCTGAATTTGATGTAGTTTCACCTGATTCTTCCGCAAGAATACTATGATCAGGAAACTTTGCCAAAATATCATCTTTTATTACTTGNTCGGCTTTTTTATCTGTTTGAGTNACAAGATCTGTNATAGTTGATTTATNTGATGTTTCNCGATCAATTTCATTCGCATGTAAAATTAATTCGGATGCATCTCTAGCTGCAGCTTTAGCAACNGATAGCATTAATCTAGTTTCTTCCAAAATATTATTTTCTAATTAAAGATATAAATATAGGGGTTATTTATGATTTGTAAGGGATATGTGATCTGTTAAAATAATCTGATGTAATTTTTTTAAGAGAGCCAGTTAATAAGATTACGCCAATTAAATTAGGTATAGTCATTAAGCTTAGAGCAATATCTCCAAAATTCCATACAAATGTTAANGGTAGTACTGCACCCANAAAATTGAAAAATACATANACCCATCGATATGGTTTTATAGCTTTAGGGCCAGCTAGATATTCAATTGAACGATCACCGTANTAGCTCCAAGCTACCATCGTTGTATANGCAAAAAGAAGCACAGCTATATTTACAATAAAACTCCCTATATCTGGNGCAAAAGAAAACCCNCTTCGGAATGCTTCTCTGGTCAANAACGCACCTGTCAAATCAGTAGTGTNTAGAACATTAGTAGATAAAATTGCAAGACCTGTCATTGTACATACAATTATTGTATCAATAAATGGGCCCATTAATGCAACCGCGCCTTCACGTGCAGATTCTTTTGTTTTAGCTGCTGCATGAGCAATAGGAGCCGATCCTTGACCTGCTTCATTTGAATATAGCCCTCTTCGAACTCCCCACATAATTACAGTCAAGAGTCCTCCCCAGCCTGCTTCAAGAGAAAAAGCCTCTTTAAAAATACTTATAAAGCTTGGTAAAATATAGTTTGAATGATTAATTAAAATTATCAACGCACCTAGAACATAAAGAATTGCCATTGTAGGGACTAATCTACTTGCAACAGCAGCAATACGTTTTATTCCACCAATAATTACAAGGCCAACAAAAAAAGCAATAANTAAACCTGAGAACCATATTGGAACATTATAGGAAGCAAATGTTTGTGCAATAGTATTAGCTTGATTCATATTTCCTGTGCAAAAAGAACAAATAACTGCACATGAGGCAAAAAACACTGCNAGTGATTTCCATTTTGGNCCAAGACCTTTTTCAATATAATACATAGGNCCACCAGAANCAGANCCATCTTCATTAATNACTCTATATCGATGAGAAAGGGTACATTCCGCATATTTTANAGCCATACCNAANAGTGCCGTAACCCACATCCAGAAAAGAGCACCTGGACCACCAAGACGAATTGCTATAGCAACCCCAGCTATATTTCCTATTCCAATAGTTGCAGAAAGAGCCGCAGAAAGAGCTTGGAAATGAGTAACATCGCCTTCATCATCTGGATCATCATATTTTCCTAAGACAACTTCAAAACTATGTCTCAATCTTTTTATTTGNATAAAACCCANTGAAATTGTTACAAAGATACCTGTGCCAATAAGANTTATTGTTAATGGCATCGCAATCCATCCACTAAAAATTTCAGTCCAGTTTGTTAAAGTTGAAGAAATATTATTCATATTTAATGTGATNAATTTTATAGAGATTTAAATATTTTATGAGACGGAGTTTACNTGACTGATCTACAACTGGCAATTAGATTAAATAAAAAGGTAAATTAATGTTATAATGAAATTAATTGCAGGAGTAGATGAGGCAGGTAGAGGTGCATTAGCTGGTCCAGTAGTTGCAGCAGCAGTAATNTTACCTGATGAATATGATCTAGNTGGCNTAAATGACTCCAAAAAGGTATCTCCATTAAAGAGAGAAAAATTATTTGGNAAAATTACAAATCAAGCAATTTCTATTGGTGTTGGAATTNTATCTTCCCANGAAATAGATAAAATAAATATTCTTGAATCAACCTATAAGGCAATGAAAATATCTTTGGGGAGATTAAAACCTTTCCCGGATGAAGCACTNATCGATGGTTTCCCATTNACAACTCAGNTTATTCCGAATCGNGGTATAATAAAAGGNGATGAAAAGATAGATGTGATTAAAGCAGCATCAATCATAGCAAAGGTTACTAGAGATAGCATTATGTTAGAGTATGATATGCAATACCCAATGTATGCATTTAAGAATCATAAAGGTTATGGAACAAAAGAGCANATAAAATTGTTGCAATTACATAAACCATGCNATATACATCGAAAGACTTTCAAACCTGTATCAANCNTAGTCTAGNTATTCTTTTTATCTAATTNAGATATGAAATAAATTCAAANTAGATGAAACAATCAAAAATATATAAAGAATTTCGATCTCTTTCTATTTTGGTGATCATAGCNTTTTTNTTAAAGGCTACTNTAGTAGAAGCATATATTGTCCCAACTGGAAGCATGGAAAATACAATTATGACTGGTGATTTTCTNATTGGTAGTAGATTTGTATATGGTATGCGCACACCAGATTGGGTTGGGATTCCTTATACAGATATAGGATTTGATGTTCCATATATTGTATTTCCTAAATTTCGNGAAGCGGANCAGGGGGATATAATAATTTTTAAATANCCAAGAGATACGCATCAAAAATATGTAAAACGTTGTATTGCNCTGCCAGGTGATACNNTAGAGATNCGATCAAGAAGAGTTTATGTNAATAATCNNGAANATANTAAGCCAGAGNATGGCAAATTTCAAAGTAGAATGAATTCAGAAANCTGGTCTAACCCNANGATATTTTTNGGCAATANAGGNAATAAAGATCATTTTAAACCTATTAGAATACCCAAAAAAGGAGATACGATAAGTGTTAATCCAACTAATGCTCAATTACTATTGCACTTAATGGTCTTGGATGATCATGAAGTAAAGATAGTAAATGGTTCGAAAGAATATTTTTTTACAATGACAGATCCTGAAAATCTATTGAGAAGAAAGAAGAATCATTCATTTCTTGATGATTATTATCCAATGGGGAATAAGATTAATCCTTGGATGCAAAATTTACCTAGNGGAGAATTATATATTGATAATCAATCCATAAATGATATTTCTTATTATACTGTAAAGCAGGATTATTTTTGGGCTATGGGTGATAATCGNGATGATAGTTATGATTCAAGATTTTGGGGTTTTGTTCCTAGAAAGTATCTATTAGGAGAAGCCTTATTTGTTTATATGTCTTTGGATTTTAAAAGTAAATTTCCNCGNTTTGATCGAATTGGGACAATATTGAATTAATATATTTGACCTTGCNTACATCTTAGATTGGTGCGTANTTTANAGNACATGGTTGGTATATTACCATACTCTGTAACNGGNTTTATCTCGGGTTNCNAATGAATCGTGCTATAATATTTATATCATTTATTTCTATTATATTTNCCCANGATGCAGATACTCCACAGTCAATTGNTTCTGATNAATCCGATTCTTTAGCTGTTTCTAACGATTCNCTTTCTACNGNTATGGANACTCTTGGNCCACCAATGGATCTTGATTATGGTTATAAAGGNTTTATGTGGGGAGTNCCAAAAGGATCCCAAATGCCATCTCTAGAATACATGGATCAGGGTCAATATGTGCGTGATAGCTCTTNAGTGCAGATGTCAGGGAATTTAGGAAATGAAAGAGTCTTTGTTGAATATGCATTTTCAGATAGTGGTTTCTGGAAANTTGAAATCAAGTATATTCTTAACCCGAATGATTTTCAATCTCATTTAGATNTATTTNCAAAAATTGAGAGAACNGTATCGGAAGTTTACGGATGGCCTGAAACAACAGATAGAATTGAAGCTGGTGCTATGGGTCTTCATGATGAAATTAATATTGGTTTTGAAAGGGCTTTTCATTTTTCATCATGGAATGTTTCGCCAGTTAAAATTAGTTTGTTATTAAATAGCATTGTTCAAGTTCCTAGAAATGATGAACTGAATATTTTTGGTGATAATATGTCAACTTTAAAGTTGGTTTACTATAATCCAGATTATATGGTGATAACGGAAGAAGTAACTGTAGAAGAACCTCTGCCATCTATTTTTGATATTTATTAATATATTTCCTATTCCTATTAATGATNCGATCCTTGCTTTCGGTATTATTAGCTGTTCAATTTTCCTTTTGTCCAGAACGNCCAAGGATGATTCGTTATTTTGATTATGAATACACGCAAAAANAAGCATTNTCTATCGCTAAGAATTCTTTGCTTGATCTAGGGTATAAGATTGATTTATCTGCTCCGGAAGGTTATTTTTTTTTAACCAAACCGCAACCTGTTGAAAAGGATATCCGTAAATATAGTTATCGTATTGCAGTNGTTGTTGAAGATAGAGTAGAAGTTGTTATCGTAGCACAGCGGCAAATATTTAAACGTGATTCAGAAGCATCTATTGGAGGGCGTGATTTAATACAAACTCAANCATCTGATAAATTACCTTATAGTTTGCAACGTTCNATATTTTATCCTATAATCGATGAGTTCTCAAGGAATGGGTTNGTAGAACTATCAGATNTNACATTAAAAAATAATGTGTAATTAAAAAAAATATTTGACTCGAGCTTCTGTCATCATGAAATTAAATTNCTTATTTTATTTAAGTATCGGTAATTTGGAGAGTTATATATGTCTACAGAAATAAATACTAAAGATCAAATTGCTGCAATGTTATCAGCAAAATTAAATGAATTTCTTGATGGTGTTGGTGATAGTTATGGTAAAGTCATNCTAGATGAATTAGTGACTAGANTAGAATATACTATTACTGATTTTAAGGATGAAGTTGGTGAGATCATGGANCAGATGNTAGAGAATGCAGCAAACAAGAAGGAGATTCTTTCCAATTTAATTGCNAGGGAAAGTTCANCTTCATCNGGTGATGATGTTGATANAAGTTCAGATTCTCCTCAACAATCNGNAGGAACNGATGATTCACGAGATATGAGTGAATGGGAAAAGAANTTAGAAAAATTAGGGTAAAATTTAAGGAGTGGAACCAGTAAAATGAGCGTTAAGGATAAGATTATTTTTGGAATATTGGTAATTTTGATAGCAGTTGCCGGATATTTTCAATATATGGCATCAAATATGATAAGCCGTATGGATGAATTAAATGAANANGATTCGAANCATGTTGANGTAGTNCATAATGAATTTAGAGAAGATTTAAGAAAATTAAATTTACAGTTTATTGGAAGAGGTAAACATCTTCAAAAGGCACAACAAGATATAATCGCAAACACTGAATACATAGAGTATGTAACAGATTCATTAGGAAATGCAATACAGTTAGTACAATATAATCTTGATGAGCTAGATCGTACTGTATCCAAAAAATTCGATAATGTAGAAGCGGATATTCAAGATTTAACGGATACTTTCAATAGAGAGAGAAGACGAACAAAGAATGAACGATCAGATATAAAACAAACGATAACTGCAATGCAGAGTGAAATAAAAGCTTTAAATGATAAAGTTTTTGGTATTCCTGAAGAGGAGCAGAAAAAGAAAAAGGATTAAATAATTTNTTATTTTAAAAACACATGCTGAAGGCTGGTGATTACAAAATCATCAGCCTTTTTTTTNTGCAATTAATTTCAAAATANCTATTCCGGTTATCAATCCAAAAAATACTTAAACCAATTATTTAATTATTNAAATAGTTGATTAAAGTAATATNNTAAGTGATGAATTTTGCTTGAACTAATAGNAATTATAGAAAATAAATCTGTAAAAAAAGTGGGGTAGATTTCACAAGGACCTCGGAACCAAGTGAAGATCTACCCCTTCCACATACCAAAGGTACCAAACCAGCACCTTCTTGGCTTAAAGTAAAAGTTTAATANNCTTTATGCAAGTTAATTTTTTTTTTGGNAGTGNANGTGCCGAGGGCCGGAATCGAACCGGCACGAGGTTGCCCNCATCGGTGTTTGAGACCGACGCGTCTACCAATTCCGCCACCCCGGCTTNGAAATCGANGAGAATTTAATTACGTTAGATAATTATAAAATAATTATTTAATACTTTAATATTTATCTCAGTATTAAAGTATTACTTTAAGTTATAGTAATTCATATATAGTTATTTCATCTAGAAAGTTATAAAATTGCTTTTGAAGACATCAATTATATATTTTAAATATATTTATAAAACTCTACTTAAACATTAAGTCATTCGTTAAATTTTACAAATAATCNATAGGATATTAAGCTATGAAAATNACATCTCATTATCTATTACAAAACAATGAGCAATATGCCAATGAACCAGCGCTATCATTTAAAGATAGNAATGGCGAAATAAATACAGATACATGGTCGGANTATTATGNATTTGTTATGAGCATATCAAAATCCTTAATNGCGCATGGTATTAAGCAAGGAGATAAATGTGCCATTTATAGTTATAATAGGAAAGANTGGTTTGGTTGCTATAGTGCACTACAAATGGTCAATGGAGTANCGGTTGCAGTTTATCATACTTCCTCNCCATNAGAAGTTGAATGGGTTGTAGGNAATTCAGAATCAAAAATTNTATTTATTGGNAATAACCCAAATGATAATGGNGAAAAAGAAAAAATGCCTATCCATCGATTGCATTCTATACTTGANAAATTGGATTCAGTTGANTTAGTAGTGGTNATGNATNGTGTGGAAAAATTTGANCATGANAATGTAGTTACTTGGNAAGATTTTATCNNTAAAGGTAANGATGTNTCTGATTCTGATGTGTTGGATATNAAAGATAAAATTGAGNTAAATGATNCATGCTCGTTGATATATACATCAGGAACAACTGGNAACCCTAANGGGGTAGAGTTAACNCATAATAATTTTAAGTTTCAGTTAGATTCNGTTTTAAAAGTTATGGCNTTTAACCAGGGTGAAAAATATGTTTCGTGGTTNCCACTTGCCCATGTGTTTGGTCAAATGGTTGATAATCATTACTGGGTTAGAAGAGCATTACATATGACAATTGTAGACANTCCGTTAAATACAATTGATTATGCAAAAGAAGTACAACCTCATTTATTTATCAGTGTACCAAGAATATATGAAAAAGTATATTCAAACTTAATTGCAGCCATTGAATCAAAAGCTATCTTAAAAATTGGCTTAAAAATNCCTGGTCTATCNAGTTTATTAAAAAAGAAGCTTAAAGCAGCAGCNGGATTTAGTAATACTCGATTTGCAATTTCGGGTGCTGCTCCNATAAATCCTGATATTTTACAGTTNTTTCAACAGCTAGGAATTCCCTTATTTGAAGGATATGGNATGACAGAAAATACTGCTGGTGCTACNTTGAATTATCATGGAAATAATAAAATTGGGTCAGTTGGAAGAGCAGTNATAGATACAGAAGTAAAAATANCATCGGATGGAGAAGTATTAATACGCGGAGATCATGTNATGAAGGGGTATTATAANAACCAAGAAGCTACAGATGAAACNATAATTGANGGATGGTTGCATACNGGTGATGTTGGAAAAATNGATGATGATGGATTTTTATTTATNACAGGAAGAATGAAAGAAATTTATGTGAGTTCAAGTGGGAANAATGTTGCTCCGTTAGTTATTGAAGAAACAATGAAATCGATTCCATTGGTTTCACAATGNTATCTTGTTGGTGATGGTAGAAAATTTTGCAGTGCATTGATAACTCTNGATATGGGAATAATATTAAGGGATAAATTAAACATCGACCCAAATAGTATTCCAAAAGATCCTATAAAACAAAATGAAATGATAGTTGATAAAGGAAGCGCTTTATCAGATTTCACGNATAGTGAGGAAGTCTTTAATGAGATCAAAGAAAAAATTGATGAGATGAATTTAAAATTTTCCAGTCCGGAACAAATAAAGAAGTTTACAATTNTNCCAAGAGACTTTTCGATTGATGATGGTGAATTNACGCCGACATTAAAAATAAGAAGAAAGNTTATAAATGATAATTGGGCAGNAGAAATNNANAATATGTATTCTTCCTAGACTAGATATCTGTTTNTAGTTAATCAGGAATAACAAGTAAAAATGAANGTATCAGTTTTAGGTTGTGGGACATGGGGTAGTGCAGTTGCNCAATCATTNGCAGATAANGGNATTGCCNTTACCGCTTGGCAACGATACGAAAATAAATCTTTAGAAATGGAATCGTCGCGTAGACATCCAATTCTAACGGATTTTGAATTTAATAGTAATATAATTTTTACAGCCAATATTAATAATGCGATAGAATTTGGAGATATAATTATTCTTGCTGTTCCTTCTCATGCCGTACGGGATGTTATTTCACAAGCTAAAAAAGAATTAACAAAAGATACTATTATTGTAAATTTAGCGAAAGGCATTGAGAATGATACGTTGATGACTATGAGTCAGGTTATATATGCTGAGAGCGGGCTTAAAGAGAATCAAATAGTGTCCCTATATGGACCAAGCCATGCTGAAGAAGTAATAAGAAAACTTCCTACAACATTAGTTGCAGGTTGCGTAGAGAAGAATACATCTACCCTTATTCAGGAATTAATGTCCTCAGAGTACTTACGTATTTATAGAAATGATGATATATTGGGAGTCGAAATTGGAGGGTCATTAAAAAATATAATGGCTATAGCTGCAGGAGTGTGCGATGGAATAGGTTATGGAGATAATAGTAAAGCAGCTATTTTGACAAGAGGTATTAAAGAGATGACCAAACTAGGAATAAAAATGGGAGCAAATGAATCCACATTTTCTGGATTAAGCGGTATTGGCGATCTACTTGTAACTGCTCTAAGCAAACATAGTCGCAATCGATTTGTTGGAGAGAAAATTGGCAGGGGGGAATCTTTAGATAAAGTTACGGAAAATATGAAAATGGTTGCGGAAGGGGTAAATACATGTAAAGCAATTCCAGATTTGGTGGATAAATATGAAATTGAAATGCCAATATCTCAATCGATACATGATATTCTTTTTAATAAGAAAGATCCTCTGAAAGTAGTGAAAGAATTAATGACAAGGAAGTTGGGACCTGAAAATAGCTGAATAATATTTAAAACATAAACTAATTTCATGGCTGGCCCTTGTAGTTCAATGGATAGAATAGGTCCCTCCTAAGGATTAGATGTAGGTTCGATTCCTACCAAGGGCACATAAATAAAATAAATAGTTTGGAGATTATATGTTAAAACCAAGAAGAAAAATAATTAAAAAAGAATTAAAGAAAGATCCATATATTGAATTTTTGGCAAGGGCTAAAAATAATCTAGATAAAAATCAGCCAATGTATCAAAAAATACTATTAGGAGCAGTTGTAGTATTTATTGCTATAGTTGCTTTAGTTAATAATCATCAAGATAATAAATCTATTTCTAAAGAATTATTAGGAAAAGCAGTAATAACTATGGCTAATGGTGATATAGATAATGCAAGAATACAATTTGAATTTGTTTCTGATGAATATGAAAACAATGAATCTGGTAGTTTAGCTAAATATTATCTTGCTCGACTTCATTTTAGTGAAAAAGATTATTTAGCAGCAACAAGTTATTTAAATGAGATACGAAATGCTGATTTTCCACTTAATCATTTTAACATTAGTAAATTCAAGATGATGGCATTAATTGCTATGGAAAATGAAGATTATGATGATGCGATTTCCTACTATGAGCGAGCTCTTTCAAATGCAGACCTTGAAGAACAAAAGCATCTTATTTCCTTAGACTTGGCAGATATAACATTGATTATTGGAGATTATAATAGGAGCATGGAACTTGTTCAGCTAGTCCTTGATAATGCTGAACCTCGATCAACCAATTACACAAGAGCTGAAGAACTGTTTGGCCAAATAAAATATACCCAATCTGCAAGTTAATATCGCTTGTAGATCAGACTAAAAAACAATAGATTCGTTGGATGAAAAGTGGGTGCAAGCACCCACTTTTTATTTATTAGATAGTTATGGATATATTAAAAGAAGATATAAAATCATTACTGCCTAGCGGTGTATTTCTTATTGATCTAAGAGAAGACGATCGTAGAAGAATGTTAAATTGCGTTATAGATGCAGAAAAGCCTGTAGATTTAAATCTTACAACTTCGATATCAAAAGATATTCATAAATCTGGAATTTTAGAAAAATTGTATCCCAAAGGTATGTCTTTATCTGTTTCTTCAGTTGGAATTGATGCTTCAATTAAAGAAGCGTATCAGTTTAAAAAAAATATAAACAAATCTATTAGTNTAAGTANGATCAAAGATGGTAAAGNTTATTCNATTAAAGCCGTTATTNTTGATGTNAAAGATGATTATGTAGAAATTAAAAGANAAGGCTTTGANAATGAGTTCNTTCCTATTGCTGAAATTGNTCATGCAAAGCTAATAATTAAATTTAGTTAGATATGGAGGCTAAAATTGATTAATCGAGCGTTAATTGATGTATTCTCTGAGATTGCAAGAGAGAAAAATGTAGAGCGTTCTGAATTAGGGGCTATTATTGAACAGTTATTTCTTCATTTAATAGAACGTGACCGTGGAGATTCTTCAAATTGTAGTGTAATAGTGAATCTTGACAAAGGTGAGCTTGAAATTTATGCTGAAAGAGAGATTGTAGATGATTTAATGGATCCAGTACTAGAAATCACTTTACAAAATGCATTAAAGTTAGAACCTAGTGAGAATTTTGAGGTAGGTGATGTTTTTGTTGAGGTTATTGATCCTGCAATTTTTGGACGTAGACTAGTTACATCAGCAAAACAATTTTTTAGTCAACGTCTTAATGATGTGGAAAAACGGTATATATATGAGGATTATTCTCAACGTGTTGGTGAAATTGTAATTGGAACTGTACGTCAAATTCAACGTGATACTTTGTATATAAATATAGATCAAGCTGAATTATTGATGCCTAGGAGAGAACAAATCCTTTCGGAGAGACACAGAAGAGGTGATACAATNCGTGCTGTTGTTAAATCAGTTGAAGTTACTCCTAGGGGTCCAGAAATAATTATTTCAAGAACAGACAATCATTTTTTATATAAATTGTTTGAGATGGAAGTTCCAGAGATAGAGGATGGGATTATTGAAATTGATGGGATTGCACGGCAGCCAGGTGAGCGTGCAAAAATAATAGTAAAATCTAATGATAGAAGAATAGATCCCGTTGGGGCATGTGTTGGAATGAGAGGAAGTAGGATTCAAGCTATTGTTCGGGAGTTAAATAATGAGAAAATAGATATTGTGAACTATAGCCACCAACCTGAGATCCTTCTTTCTAGGGCTTTATCTCCAGCTACTCCATTGGACCTTTATATTGATGAAGATGATAAATATTGCGTTGCTGTTTTTAACGATGATGATTTAGAGTTTGCGATTGGTAGAGGTGGCGTAAATATTAATTTAGCTAGTCGTATTACAGACTACCGCATTGATGCTTATGGGAAAAAAGAATATGAGCGAAATCAAAAGCAACAATCAACCCTACTTTCAGAAATTGAAGATATTACTAAAAAGGATACTTCCTTATTTGAAAATGCGAGTATTCTTACTGTGTCCGATTTATTAGGTGCTGAAGAAGATACTTTATTAGATATTAAAGGAATTTCTGCAAATAAGATCGAGAAAATATATAATGCGATAGAAACTTTTATTGAAACAGATAATAATGAAGAAGTAGAAGAAGAAGTTGATGTAAAAGAATTGATGGAAGACCTCGATGAAAAGCTAGAAGCTAAAGTTAAAAAAGTAGCAGAGAGTGAAGATAGCGAAGAAGTAGCAGAGAGTGAAGATAGCGAAGAAGTAGCAGAGAGTGAAGATAGCGAAGAAGTAGCAGA
>NZXC01000038.1 GCA_002701785.1 Fidelibacterota bacterium
ACTATAATTTGCTATTACATAATAACAATACTCTGTTCCATTTGTTAAGCTATCGTGAACAAAAGAATTGGTGTCCACATTTGCAACCAGCGTACCATTACTTAAATAAATACTAAAATTTGTTAAATCTCCACATCCAGGAATTAATTCTCTTGAACTATCATTATTTGGTATGTCATTTGGATGTCGAGTATAAATGGTGGTATTATAATTTTCTGCATAACGAGCAACCATTTCAATTGCTGGAGGGTACACAATATTTGTTAAGTTATTGTTTCCTGAATTGGAGGTTGCAATTGGGTCCACAGTAAGCCCATCTGAACTTATAATGGATGCGCCAGGCAATGGTAAATTATCATCCATATTATTATATGTATTATTAACCCATGTAGCTCTTGCTCCAGGGGCAGAAATGAATGCTTCATGGCTTCCTTCCGCAAAGATACCATAGCTACTTCCCATTTCATTCCATCCATCTGTCGCANTNCCNAANAATAAACTAGAACTNGAATTATCNGAATCAACAGANATATATGGTCCACCAGTTGNAACATTATAGGTACTTACTAAAAATCCACCAGNTTCAATAACNGCATCATCNACATCTACTTCAACCCANCCTGAATCNCCNCCNACAATATANGGNCCAGCTAANAAGGTGGTCCCATCATCANCGAAAACATTGACTTCAACATCTTGTGTAAAACTTCCTCCATCATCTACATGAAAACGCACTGATTGAATAGTAGCTGGNTATCCTGTCGGCATNAANANTTGAGCTGTNCCTGATCCACCACCAAAAGAACCATATGCATTTTCAAAGGTNCCATCATGNGCAAAATACCATTCTGCTGGTGGTTCATTNCTGGGATAGCTCCAACTAAGATAATTACGAGNGTCACCTNCAAACACAGAAAAATTCCAGACCGGGCAAAGATCATCAACGGATATCATATTTACATTAAAATATGATGTATCTGTTGCNGCGGGTGAATAGCTNTTGCCAGAAGGATCAACNGCTTCTAAGATTAANGTATGAGCNCCTTCNGATAATCCTGTAAGNGGTANTAACGCATCNGNNCTATANATTGAATCAANANTACTACCATTNAGAGANACNTTTATAAAACCATCNCAACTTGNACATCCNGGNNTTCCAAGATCAAAANAATCAGCNANGGAAAATGTNGCATCAACAAAATTNGTNTCTATTACTGNTCCAGTNGTNGGATATGTTATTTGAATAGTCTCATCTCGAGAAACTTGACCAATTAATACTGTGATCAGTANCAATNGTAANATAAACGNTCTAGTCAGTTTTCCGAATAACATTTAATCCTCCNAATGAAATAATTTTTATTAATTACAGTTTNTTAAAGACTAGCTGAGAAATTATGCCTCCGAATTTAACGTATCACTCAAGATAATCAACGATAATTGCTTATTTTTAGATTGATTGTGTTTTAGATCACGTTTACTTCAATCGAACAAATTTCTTAATTACAAATAAATCATCTTTTTGTAATCGTATAAAATAAACGCCGGATGATATAATCTCCTGNAAAGCAAACGTATACTTCCCTTTATTTAAGGNTCCATTGAATACTCTATTAATTGNCCTNCCATGTATATCAAACACGGTTATTTCATATGTTCCGACTTTGTCAATGTTAAGATCAATTTTNCANTGTCCATTGTTTGGATTTGGATAAACAGCATAAATCTCAAAATCTATAGGGACANGATCATTTTCTTTTTTTATCCCTAGCGAATTATAAGATAAATATTGAACCCCTCCCGCTTTTGATCCTACCAATAAATTTTCAAATTCTTGCGATTCACTTATGGAAAATGGGTGTGGGGTCAAATTTTGCCCACAATAAGGATATCCTGGCATATTACCTTCAATTAAATTGCCTGAGTCATANTACAATAATTTTAAATCACCTACCTCATTACCCGCAATAATNGCACCATTGGAAAGAATCGTTGGAGCAGCATCATCTCCAATATCGATTTGAGAAANAAATTCTAAATTGCTGATATCACCATTATTTATATATACTGAAACCATTCCGTCTTTGGTTCCAATAACTAAGTCATCATCATTGTCTTGATCAACATCACCCCAGGCAGGCATTGTTTTTCCATTGAGATCTAAATCAAGATAATGTCCAATATATTCCCAACCAGTGTCCGTCTGATTATAATGTAAAAGATATCCATTAAATTCACCGATAATTGCATCTAANTCTCCATCATTATCCGTATCATAAAATGATGGTGCAAGATTTGTTGTAGTAAAATCATCTATAAATGATGAATCAACTAANACGTATTCTGGCGCTGAATTATTTGTGATATTTTCAAAATAGTATAATTGTCCAGCCCAGCNCGTATTATCAGCATTAAATTCAGTACCAATAATTAAATCATCGTCATTNTCTCCATCAATGTCTTCAAGCACTGGAACAGTNCCACTTATTAAATCCAACCCAGGTAATAAGTTCATCGTTACNAATTGAAANTCATATTGCTCGCTGGTACCATTATTTTTATAATATGCCAGATTATNGATATAATCACTCCCATATGCACCTGAAAGCACTCCAATAATTANATCAACGTTGCCATCCGGTTCAAAGTCAATTAATCTTGGGATATTAAACCCTGCAGTTTCTACTATTCCCTCTCCTGGAAAATCGACAACCATTAACGAATCGACAAACATTGGATCGTTACTATCACCATAGTTTTCAAGATAAAACAAACCTGGCTGATAAAAGTCTCCCCAAACTAGATCCAAATCAGAATCACTATCTAGATCATAAAAAATAATACTATTCGCTCCATGCCTTCCTGGGGTCCATACTATTTGAATATTTTGAAANAAATCTGTTACAAATTCAAAATTTGGACCATCTGCCGAAATACCTTCACCTGTATAATAAGCTAATCTTCCAGATACATCTCCAACAAAATAATCAAATATACCATCATCATTTATATCTGCAATTGCAGGAATTACAATTTGNCCTCCATACACTGGAAANCCAGAAGGNGTTTGTAATTCTGTGTTTACNAATTCAANTAAACCGTTCACATTTGTATAATAACTGACCTTATCAGTTCCTGGAGTATTACACAATAAATCATAATCTCCATCATCATCGAAATCATTAAANTTAAACCAATTACCAACTTCTATATTTTGAAANAATTTGGTTATCATTGTAAAAATAGGTCNATCTCCAAACTGCCAATCAGCCAACCCTTCCCAATACTGNAATCTTCCATCTCGATCATTNATAAAACAATCCAAAAGACCATCNTTATTCCAATCTATAAATTGTGGNTCAGGACGATTTAGTCCACCTGTTAATTGCATCGACTCTCCATTGATTTGAATGGTCATNGGAGGGTTAATTAAACGANTATAATCACTTCCATTTAAAACAGATATTACAAAAAAANTAGTAACTAATATTTTTAATTGATGCCTAGTTCGATGATACATATATAGTCTCAGATATAGTATCAATATCAAAAATATTAACATTTTCTATTAAACTCTCTAATCCTAGATGTCTCAAATAAAATGGAGGGAAGGAACGAAAACGTAGCCTCGCAGTTAATTCTAATTGACCATTCATTCCTGACGGAATTTGAATCGAATAATCTACTATTCGAGAATCACTTACTGGTAAAGTATTATTTACCATTTCAACCATATTCTCAACAGAGACTTTTAAAAGGCCCGAATCACCCTCAGCATTATACAAAATTGTATTAAAAATATTTAATTGAGGATCAATATCCCTATTCGGATCAATATAAAAATCATAAATATCCCCTCTTGCATCTAAGAAACCAGAAGCCAGTAATGTATCATTATTTGCAATAGCAAACACTTCAAGCCATAATTGTCTTGGAAAGGAAGTGCCCGATGGGAAATTATGACCTGTATTATTTGATATAATTAATCTAGCATTCCAAACGGTATCTGATTTAATTGTATCAGGTGGAGTTTCAAATAGATTGATTTCTGCAGCTGTTAATAATAGATCTTCCAAAGCAACTCTATGTTCTACTTTTCCAGGAAAATCTATTAAAGCCTCATCAATTCCTGGAAAAAAATGTCTATGTAAATTATCTCTATCTGGGCCAGTAATAGCTGCTTTCCCAGAATAAAGTGGCATATGACAAGTTTGACATTCAACACCCATTGCCTGAAAGGCGCTTCCCTCCCATTCAAACTGAGTTGTTTCAGCATCACGATTATCTACAGTAAGGTTATGACAATTTTGACAAAATTCTGATTTATCGTAATCACTGCTATACACAGACTTGTGAAAATCATTCTCTATAGGATTATCTAAAATACCATAGCGGGTATCACTTGAGTATAATTTGAACTCAGTTGTTTCATAATCATGGTTATCAATTGAAATATTTGTAGGAGATGGTAAATGGGTAGTTAAATGGCACGCATCACAAGTAACGCCTTCTTTTA
Organism: Fidelibacterota bacterium; assembly: GCA_002701785.1. Lineage (GTDB taxonomy): Bacteria > Fidelibacterota > Marinisomatia > Marinisomatales > TCS55. The sequence continues at coordinate 4,514 of NZXC01000038.1, forward strand.
CTTGAGCTGGAAAAGAATTGATAACATCATTTGTTAAATCTATATGATTCTCAATAAGATTTGTTAACCCAGCAACTGGACTATGACATTGCACACAAAAATCTCCAATTTCAATTCCCTCTGCAGAGTTATGTGCTTGTTGCATATTTTGCTGCTTTAACCAAACTGGATCTACCATACTGTANGCATGCATTGAACTTGACCATTCAGCATAATGTTGAGGGTGACAACCAGCACATTCTTCAGCAGAAGAAAAATCCTCCACTTTAAATGATGTTTGAATAGGCAATGTATTGTTTCTTTGAGTATCATCATCGCTCAAATCAATACATGCTATAAATAGAATTAATGAAATAAAATAAATACGTATAGACATCATTTTATACATATTACTTCGAAAAAAATTATGAGTGAATTAAATGCTTCTTTCGAAGCTAAAGACCCACTGAAACTCTTGTTCTCTTGATAAACTTGAATCATTTGTAACCAATGGAAAATCTAATCTGAGGTATAATTGCTTCCCAAACAAATTTTTACTTGTTCGAAATCCAAAACCTGCATCGGAAAGGCGTCTTCCTTTAATTTCAATAAGATTATATGATCGAGGGAAATACGCGATATCTGTAAATAATGCCAGTTGAATATTTGCTAATTTGAATGGGATACTTTTTATCAATTCTATAGAAGTTCCTAACAATGATTCTGCTCCGGCTAAGTCTGTGTTATAAAAACCCCGAAGATTTGCATCACCTGTTAAATGATAATGTTGCCGTAAGGTCGAATTGCCGTAAAAACTTGATTGATCTCGTAAATAGGGACGCATATATGTATCAAAAGCCCCTGCCCCATTAATAGTATAAAGTTCCTGTGCGGGGACAGAACCATTATCTCCATAATTCATTACACCAAAAATAAACCTACCTTTAAACCCAAAGTCTTTCATAGATCTATTTACATTTCCAGTAAGAGTCAAACGATTAAAACTCCAATCAGAGAAATCTTGAGGTGTCGTTGCTAACTCCATTGAAATGGAATTTCCATTTTTAGTAATATTTAACTTTGCAAAAAGCATAGATACTCTACCCATATCAAATAAATTTGTTCTATCTGTATCATTAGCATTGGTAGTATAAAAGCCCAAAGATGTTTGATATTTTAGACTCATTGAATTCCAACTACTCCAGGAATTATTTAAACTCCAGTTTAAGCCCGAAAGCCCCCCTTGTTTAAAAGCATGAAAATTATATATGAAATTATTATTACTATGGGCTGGCTTGCGCATTGTTTGCAAATCCCAATAAACTTCCTCAGAATCTAAACCATAATGTAATTGGAGATCAGCTCGATGCCATGGGCCATAGGCCCTACTAAACCAAAATCCAGGAATAAAACCATCCTTATCATGATAATTAACGGTAGGAGACCATTGCATAATAAAAGCATTTCGATGATTTACATTCATTCCTGGCCATCTAAATAGCAATTTATATGGTAGACCATTGGTATGATTATTTCTACGATCAATATCCGTAGTTTGAACATCTGGGTCTAAAATTATCGAGATAGGATTTTTGTCTACATTAAAAGTAAAAGTATCATTTTTACGCCATTGATGATTCTCCCACCATATCCTTTCCATACTACCATCACTAAATCCAACTTCTAATAACTGAGGCATTTCTCTAATTCCATACTTAACTAAATCAACATTTACCAACCAAGTTCCATCCGATTTCTGATTTTTTTTCCAATCTTTTATACCATAATCCAATACTTGAGTATCATGAAGCCAGGGATCAAAAAACCAGTCTAATTCCTCATTACTTACATCTTCAATGGCATTGATAAATCGTTCTTCATTGGGGTGCTTTAATTTCCATCGATCATAGTATTCCTGCATGGCAGAAATAAATATTGAATCACCAAGAACATATTTTAATTCATGAAGCATCATTCCTGGCTTTGTATATGCATTATATCTGTAGGAGTTTTGTCCTTTGAATAAAAATGATTTTTTACTGATTGGTTCATCATTTCCGCTTAATTGAAAATTAATAACGTACCACTGACTATTTCCCAGCGAATTTGTAAAATACCAATGTTTCTTTTGAAACGGTTTATACCATGTTGTGTTTTCTCTATCAAANCCATGTTCGCCATAGCGGNTCATCATATACCACCGCGTTTGAAAGTCAGTGAATCCTTCGTCCAACCAAGCTTCNGTTANTTCATTATTGCCCAAAATTCCATAAAACCAAATGTGACCTATTTCATGGAGAATTAAACNTTCACTNGCACTTCCATTCATCACCAACATTGGATATTCCATTCCACCACCCCTTATTCGATCGGTGGTTGATACTTGCGGATATGGATACTCACCAAATTTATTCGTTAACCATTCAAGCGCTCTTTCGGATCGTGCAACAACTTCTTTTGTCCAACTCTCTCCATTTTCTTCATTGAATAAGACATGAACATCAATTCCATTCCATGATCCTGACTCATACAAAAAAGTAGGGGATGCTATCCATGCAAAATCGTGCACTTGTTCTGCATGAAAAGAAACTTTTCGCCTAGCAGTAGAGTCTACCTCTGGTTTATCTTTTTGAAATTCATCCAACCATTCTACAAAATTTTTAGAAGTGTCTACTCGCACTGATTCCCAACCTGGATCACCACTAGTTACAGTTCCTGTTGCACCCAATACATAATTTTTTGGAATATCAATAGATACATCAAATGTTCCAAACTCNCCATAAAATTCACCTGATGCATGGAAAGGTAAATTGTGCCACCCTTGNTCATCATAAACAACCAATTTGGGATACCACTGTGCCATATTGTATTGATTATTAACTATTCCAGCTCTTTCCACTTGTTCACCAACATGATGAGTCCAATCCAATTCAATCGTTATTGATTCTCCGGGCTTAAGTCCATTTATTAATTCTGCAGATAAAATAGTATCATCAATTTTAAAAGTATCTGATAAAACANNACCATTAGACACTATTTGAAATCGATNAACATCTATTTTNCTAAATGAGTCTTCATATCCTTTTAAAAATTGTGCAGCACGAGGTAAACGACCATACTTTTGTTTGAATTCACGGTACTTTACAGAGCCAACTTGAAAAGCATTTGGATATAAATGCATGTAAATATTATTTAGGATATCAGGTGAATTATTTACGTACTCAATAATCGATATTCCACCCACAGTTTTTTCATTCACATCCAACTTAATATCCATATTATAATGCACATACTGCTGCCAATAATCGGAAGCATGTAAACTAGAAGTAAAAATATTTAGGATCCCAGCACAAATGAGANCCAGNATTATTTGTGATAATTTTCTAAAAATAATTATAGATATGGTTTAATCGCGTTATAAAATACTTGCTCTCTACGGGGACCAANAAATCCANTTACAATAAATCCTTCGCGATCAATAATAAGCGTTGTAGGAATACCGCTTATCATTTGTCCAATAGCTCTACTATANTCCATNGTTACTTCTTGANACCTCATTACCATTNATATCATTCAACAACAAATANTTTAATCCCCATTGNTCTTGAAATCTCGCAACGTCTTNGATTGATTCACCNCGTCTTATTGTAATACCAACTATTTCTAANCCATCTTTATNATATTTATNNTNTAGTTTNANAAAATCNGGNAATTCTATTCTACAGGGACCACACCATGTNCCCCAAAAATTCAACAATACTACCTTTCCTTTTAAATCACTTAATGAAACTANATCNCCATCGGTTGTTGCAAGAGTAAATTCTGGGGCCGGGATAGATACTGGAGGTCTTTGNGGTTGATTGGTNCTATTCTCTGTATTAGAAGTTTNNTTTACTTGTTCTTTATTGACTGACNTTGGTTCNTCTTTAGAAGAAATTTCTTTATTATCTTTTTTCTGACCACAACCAATTGACATGGTTAGAATAGAAAATATNATTANAGTGAATAATGACTTCATATTGTTAATTAATTAACCCGCTAAACCTTTNTCTATAAAATCGAGGAATTCATTCACATCTCTTGTTAAACCAGGAAATGTAGCAAGAACTTCATCGTGAGGACTCAATATAACATAATATGGTAACGCAGCNGTACCAAACCTTTCAATTTCATAACGTAAATATTCTTTGTGATTTTCACCTNCATCCGTATATAAATGAACCAATATCATTTCATTAAACCGATCTTCAACCTCCTGTAAAGTNAATATATTCGTTTCCATCCAACGACAATTGGTGCATGTATACCCTGTAAAATCAATAAAAATAGGTTTTTCAATAAGTTTTGCTTCCGTAAATGCCTGTTCGAGATCAGAATACCAAATTAATTTTTCAACATTATTATCTTTATCTATAGNACTGAAATCTTTTTCAAGCTTTGGGGGCAAATATGAATATATCATTCCATGAATTGGACGGCCAAAAAGACCTGTNCCCATATAAAGAGAGAAGGTTAAGAAAAATAAACTAAGCATCATTCTTGTGACCCCTANACTCTCAAGCTTGGAATCATGAGGTAATTGAATCTTACCAAGTAGGTATAGTCCGGTAAAAAACATANTCACTGTCCAAATTGAAAGAACAGAGTTAAATGTAAATACACCCCATCCCCATACAAGATCCGTATTACTAAAAAATTTGAATGCAGCTGCTAGCTCTAAAAATCCCATCACTACTTTTACNGAATTCAACCATCCTCCTGATTTGGGCATCTTTGCTAAATATTGTGGAAATAAAGCCAAGAAAAAAAACGGAGTAGCAAATGCTGTACTGAAAACAATCATCCCCAATAAAGGCCAAAACCATTGACCTTGGGATGCTGCAACAAGTAATAGTCCAACAAATTGTACGGTACATGTAAATGATGTTAATGTAAACGTAACAGCCATGAATAATGTCCCTATATAACCGCCACGTTTTTCTTGCGCTAATGATAACTGGCGAAGAGATTGTGGTAATTGAATCTCGTATGCACCAAATAACGATAGAGCAAAATAAACAAATAAAGCACCAATAAATAAATTGACCCAAGGATTTGCAGCAAGCTGATTTGCTCCCGCAGCGCCTAATGTAATAGCAAGGATCATGCCTAAAATACTAAATGTTGCNACGATACCAAGTGTGTATACTAAGGCTTGATTTAATGGTTTTTGATTTTCTAATTCACCTTGATGAGTAAAAAAAGAAACGGTGATTGGAATCATTGGGAATACACAAGGGGTAAGCAACGCTAGAAAGCCCATTGAGATTGATAATAGTACAAAAGACCAAAAACCAGCAGCTATAGCATCATCAAGATTGATTTCACTGGAACTACTTACTGAACGAGCAGAAACAAATTCACTATATTCTTTTCGTACCGGACCATCATCAATTATTAAAGAGGCATTGATATTTACCTCTGCTGGTGGATAACATAAAGATTCATTACAAACTTGGTAAAGCATATAGACAGATAAACTTGTTTTACCAATCGGCGCATCTTCTTTTATTTTTACCGGAACGCGAAATACAGTTGTACCATTAAAAAATCTTGTATTAACTCCAAAACCTTCATCATATTTTTCCGTTGGTTCACGATGCTCAATTAACCCTTGTTTTTCAACAATATTACCATCAACCTTAATTCTAGATGCCACTGGTCCTTCACCTGCATTCTCCAAAGCATAGATATGCCATTCATCATCCATGTTTGCTTCTACTTGGATATAAGCGACTTCTCCAGGACGGACAGAATTTTCTGATTCCGCAAAAACAGTAACTGGGTTTTGGAATTGACTATATCCTAATCCAATCAATAATGAGATGAACAGTATAGGTTTAATAATTATTTTTATCATTTTTCTATATCTTATATAATGTTCTTTTAGTAATAGACTAAAGTTTAATCAAAATTGTTCCGGTTTTTCTATCAAGCACTGAAAATACTGTAATTAGTATTCTAGATCAAATTATTGTTTAGAATTATAATTAATTATCTAATGCTTCGTTTCTTGGCATGACACTAACAGTCATTTCAACTTTATCCTTAGGATTATCACGCCTATCACGAGGAGAATTTACAATTTTTTGAATAACATCAAGACCTTCAACAACCTGCCCAAATACTGTATATTGATTATCAAGCTGTGGAGTTGGTCCAGCACAAACAAAAAATTGACTACCTGCGCTATTTGGTGATTGGGAACGTGCCATTGAAATAGTCCCAGTTAAATGTGGACGTGAATTGAACTCTGCTGGCAACATCCAAGTATTAGAGTCATCTTCTTGTCCAATTCCATAGAAATTCGCTGCATGGCCGCCCATCCCATGAGTAGATCGATCATCAGTTTTTGAATTTGGGTCGCCTCCCTGTATTACAAAATCTGGAATCACTCTATGAAACGTTGTTCCATTGAAATATCCATTCCTCGCATGAGTCAAAAAACTATCTACATGTTTTTCAGCTACTTCGGGGTAAAATTCTAATACCATATCTCCATATCTAGTAGATACGACTGCTACATCCGGTTGTTTTTCGCAACTAGTCATTATTATTGATCCAATCATTATTAAAGTTATTATTTTTTTCATTTTAAACTCCTACTTCCCGGCTTTAAAACAGGAATATTAGCTAAATCATCCGGGATTTCATCATCCCCATAGCTTACAGCTTCTAATTCAGTAACACAAAACTGTTTTTCATGCAACTTCACTTTCCCACCAGATCTATCAACCAAAACTCCTACACCAACTACTTTCGCTCCTGAATCTCTAACCAATTCGATTACCTCATTTACTGATCCACCTGTAGTTATTACATCTTCAATAACAAGGACATTACTTTCAGGAGTAATTTCAAAACCTCTACGTAACGTCATTACGCCTTGTTCACGTTCTGCAAATATCGTCTGTTTATTAAGTTGTCTTCCAATTTCCGTACCAAGTACTATTCCACCAACTGCTGGAGTAATAACAATATCTATATCTATATCTTGAAAATGATTAGCAATTTCATTTGAAAATTTCTGCAAGTATTCTGGATACTGTAATACTTTTGCACATTGGAAATACGTTGGACTATGTCGACCCGATGTTAGTATAAAATGCCCTTCTAAAAGAGCACCAGTTTTTTGAAATATTTCTATTAATTGACCTTGATCGTTCATTTCAAGCTTTGCATTATTTCAACATATCGTTTTGCTTCTTTTCGTATTGCTTTTGCACTTAAATCGCCCGCGAATATGATTCCTCTAGAAACATTAATCAATGCAATTCCATCCGTATTACCTGATTTAAAACTACTTTCCAAATCCCCACCTTGAGCACCAATACCAGGAATAAGAAATGGTAAATCCTTTACAACATTTCTGATTTGTGAAATTTCAGTAGCCGATGTTCCTCCAACAACAAGCCCAAGATTATCATTGCTATTGAGCTTCTTTACTAATTTTGCAACGGATTCAAAAAGTGTTTCTCCATTGCTATTTATATCCTGAAAATCACCTGCAGATGCATTGGATGTTCTGCAAAGAACAAATACACCTTTTTCACTATCTTGCGTGAAAGGCTCTATTGCATCTCTACCCATATAAGGGTTAACTGTGACTGCATCAAATCCAAAATAATTAAATAAGCTTGCTGCATACTGTCTTGCAGTATTTCCAATATCTCCCCGTTTAGCATCTCCAATAGTTAATGCAGAGTCACCTATCCATTCCATCGTTTCTTCTAACCATTTAACACCTTCACTTCCCCAACGTTCAAAAAAAGCCATATTGGGTTTATATACTGCTGCTAAATCTGCAGTAGCGTCTATTACTTTTCTGGTATGGGTCTTTAAATCATCAAGAGTTGAATAATTCATCTTTAATGCTTCTGGATTTATATCTAGCCCTACACAAAGATGTGATCCAGTAGAATGAATATGCTCTTTTAGTCTTGTATTAAATGATTTCACGGNTACGCAATTTACTTTCTTTCCATCCAAGCAGAAAGAAGGTATTATTGATGTTTTCATCATCATAATCAAAATTGATAAGTAAATTCATTACTTCATGGAACAACTAAATTTAACTGTTAAACTATCATCAAAATCTAGAGTAATTGCATCTTCAGGNCCTTTTCAAATTGAATTAATGAATCAGGTTGGTCTAGAAGATCATCCACAATTAATCGAAATCTCTCATCATCTAGCTAGTGAATATGGAGAAGCTGCAGTTCTAACAAAGGAAACCATCAACAAATATTTTAATAAACAAGGATCTCTCCCTTTTATCGCAAGATATCGGGGTGATATTATTGGGTATATTATTGGTGTACNTTTAGAAGAACTGAGTACAGAACCATGGGCCCGAATGGATGAAAATTTTAGTAAAAACAATACTCTGTATACCTATNCCTTTGTTATTATGAATAAGTATAAGGGCAATGGGTATGCCAAAATATTAAAAAGAGTGTATTTAAGCTGGGCAAAAAAACGANATGATATTCGTTANATTACTGGTCATGTAAAAGAATCAATATCTGCAAAATTTACTGGGGATATCAAAATTATTAGCCGTGTTGANAACTGGCANGGAACTGGGAAAACCTTTGAATATTATCAACGAGATCNNGGACCAAAACCNGAAAATAAGTATAAAAATAATCCCCCTNTGGTAGAAAACGTATAATTCTAATANATTATTTCAATANNACCATCTTCTTAGTACTTATGTATATATTCACCAGTCTGTATCTGATATAGGTAAATACCAGCACTCACTGGTTTACCATAATCGTTGGCGGCATCCCAGATCACTGATTTATAGCCAGCATCTTGGGTTTGATTGATGAGGGTTTTTACATTTTTACCAAGCATATCGTAGATAGTGATATTGACCAGACCTGTCTCTGGGATGTCATAGCGGAGAGTTGTAATTGGATTGAAGGGGTTGGGATAGTTTTGGTGGATGGCGTATTC
>NZXC01000039.1 GCA_002701785.1 Fidelibacterota bacterium
AATTCCTGTACCAATTGTCCCTATAATTCCATTTTTAATAAATTTTCGCCTTTTCATATCCAAATCTACAAAAAATCACTCAAAGCAGTAGACCTAAATGTCTAGAAACAAAAGTAGCATATATGTAGCAGATTTATCTAAAAAAGGGCTATTTTTAGGGGTTATTTAATAATGAAATAGGCTTATGTACTGCTATACAAAAAACCCTACTATTGAGCAGGGTTTTCCTTGCGGAGAGGGAGGGATTCGAACCCTCGAATCAGATTATCTCCAATTACTCACTTAGCAGGCGAGCGCCTTCAGCCAGCTCGGCCACCTCTCCAAAATAATTGTTTGATATTTAATATTCTAAATTACCGATGAAATATAGATAGAAAAACAATTTCAATATCATAGCTTATAATATACATAGATCACTCTTTATTAAGGAGGTGACCGATATGTTTAATCAAATTAGGTATACCTTCTTTACTTACGGATGATATCTCTAAATAATCATCCATTTCTGACCATTTATCATTATCAATTTTAGTATCAATCTTTGTACGCAGAATAATATATTTTCTTTTATTGAGATCTGGATTGTAGTCCAATATTTCTTTTTTTAATAATCTATAATTTTCTAATGGATTATCATCTGCTGTATCAATAAGAATTAATAATAACTTTGTACGTTCTATATGTTTTAAAAATTGATGACCTAATCCCTTCCCTTTACTCGCTCCTTCAATTAGCCCAGGAATATCTGCCATTACAAAGGATTGATATTCCCCATATTTCACAATTCCAAGATGTGGTTGTAATGTGGTAAATGGATAATCATCTATTTTTGGTGTAGCAGATGATACTGATGATAATAACGTAGATTTACCAGCGTTAGGCAACCCAACCAGCCCCACATCAGCAAGCACCTTTAATTCTATTGAAAAATTATTTTTCTCACCAAGTATCCCTTTTTGTGCATATCTAGGTGTTTGTCTTGTTGCAGATTTAAAGTTAACATTTCCTTTACCACCCTTACCACCAACACAGACGATAAACTCTTGACCATCAGAAACTAAGTCCGCCTTAACTACATCATTACTCTTATCGCTAATTAGTGTACCTAGAGGGACGGGAATACGAATATCTTGACCATTCTTACCAGTTTTTTGATTTGAAGCACCAGAGCCACCATTTTCAGCTTTATAAGACTTTTTATAACGGATATCTTGCAATGTATGCAAGTTACGATCAGCAACAAATACTACAGATCCCCCATTTCCACCATCACCACCATCTGGACCTCCTTTTGGCACAAACTTTTCTCTTCGAAATGAAACGCGCCCTGGTCCTCCTTGGCCACTTTCACATACTATTTCTGCATAATCTATAAACATAAATCCAAAAAATAAAAAGGTGCATTACTATGCACCTTTTTATTTAAAGTTTAAATTATTAATAATTTATTACTGGTAAGATTCCCATTTCTTTTCAAGATCTGCGTCATTCATCGTATCGAGGATATAATCGCAAAATTCTCTACCATTTGCACCATCATCTCTACCTGTCATAGTTAGTTTCTTTTCAAACTGACCTGTTATATCCAAAGCCATTTCTAAGTGTTTACCTTGTTCTGGAAATCCAATATGACGCAACATCATTGCTCCAGCACGCACCATACTTGATGGATCAGCATATTGCGCTCTTCCTTCATCAACCATCCTTGGAGCTGAACCATGTATAGCTTCAAACATTGCATATTTATTACCAATATTTGCTGAACCAGCGGTTCCTACTCCACCCTGAAACTCAGCAGCTTCATCGGTTAATATATCCCCATATAGATTTGGAAGTGCCATGACCCGAAATTGAGTACGACGCTTTGGATCAATTAATTTTGCTGTCATAATATCAATATACCAATCATCTACAGTTATATCTGGATATTCTTTTGCCATATCATATCCAACCTTTAAAAATTTACCATCAGTCGTTTTAATTACATTGGCCTTGCTAACAAGAGTGAGTTTGTCAATATTATTTTTATCTGCATATTCAAAGGCAAGTCTCAGTAAGCGTTTAGATCCTTGAGTGGTAGTGACAGTAAAATCAAGAGCTAAATCATCCGTAACATCAACACCATTGCTTCCTAATGCATATGCGCCTTCAGTATTTTCTCTGAAAAAAACCCAATCTATACCATCTTTTGGTACTCGCACAGGTCGTACATTAGCAAATAAATCGAGTTCTTTACGCATCGCAACATTTGCGCTTTCAATATTTGGCCAGGGGTCTCCTTCTTTTGGTGTAGTTGTTGGCCCCTTTAAAGTAACATGACATTGTTTTATTTTCTCTAATACATCATCAGGGATTGCTTGATTAACTTCAGCTCTATTTTCTATTGTTAAATCAGCAATAATTCGGAAAGATATTTTCCCTTTAGAAAGTTGATCTGATAATAATGTTTCCAAAACTCTTTGAGCTTCGGCAGCAATAAATGGACCTATACCATCTCCACCTATTATTCCAATGTTTATGGTGTCTATTTCTGCAAAGTTCGTTTTTTCTTCACCCTGCTCCATACGTTCAACTCGAGCAAGTTGATCTTCTAATAGTTGTTTAAAATGTTCGCTTGCTTTATCTATATAATTATTCGACATATTTATTTNTCACTTTTTGCAGTATCAACGGTTTTCTCTTTTTTAATCTTTTTATCAGACTTTTTCTTTGACTTATTATTCTTATTTTTTTCTTTTGGAGAATCCTTATAATCTGTTAAATAAAATCCTGATCCTTTAAATATCAATCCAGACCCACCGCTAATTAGTCTTTTAACACTACAATTTTCATCCTTGCAATGAGGATATTCAGTTAATGNTGCGGTTGACATAGGTTGAAAATATTCAAANTTTTCACCGCATTCATTGCATATGTAGTCGTATGTTGGCATAGAATTAAGTTAAAATGTCATTATTGCAGAAAATTCTGCAAAAGAATATAAATTAGTTTATTTACTTAATTTAGATTTTAACGCTGTATTAACGACTTCTGGCACNTANGTGGATATATCTCCACCTAATGCAGCAATTTCTTTAACTACAGTTGAATTTAAATGCATATATTTTTCATCAGGCATCATGAATAATGTGCTTATTTCAGGGGCTAATGAACGATTCATAAGCGCCATTTGAAATTCATATTCAAAATCACTAATTGATCGAAGACCNCGAATTAACGCTACCGATTTATTNTCTCTTGCAAAATTTACAATTAATGATTCCGTTTTGCTTACAAGGACATTGTTTAAATGTGAAATAGATTTATTAATTAAATCAATTCTTTCATCAATTGTAAAAAGAGAATTTTTTCGTGGATTATTTGCAATAACAATCATTACTTGATCAAAAAGAACTGCTGCTCTTTCTGCTATATCTAAATGACCNTTTGTTATTGGGTCAAAAGTTCCTGGGTATATAATATTCTTCATACACTTTTAGTCCAAATAGTTACTATTGTATCTCCGTAGTGTTTTGTTATACCACCTATGGGTATATCATCTCTTTTTGATGATTCTAAAATAAATCTACCATTATTTAACAATGAGCTGAAACATTTTTCCGTAAGTTGTGTAATATCTATTTTTCCATATGGAGGATCTGCAAATATAATATCATATTGAGATTTCTGTGTCAAAAACTTATCCCATTTACTACAAAATACATTTGATTGCACTTCATTACCTAATTTATAACTATTTGCTTTTATTAACTCAATTACCTTTCTATTATTATCAACAAATGTAAGTTTCGCTGCTCCTCTACTAGCTGCTTCAAAACCTAATATTCCACTTCCAGCAAAAATATCTAGCACAGACAATCCGTGAAGGCTACCCAATATGTCAAAAATACTTTTTCTTACTTTGGATGATGTAGGGCGATAGGATAATCTTTTATTCGTTTTTATCTCTAATCCTTTATACCGACCTGATAGAATGTTCATTGCAATTCAGTATTCTCTACAGTCTCAATAGTCTTTAGTTTCGATATTGGGTGTATAATAGATAAATACAAAGTTCCTTTTGATTGTTGTGTCTCAGGATCACATTTATATACAATTTTTCTAAATAAAAGATTATTAGCAATATTTGAAATATCATTAATCATTTTTCTTACTGTTTCTTCATTAGAATTTAGGCCAATGATAATAGGCGTCTGTATGCGGTTTCCTATTATTCTATCATCCTTACGAACAATACTTGATATTTTATATTCAGATTTTAATATACTTAAAATTGCAGAAACTGGTAGCGCTACCGATTGATTGGAATCCTGAAAATGTTTGTATTTCATTTCAATACCAGTATAATATTTATACCCACCACAACAATCTATTCGATCCCTCCTTGTTTCAAAAATCGTACCTATACTCAAGACTTTTCCTTTTGGAATATTCTCACCTATAAACTCGAAGTTGAGGATATTTTCAAGAGTTGATGCATAAATAAGTTTACTAGGTTCTATTATTGAAAATACATTCTTCAAACCTTCTTTCATTGCATTAGACTGTAAGTATATTATTTCATCTTTAGATAGGGTATTACCAAACGGAAGTTGATCTTTAACTATAGATAATGGGTTATTATTCTTTGGATAATTTTGCTTTATATCACTTATAGCATTTATATATTCATATTCCAGTTTTGGAATTTTCTTTTGCTTCATTTCTTTAAAATATATTGTCAAAGCAAATGACCCTATTAATAAAAAAGCACTAATAAATGAAATCACATCATCTGTAGACCATCTTAATTTTATACTAGTTTTTATTAACGATATTATATTATTGAAAATATTGCCGATTATAATAAACGGTTTTATTAGAATTCGTATTAAACCTATAAATGGATTTTTCCATTTTCGTTTCACATTATTGCTTTTTTTTGAAATTTTCTTCTTATGATAGTCTTTATTTTTTACTTCCAAATCAGATAATTCATTATGTTCATAATTATTATTAATAAAACTATCTTCATGAAAAGCTCGATCATTAACTAAAAGAGGATTATTATACATGTTAATACCTTGATGAATATTTGGATGCATAATCATTGTAGATAAGATAATTTTATGTTCAATGGTTAAACTAGTGCCATCAATTTTGGCATTATCTAAAGATAACTCTGAAAAAAGTTCATGTTTTTTCAGATCAAATCGTTCCCAATGCTTCTTTCTAACATCAGTAAGTTCATTAAGCAATAATGTCCATGGAGGTTTATTTTTCATTGTAAATTTCTGAGATAGTAATTTTTCCAAAGAATGTTTATCGCCAAATGAATCAATACATTTTAACCCCCCCCTTCCAAAACGAACTTTTCCACCATTAATAGTATCTAATCCAAAATAAAAGATATTATAATAATCATTAAATAATTCTATGGTCATTAAAGGTAAGTTTCCTAATGCNTATAAAATNNTAGACTTACNACCCATCCAAATAGGAGANCATGAATATGAATCACAAATCCTTTGCGTAGCTTTTATTAAATAATCATGTATATAAACAATATGNCCTAGCCNTCTATCATTATATAATTCTATAAATGCCTGAAATTTNTCAACTGTTGGTCCAAACCTTTTATCNNTCTTCCANTCTACTAATTGGATTATTTCATTNTCTGAAGAATCTATTTCNGTTTGAAACACTTCATGATTTACAAGTGTATCGGAAAAACAAANAAGTATCTCATTACCTGAGAATAATATATTTCTATTTGCTTTTTCTATGCCATTAATNAGATAATTAACTGCTAACTCTTCNTTGTTNATAGATTCGACTAACGAACCTTCGAGTTCTACAACGGAAATATTTGCTATTAAGGAACTACCTTGGACCCGTGAAAAATGGGCAATTGATATCTGTGATTCAGATATGTAAAGTGCGATCAAACCAGAATACTACTGGTCCCAACTACGCGATCCATCTTCAATATATCCGTGATTTCTAGTCTTAAATGAAAAAAGCACATATCTTCCTTCACTATATATACCTTTTATAGGACTAGTAATTCGAAGGACATCACCATCATCTTTTATATTTACTACGATTTTTTCAGTTGTTAATGGACAATAAAAGTTTGATGAATCAGGTATATAGCTGTCATAATAAGAAACAACTTCAGATCTTTGTTTTGTTTCATATCCTAAATCTGAAACAAANCCCTCCTCAAGCATTATCAATGATAGATCATCTTTTGTAANAAAACTTGTATCATTACGTGATAATTCTTCGGAGTATNCAACTATGGTGTGAATAGTATCTATNAGCGTGTCTCTGCGTGTCTTTAAAAACCCAAAAGTTGTATCATATTCAACATCAAATCCTTCAGGGATATTCACGTTCACACTTTCACCAATTAGTTCAAAATTTCTTTCTCCTAAATATGTAGAATCAGCCAATACCGAATCTCNAACTGCATTCACTACATTCATAGCCCAAAGACCATTTGATTCATAGTTATCAGTAAGTATTTTATAAAAATATTCTACATCATGAACAGTCTGAATATTAAATCTAGCATTTTCTGCCGCTTCCGCCTCCTCTTCCCATATCATACTAGGTATATAAATCGTAATAATCATAAATAGGAATGCAAAAACAATAGCTAATTCTATCAGATCAGAATATTTTTTTCTTTCAACTGTATCCAAAATTATTTGCTCGCTTCCTTGTTTAATTTTCTACTTTTATGATTATACATATTAAATAATAGATCAACTATTTCATCATAATTTATTATAAATAAAAAATTCTTCTTAAATATATTATTAAATTAATTAAAATTTCATTTTTTGAAACTGATCTTGAACTTTGCCATCAACATTTGATAATTCTTTCATAATCTTTTTTACATTACTAGATAATTTTTTCGGAGTTTCAACCTGTATTTTTACCAATTGGTCCCCTTTCCTTGATTTTCGAATACGTGAAAACCCTTTTCCTTTCATTCTCAAAATCTGTCCAGATTGAATTCCAGATGGAATTTTTAATTTTGCAACTCCATTTAACGTTGGAATTTCCAAGGTATCTCCTAAAGCTGCTTGAGAAAAGGAAATATGTGCCTCTATAAGCACATCATCACCATTACGTATAAAATATTTATGATCATTTTCCTCAAACATTACAAGGAGGTCTCCAGCTGATCCGCTAATACTTTCATTCCCCTTACCATCTAATGTCATATAATTTCCTTCTTCAACACCGGCAGGAATTTTGATTTTGATTGTCTCCTCTTTTTGTATCAATCCATCAGGAGATACGTTACTAGGCCTATTTCCTACTACTTTTCCATTTCCTTGACAATGAGGACAAAGAGATTGGGTTCTCATCTGCCCCAAAATCGTATTAGAAACTTGCGAAACTTGTCCATTACCATTGCATGTAGGGCAGTCAGTAAGTTTTATAAGAGGGGAAACAATAGATCTTTTAATTTTAATCTTCTTATCGATACCAGTAGCTATATCTTCATAATCTAATTTAATTCGTATGCGGATATCATTTCCTCTACGCGAACTAGATCTTCTGCCTGCTCTTCCTCCTCCAAAAAAACTGCTAAATACGTCATCACCACCAAAAACATCCCCAAATTGACTAAATATATCATCCATCGACATATGTACTCCACCAGAAAATCCACCTCCACCTTGACCCATTCCAACGCCTGCATGTCCAAATTGATCATATTGCGCCTTTTTCTTGCTATCACTTAAAACACTATATGCTTCAGCNGCTTCCTTAAAANTTTTCTCAGCTTCTTTATCATCGGGATTTTTATCTGGATGATATTTAAGTGCAATCTTTCGATAAGNTTTTTTTAACTCATNTNCACTAGCATTTCGATCCACACCTAAAATATCATAATAATCTCTCATGANTTATTTACCACTACTTTTGCATGTCGTATTACACGATCACGATATTTATATCCTTTTTCAAATACTTCAAGGATTTCATTTACTTTTTTATCTTTCTCTTGTTTAACCATTAATGCATCATGTAAATCGGAATNCAAAATATCACCCTCTTCACAAAAAGAAGTAATTTCTCTTTCCGTAAAGATCTTGTCAATTTTTCCTTGAATCATNGAAACNCCATCTTGNAAGGCTTTATTTGAATCATTATCTTTATTAATNGCAAGATATAACCTTTCCAANTCATCAACTATAGAAATCATCGCATTAATTACATCTTTACCTTCATATTTTATCATATCTATNATTTCTTTTTCTTTTCGTTTNCGAAAATTTTCAAATTCTGCTTTCGATCTTAGAAGCTTATCNTCTAAATCTTTGTTTTCAGNTGTAATTTTTTCAATTAACAACTTATTCTTATCGATTTTNGCTGAAGCTTTTCCAATTTTCTTTTTATTAGACGAATTATCTTTTGAAGATTGTTTTTTAGATTTCATTTNTTTAGATGACATTATTAATAATATCTGTAAAGTTCGTTAAAATTATTTTTATATCTTTATAGGGTAATCTTTTTGGCCCAAGTACTAACATTTGACCATTAATATTATTGTTTTCAAATGGCTTACTAACTATAGAACAATTTCTGAAGTTAGAATCACCAATTTCCCTACCTATAATAACATTATTGTGATCATCGGATAAATAATTATTAAGATACTCTTNCAATGATTTTTCATAAAAAAACGACATCAAAGTTTTTAACTTATTTATTTCATGAAATTCGGGATAATCTAATAATTGATAAAAGGATGATGTATACACAAGTTTTTGTCCAGAAATAACAAAATGTTTGATTGGATCTTGCACCAAAATTTGGACAATCTCATGTTCAAAATACTGAGATTCTTTTAATCTCTCTTTTATNCTNTCTTGAATCTCATCCAATGTTAAACCTNNNAATCTATCCTTTAACCCTTGGTTGATTACTTTAAGTANAGAATCATCAATACTAACTTTTAGATTTAAAACTATAGATCTAATAAAACCTGAATTTAATCCAAGCACTAACATTATACGGTCAGATGACAAATGTATTAATTCTATTTCATTCAAAATATTCTTTTGGTGTTTGGATATTACTACAATACCAAATAANCTNCTGATTTTCCCTAACATATATGCTGTAGCTTGAAGCAAATCTTCNAAGTTATTAGAAGCTGCTGATAGTTTTTGGGNTATATTGTCATATTCTTGAATTGTTTTGGAACTTTCTGCAATTAATGTATCTACATAATATCNATAACCATTATCTGTAGGTACTTTTCCTGATGATCTATGAANGCTCTTAAGCATGCCTATCTTCTCAAGATTTGCAAGGGAGTTTCTTATTGTTGCAGTGCTAAATTGATTAAAATAGCAGCTATGTAATCTCTGTGAGCTTATAGGTGCACCAAAGGATATAAAATCCTCTATTGTTTTTTTAAGTATATTATTTTCTCTTTGAGTTAACAACATCNTATTTAATTANTATATATAAAATTAGATAATTATTTATTTAGAATTCAATAAGTCAAGTTTGTAATTAATGTTATGGTAAAAACCNTGAAACAGAAAGAAAACTTCCAATAAAACTAATTAATACACCAATTANCAACATNACAGATGCAGCAGCAGGATCCATACGAATTGTTATGGAAGCAAATTGAGATATTAAACTATTTCCTATCTTCAAAGCTATTGATAGNANCACGAAAGCAATAGATGAACCTATCANCCCCTGCAAAACTCCCTCAATTAGAAAAGGGACCTTNACAAATGTGTTAGTTGCTCCAATAATATGTAAGTCCTGAATTAAGTCCTTNTTCGCATAAATTGTTAATTTAATTGTATTGTAGATAATGCTTATTGTTATCGCAATAATAATTATTGAAGATATAAAGAATANCTTTGTAAAACGATTATGGTAACTTTCTATTCTCTGAATCAATTTTCCCTGATGTTCNATATTATCTACACCTTGTAATGAATTAATTTTTTTTACAATTGGAAAAATATCTAATTCAAAATCACCTGTCCTATTTACATTAACAACACAACTCATCGGCAACGGATTACGGTCTATATAATCTAAAATACTTTCCCCAAATTGCTTCTCAAATATTCTTGTAGCATTTTCTTTATCAATAAACGTTGTATTACGCACCCCTTCAATTGAACCTATATCCTCAACCAAATGAAGCGCATCTCTTTTTGGTAAATCATTATCAAAAAAAACTTCAATTTTATATTTTGATCTTAGATAGAAAATTAATTTATTTGTATTCTTTCCTATAATTAATAGAGAACCAATAATTATCATTGTCATAAATACAGAAAAAACAGCAGCAAAGACTGTTAATTTATGTCTTAAGAGATTGCGAAAGCCTTCCGCGAACAAAAATAATAATCTATCTAACATTAATTATTACGCAGAATACCTTGCTGAATTTCCATTATTCGATGTCCACGTCCTTTAATAAGATTATAATTATGTGAGGCCATTAATACTGCAGTACCCTCATGGTTTACAGATTCAAGTAATTTTAAAAGTTCAAAAGAAGTAATCGGATCAAGGTTGCCAGTTGGCTCATCAGCAAGAATGATTTCAGGTTCTTTTACTAATGCCCTTGCTATGCATGCCCTTTGTTGTTCACCGCCAGAAAGCTCATTTGGCAAATGCTCTTCTTTCCCGGTAAGACTTACTTGATCAATTGCTTCTTCCACACGTTCAGAAACATCACTATGACTGGTTCCGACAACATAAAGAGGTAAAGCAATGTTTTCATATAAGTTTCGATCTTGAAGCAGGTGGTAATCTTGAAAAATCATGCCTATTTTCCTTCTTAAGAAAGGGATTTTTCTTTTCTTAATTTTATCAGAACTAAATTTTCCTGTCGTAACAACACCGCTTTGAGGAAACAAAGCCATATAAATTAATTTCATAATAGTAGTTTTACCAGATCCTGTTGGACCAATTAAAAACGTAAACTCAGAATCATCAATGGTAAAATTAACATTTTTAATACCGTAACCCTTTTCATACGAATAGGTTACATTTTCCATTTGAATCATACTATTAATCTAACTTTTATATAAAACGTATCATAAGATTACAAAATTTATGTTACATATATTAAAATAACTGATAAATAAATAACACATATCCGAGCAAGAGAGAAATTGAAGTTAAACGATGAATAGGCTGTTTCATCCACCCAATTGGGAATAAAATTATTCCATAAATAATCATATACGGGATTTCAAAGAAAAGTATTTCTTTCGAAAAATGGATAGGGCTTAATAAAGAAACAATTCCTATGACAGATAAAAGATTAAATANATTAGACCCTATGATATTTCCTATTGATATTGCNTGTTCNTTACGAAAAGATGCGATCACAGAAGTNGCAAGCTCNGGAAGTGANGTTCCTAATGCTACAATAGTCATTCCAATAACAATCTCACTGATNCCAAAGTATCGTGCNATATCAATTGCACCTTTTACAAATAAGNTAGCACCNAAAGAAAGCAANAAGATTCCAGAGATAATAAATANAGTTAANNTCCATAAATTTGAATGATTTTTTTNATGAAAATTTTCGCNATTATTTTTACTAGANGGATTATAGAAAGAATANCACGTATAAATTATNACGCTAAGAAATAATATTANNCCCTCTTCCCTAGTAATGCTACCATTCATACAAAACGCGCTAAATATTAAACAAACAAAAATATAGATAATTAAATCTCTTTTAATNTGTATTAAGCTTATTTTTAATGGAAATATCAATGAGCTGAGNCCTAGAACTAATCCCACNTTCGCTATATTTGATCCAACAACATTACCTATAGCNATCGGAGACGAACCTTCAATAACNGCGGCAATNCTAACAACTAATTCAGGNAANGAAGTNCCAAATGCAACTACAGTTAAACCTATTACGATTGGAGATAAGCCAAAACGACTTGCTAACTGACTACCTCCTTTAACAATAAAATCTGCACCATAAAATANCATGATGCTTCCTATAAATAAATAAATGATACCTATAAACACATTAATCGCATATATCGTATATATAGTTCAAGTATCATTGATACATACCATGATCATTAATATATTCCCAAACTGGTTGTGTAACCATATATCTTATAGTCTTATCACTCCTCCATCTATCTCTTATCGTTGAGGAAGAAATTTCGAAACGTGGAATACTTGCAAATCTGACCTTGCGTAATATCCAGTTCGATATATCACTCGGCTTAAATCCTGGCCTTAATGCTACAATTACTCTACAATTATCTAAGATTTGATCCGCTTCTTTCCAATTGTGAAATTTTTGTAAAGAATCACTACCAATTAAATAATATATTTCATCAGAACTTAATTCATATTCCTTTTTATATTCCTTAATGGTGTCAATAGAATAACTAATTCCTCCTCGCTTAATTTCCATATCGCAAATCTCAAAATTAGGATTACTAGTAACAGCCATTGTTAACATTGCCAATCTATCTTTTATATTAGCCACATTATCTTTATCAGGTGTTTTAAAGGTAGGAATGAATACTATTTTATCAAAATTTTCAACTTCAAATATTGTTTGTGCAACTAACAAATGTCCAATATGAGGAGGATCAAATGTTCCACCAAATAAACATATTTTTCTTTTAGTATTGATCACTTAATTTGAAGAATTAGATTTTTTTATATAGTTTTGAGCAGTTTCTTTTAGATCATTGCTAAAAATTTCTGATAAATGATTAATATAATAGTCCTCCGCTTTATTGTACTCATCCATAAGAGAGTAGCATCTAATAATTCCAACATGACCTTTTTCTAAAACTTCTGTATCATAGTAATTATCAATTAAAAATTCAAAAGACATTATTGCTGACTGATATTCTTCCATTTTTATATATAAAACTCCAGTTGCATATTCTTTATAAGCTAATTTATTCCGAAGTTCTGAGATCTGATTGTTTGCTTCATCTTTATATCCTGAATTTGGATAATCATCAATAAACTCTTGTAATTTGCTTAACGCTTTTTGGGTATTTGTTTGATCTTTATAATACTTAGGAGACTCTTTCACATAGCTTTGACAAACTCTCCATCTGGATTTTTCAACATAAGGACTAAAACCCATTCTTCGAATAAGTCGATCATATTCTGCGATAGCTAAAAGATATTCTTTATTTAAGAAATATGATTCCGCAAGATAGAATTGAGAATCATCACCGAGTTCAGTGTGGGTGCCTCTTATTACTAGATTATTAAACTCTTCTTGAGCTCGTAAATATTTTTTTTTATCAAGAAAAGTTTTCGCTTTTTCAAATTGCACATCAATATCGCCAACCTCATTTGATTTAAAAGAAGCGCATCTAATTGAAACCAGAATCAATATCATGATATTAATCATAATAGAATGTTTTTTTACCAGTATAAAGATATCGAAACCCCTCCTACACCATATTTAGAATACTTATCATACAATAAACCAACATCAGTTTTTACTTCCTTAGATTTTTTTGGTCTATTTCTATTTTGAGTAGACCAAACTGCATCCATTGCGCTTACAACATGATTAAACATCATAGCACTAATAGCAAATTTAGCCATATTTAAATAATCATTTGATTCTGCTCTTCTAGACACATAATTTTCTTTGCTAGGAGTAGTTATAATAGTTTCAACGCTATCACCAACATCTTTATAAATTTCAAACCACTGCTGGTTATTACTTTGATCATAGCAATCAGTCCAACCACCTACAAATTGATCGTATTTTCCTATATTTTCATAAAAATCTCTATCTCTAAGAACAGTCACCTCTCCACTATAAACCCAATGTGCATTATCTTCTAATGAATCAGATGTTACAAATGTTCCAAATTGTTCAGCTAGAGATCCGGATAACTTTAATGTTAATTTATGCGTTCCATTGATATGAACATCAGCATAATTACCAATAGGTGTACTTAAAGTATTATATACCCATGTCTCTAAGTCCCAATTGTCATCTGCAAATAATTCATAATTGACTCTAATATCATCTGCTTTTTTTATCCACTGCATTCCACTTAGAATAGACACAGCTTCAACTCCAGAAAACAAACCAATTTTCCATAATGGAGATTTATTATGCCATTGCCCTAAACCCGGGANAATTAATGAATANAGCATAGGTCGAGCTGGATATACTGTTAANGTATCATCAGNTAGATTTTGATTTATATTANNACTATNAAGCGAATCTTGAAAAAAATAATAACTGGAATAAAACCTATTNTCNAGATTGTACAGATCNCTGGCNCTTATAAATTGCANAGCNAATATAAATATTAGTATTGTTCTCATAGTAATCAGAATCCAAATAAAACTGTTAGATAAAACCGTTGATCGTTTCCATAAGTTACCATTTTATTTTCAATTTTTCTCTCAAATGTATCNANANCACGATGAAATTCTAATCCAATAGCCGTTGGANAATTATAAAAAGAAAAACCACTTATTCTAAGCTGAATTCCCGCTGAACGATTCCATACTGGNTTCTCGTTATTTTTATCCCATGCATCACCAATTTGACCCATTATGCCAAGAGTGCTGTTTTGAATAATCAACCATCCTAGTGGGATATGTTTTTCTCGAAATACAGGAACACGAAGAGTTGATGAAAATAATACCATAGAATTTCCTTCAATGCTATAAAATGGATATCCTTTTAATCCATTCAGTCCACCAGCAAAGAAATTAAAAAAAGAATCCGCCTCCGTATTTGTTATCATACCCGTTATCGATTCAAGATTTATTGTTATACGTTTTGTCTTAGGAATAGTAAGATATAAAGAGCTTGATTGCTTCATNCGCCAAAGGTTGTTATTTGAATAATTTGGTAACAGTGTACCAGCATCTGAAAGATTCAATCCTTCAATAAAATCGTTTTTCTCATAGAGTATACTTGCGTCTAGCTTAAATCCACTTGATGGATTAATATTACTATCTATTAAACGTTTTACTCCATTTACAGATANTCTCATCCCGCTTATCAATCCNTTATAATAATCATACGCTAAACCTGCTTCTAGTCCAGANATATCTAAAACTTTCTCTTTAATNAATGCTCTATATTGNTGCCAGGAAGAAAAAANNTCTAATTTTCCTAATCCAAATAATGGAAATCTTAANCCAAAATCAAATTGNGTAAGACGAAAACGAAGNCGATCATCTAATGAATAGACTGAGTATTTATTCTTTTCCTGTAAATTTCTTGTTANATAGTATACTTCAGCAAATACNGTGGGGAANAATCTTTTAAATTCAAAAATATAAAATAAATCTAAATCTTTNGAAGCGTTTANCGAAGCTCCTCCAAATATATTTAAACGGTCAATNATTTCATTTGAATAAAAATACCAACCAAGTTTTAATGTATTGTAATCAAACATAACTTTTGGACTAATAAACATATTTGTAAAGTCATCATGATATATCTTATCAGCAGTTAATATTTGATCATTCATAGGGGCGGTTAAATCCATATTTCTTTGCCAATAATCAGAATTATAACCAACTTGTAATTGATCAAAATAACCTACTGAATCAATTACCGCTATTTTATACGATCCATTTTCATAATGACTATAAACAACTTGTCCAAACTGATTCATATCAGGCATAAAGGCACCACCCATAACATTCGTTATATATCCACCCTCCATAGTTTCTTCATCAATCATATATAAGTTGAATACTCCGGATCTGTCATCAGAGTAAATAATTTTCCCAGAAGATATATCAACATCTCTTTCATCCCACTCTTTATTTTCAAATAAATAACCAATAACACTATCTTCAAGAGACAAATAAGCGATATCACGAAAATGATTTCTAGTCATATCAAACATTAATCTATTATTTTCATTATCAAATGATAAATTGCTAATTATTCGACGATCAGAAAAATTTGTTATCTTCTGTGTTTTACGAGAATTGAGATCTATTAGATAAATGTTTTGTCCTCCATCATAAGTAGCTAAATATGCTAATGAACTATCTGAAGAAATAAAACAGGGCGAAAAACCTCTGGAATCAACAGTAAGTCTATTCTCTTTTTTATCATTAATGTTATATTCATATATATCATAATATTTTGAACCATACTTATTGGGATATTTTGCTCTTTTCGAATAATAAATAACAGTTCCATTACTATTCCATGATGGTGTAGAGACAACATTCTTTTGAACACTCTCTCCTTTATTTTTATCCATATCATAAATAAATAAATCTGTTTGACTAAAAAAATCATTATCTGCATTAGAAATAAATGCAATTTTATTTCCATTTGGGGACCAAGTTGGATGAAGATTTGCAGAACCTTTATCTACAATTATATTGGGCATTGAAATATGTAACTTAATATTTTTAGTTAATAAATTATATCCTTCAGATAAGCTTTTTTTATATTCTTCATATAATTCATCTCCTGTTATACCAATAGATTTCTTAATAGCATTATTTACTGAAAACTGCAATGGAGATGATAAATTAATAAGGATTTCTCTTAATTTTTCTGACCCGTATGATAAAGCAATGAATCGACATAATTTGTATCCAGAATTATAGGTTGATTCATTTCCAATACCGCTTTTCCCAAAAGTATTCATTTCAGTAAAGGACAATAAATTATTATTTATAGTTCTATCGCGTAGAATCATATCTCTATGGGTATCCCAATTATCCCAATCCGCGTCATCATACATAAATTGCGCTGTCCCTTCTGCTAACCATGGTGGAACAACGGTTCCAGGTATAGCATAACTCATAAGTCTATTTGGGTATCCATATAAGACATCCTTACGTTTTTCCTCTTCATACCCTAACCACTGGACATAGGCTCCAGGGAAACGTAAACCAGCTTTCATTGACTTCTGCATAGATACAATATGGGCAAACTCGTGGGTAATCACATTCTGCAACCAACGATGACTACCTCTTAATTCAAAATCCATAGGGGATGCCCAAATAATAATTTTATTATCATAATAGTACGCTGCACCATTTGATATATCATCTGTATCTAAAAATATAATATCTGTTTTCTGTTCTGGTTTATATTCATANAGATTAATAATAAATGGATATATCTTTTCAGCTACAAAAGCACCTTCTCTGGCAGTGCCTTCCGTTGATTCATAAAAATGAATTTGAAAATTATCTGTTTCAAAGGTCCTCCAGTTAATTTCTGGATGATTGTAGTATCCTTGAGCATAAATAAAATGTGCTAAGATTATATAAATAAATATTTTTTTCAATAGAATCATCAATGTATTACTGCAACTTTCAGGATTACTGTTTCAGATTCACTTCCATTCCATGCTGTTATATTTGCAAAATAAACACCAGGATCAACTTGATTAAGTTGCCAAACTTTTTCTTCGATTGAACCTTTTATAGGATTAACGAAATTAATCTTATGAATAAAATACCCTGCTAAATCATAAATCATAATATCAATCTTTTCCGCTGACTCAATAGCAATTCGAAAATATACTTGATCATCATATGCGGGATTGGGGTATAGATAAGTTTTATTTTTATCTATTAATTTAGATTGATGCGCTTGTTTAGGAATGTTTAGTTGAAGGGTCCGCGTGTTACCAAAATCATGATTTTTTGTAATCCATTGATTGCCTCTATTGTTTGTGATATCATCAAATAACCAAATTGATGATTTAGTAATTATTGCATTCTTATCTTGATATTCAGCTAAACAGGTTAAAGATCCATTTTCTATCAAATGATATTCTATTTCACCTCTCCAATTAATAATTATAATCTCACCATCTTTATTTTGAACAACAATTTCTGGATGTTCATCTCCATAAAGGTTCTTAATTAATGCTGGATATTGATTTGAAACTGAATCAACGGGAAAACCGCTCACCATAACATTATTATTTATATTCCTCGCTTCTAACTTACCGATATTAGAAAGTGGGATATTTCCACTATAACTCTTTACCACTAAATACTCAGATTTTCCATCTAGATCTAGATCAGACAATGATAATAATGGAAATTGTGTAATACTATCTATGGATCCATCATTATTTTGCACATATGCTGTATTGAAGAAGCTATCCGAAATATCTTTAAAAGTATAGTTGTTCGAATAATCATTTACAAAAACTGCATCTACTATATCTAGAGTATCTGAAAAAACATATTCTAAATTATCTAGGTCTGAATTTTTTTTATAAAAATTAACATATGATGCTATACTATCNCTTTCAAAAATAATTACCTGGTTTGAATTATTAAATGTTCCTATNGAAATATCATATATATTATTAGAACTAGAATAGAAATATATCCTATCTGAAATATTGCTTTCTTGCCCTATCCATAAACTATCTTTCCCACCAATAACATCCATTATACCATCATNATCTAAGTCAAAAACTAATCTAATATGTAGAGAACTATCTGGAAATCCATCAGCTAAAGCTGAATTATATATATAAAAGCTCATTGTATCCGATTGATGTCCAATATTATCTATAGTAAGAAATGTTGAAGAGCCANAATTTGANTCAGTTGAAGGATATGTATAATGACTNAACTCCGGAGANAACCCTTCCATATTTGGATTAGATCTCTCGTATTCTGGNTTNCCCTTNAACCACATATCTCCAAAATATCCAGCAGAAGGNTCTGAAAATAAGAATATAGATGGAAATCCTATATCTTGCGCTCCATCTGATTCCTCCAAATCAACGCCTCGGTTTAAGCGATCATTATTGATAGAGTAATTATTTATACCTTTTCTAATGTTTACTTTATCAATATGCCATATTAACATACCGCTAGAAGGCAAACCTAAATCGTAATCATAAATATTAGTAACTACACCATTTTCATCTTGATCTATGAGAACAGAATCAAANAGNACTTCAATAAATGGAGGNTATCTTTGAGATCTTTCATACATAATATATCGNGCAGAATCGATATACATATTATCACGATACCAATTCGTCCGATTTTCTATCAAAAAATATTCATTANTATTAATAGGTATTTCTACAATATTATTCTCAGANCGACTAGGGAGNTTAATAGATGCAGAAGGTGTGATTTTTATAGANTGTTCCCAACCTNCGTANTTTCTTGTCCATGCATCTGGTGGAGACGGAATAAGACCACGACCATTATTAGANCCCTGATCCATTAATCCAAATATTCCNATTCCACTTTNGCCAGTNTCTGTATCCCAAAGTGGTGGAAGACCAATTGCAAATCCTAACATCAATGCAAAAGTACCCGTCAAACCATATTGGAAATCGCAAGGTTCATCTGCATTCAAAAATATATTTTCTGACTCCTCAAAAAATAAATGATTTTGAGTTTCTGGAAGAATTATACCTTGATTTATTATCATATTAGAAAACTGTATTGATCCACCTACATACTGATCTAACATTTCTTGATCAACGAATGTAGAAGGAATATCTTCAGGGGTTGGATCTAAGAATGGTAATGAGAAATCTTGACCAATTCCAGCATGGAAAATTACTATATGATCGTATAAAGAAAAATTAATGCTATCTGTATCAAATGCTATCTGAACAGCATCTCTAAAAAGTTCTGTAATCCTTTCATCATGTATTTCATCTTCATTAAAAGGATGGTAATAATTCATTTCATGAGATAATATATAGCTATTCTCTTCATTAACGGGAAATACCATTGAATTATCCATGTCAATACCAAAATTATTATATGATACAGATTTAAAATAATTAGATACTGCGCGTAATTGTGATTCAAAATACGATCGATTATGTGGAACTGGATCAATAGTATACTTTCCACATGTATCAATGGGCGCACTATAGAGAAAAGATCCATCTCCTGTTGTTCCTGGATTATTATCAGCAATAAATGAAATGCGAATCGCTGCAACTCGAATAAACCCTCTTGCTTTATTTGAGGATGATAATGAAATCTCAATCAAAATCGTGAGGACTAATAGTAGCCTAATCATTAAAAGTATTTTATTGTATAAGGAATATTAAAATTCGATATTTAATGAAAAACGCATAGTATTTGCTAGTGGATGACCAGGCTTGCCTGAAGTATATCCAAAATCAAACCCATAACCGGCAAAACGGAGACCAACCCCAAAGGTTGGATTATTTATTTTACCAATCTTATCATACAAATATCCCATACGAAGAGCAAAATAAGTGGAATACCAATATTCTAAACCAATATTATGAACCAACTTATCAAGCTCATTTTGAATTGATCTNTTTTTACCNCTCCCTATTTCTTTTTGTCCAAATTCATTGTAATCACCCCAAGATGCTTCACNTGGAGAAGAATTTGTAGGNAGCATTTCCCCTTCATCTGGATCAATTTCTCCATTACCATTAATATCATCCCAANNAAAACCACCTATTTGTCTATCNGGATCATTCCCTGGAGTAGCCATATCAATATCACCTCCAAGGATCCAATCATCTACCCATGATGTAAATATTGCAAGATATATTGGGTCCGTATGNTCGGTTTCTTGCTGCCCTTTTATATTATAGTCAGCATTCTTATCGGATAAATGACCATCTTCATCATATCCTCCAATATATCCATCTCCATCCCAATCCATTGCTGGATAAGATGATACTAACAGCTTATCCACATCATAGACAATATTTAGCTTATTAAATTCGCTGTTAACAATAGCATAATTCAAACCTAAAGTTAGATTTGTTGGTTGTGGGTCAGCCTGAGCAGGATCAATAAANGATACCTTNGGACCAATATTTGTCATTGTTAATCCAAGATTNAGATTCGGATTTAAAAACTCTTTTCTTAAATAACCAATATCAAAACCAAAATCTGTTGATGTTCCCTTACCCTGTTCGTTACCTGCTCCTAATTCTACCAAATGTTGGTACGAAATTTTTGCATTTATNCCTAAGGATGAATTTTTTGATAACAACGCACTATATGAAATAGTAGCTGCCNTCATATAACTTGTAAATTTACCTAAATAATCATCAGGGGTTTCTCCCATACGAATCTGCTCACCCAGATTTAAGTAAATAACATGACCGCCTAAAGTTCCTAAATAAGGAAAATGTTTACGAAATGCTAAAAACTCGTAGTATAGATCATCAGCTAAGTTTGGNAACCAATTTACATGCATCATAGCCAACTCAGAACCTTCGAGAAATGCTAATCCTGCAGGGTTCCAATAGCTCGCATACACATCATTAGCTACTGCAACCTGAGCTTCACCCATACCGCCTGCACGCGCACCAGGTGAAATCAATAAAAATACGGCACCAGCCTCACTTTGCCCATATATTGGCTTTAGAATTNTCAAAAGGACCAGCATACATAAAAACGCTGTACGTTTCATTTTATTCTCCCGACTTCAGTAAAACTGAAGTCATCTTTCTTATTATAAACAATTAACTTTTATAATCGATATGTAATTCCCTTTGACTTCCATAAATATATCCAACTAACCAACAATCAAACAAGATATTATTTAATAGTGTGATATAGTCAACATTGTATGATAAAAAGAATATTTTATATTCTACTGTAATAATTTTAGCAGGCCTAATGATATAANTGGTATATAAGTAATNGCTANAACTATTAATANACTCAATAGAAAGAATGGAAGTGTAGCTTTATAGACTGTAGGCATGTCTTTCTCAAATCTNTAAGCAGATAGAAAGAGATTCATNCCCACAGGTGGCGTTAAATAACCTAATTCTAAATTTGCTATAAAAATTACTGCTAAATGTACAGGGTGTATATCAGGAAACANGCTAATTAATGGAGTAATTAAAGGAACAATAATTATAATTGCTGANAAAATATCCATTAAACATCCAACGNCAAGNAATAGAATATTTAACAAAAGTAAAAATACATATTTCGATGAAATATTTTGCTCAACCCAATCCATTAATAACATTGGTATCTGCGCATCAACAAGGTAGCTAGTGAATCCCATAGCCACTCCTAGAATAATGAGCACCCCCCCTATTAACGTTGCACAATCTAAAACTATTCTGGGCATATCATTAAATTTCAAATCTTTATAAACAAATACTTCAATTAATAGTACATAAATAACTAAACTAGCGGAAGTTTCGACTAATGTTGTATATCCACCAAATACGCCAAATAGTATTAAAATTGGTATAATTACTTCCCAAAAACTATTTTTCAACTCTTTGATAATATTTTGAATATCAAAAGATTGTCGTTCAACATGTTGCGAATACCCTTGAAATATGGAATATCCCGCAATTACAAGAGCAATAATTATTCCAGGAACAAGGCCACCAATAAACAAATCCTTTATTGAAACACGAGCGGTTACTCCATAGATAATTAAAGGCAANCTGGGAGGAAATAGCAATCCAAGAGATCCAGCAAGAGTAATAAGTCCTAAAGAAAATAATTCTGAATACCCTTCTTTTTTTAATAATGGGAAAAGTAATCCTCCTAAAGCAAGAATCGCCACNCCAGATCCNCCAGTTAATGCTGTAAAAAACCCACAAAGAAANACAATCACAATCGGTGTCCCACCTGGAATCCATCCAAATGCAGCTCTAAATAAATAAAAAATTCTTTCAGAAGATCGACTTTCAGCCAATATATATCCTGCTAATGTAAATAATGGAATTGTAGGTAAGGTTGGAGAAACAACTATTCGATATGTTTCGGCGGAAATAGCAGATATTGGTGTGTAATCATGCCAAAAGAAAAGAACTGCTAACCCTCCTAAACCAATAAAAATGGGTGNCCCATAAAACATGGAAAACAAAATAAAACCAATAGAAATCCATAAAAAATAAACACTANCACGAAATACATCATNGTTACCAATAACAACAAATAAAATTCCAATTAATAACATTAATATTCGAAATAGTTNTTCTTTAGAACTTTTTAAAAATATTTGAAAAGCTATAAGTAAAAAACCTATAGGCATAATCAATTGAATAAACCATCGATACACGCCAGGCGATATTTGTATCGGATAATTATATTCGATCATCACCAAGCTTATACTNCCCCAGAACAATGCTACGATAATCACAAATGATATATTTTTTGCTATCCACCGACCATTGCTAAAAACACTATCAGGAGAAAATAATGGCTCTCTAGTTAGTGAAAGTAGTTTATTTTGCCTTGTTGCCAACACTGCACCTATNAACCCTATCCATAATGTCATATGTTGTACCAAAATTGGAGAAGCAGGAATTCCAGGACGCCCTAGGATNCTTGTAATAATNTCAACTGCTGGGAATATNGCAAGAATGCTAAATACGCCNANAGTGAGAATATTCTCAGANCTNTTTATATATTCTNTTATTTTCATACTTAAATAAATATTTTATTTAGGTTTTCTATTCATTATTTCTTGAACAGTATCATATAATTCAACAGGAATATACCCACCTCGAATTTCGTCTGCCCAAGAACCTACAAACTCTTTCCATANTTTTAACTCGCCAGGTGTTTGACGATGAACTTTGAGCCCATATTCTTCCATAGCTGAAATTGCTGCTTCACCACCATCTCTAATTACGTTTGTTTTGGATTCAATAATTGTTTTTGATATTGATATCATCGCCTTTTGATATTCAGGTTTTATTCTATTCCATGTTCTAGAATCAATGATTAAAGCGCCAGTCAATAANCCCCACTTCATATCTAACATATAATTAGCTATTCCAAATAATTGTTGAGATAATGCAAAAATAGACACGGTTGNAGCTGATTGAATTAAACCNGTCTGTAAACCTGGCATAATATCCGTAGAAGCTAATGGAACAGGTTGAAAACCGCCNTTTTTCCATAATTCGGCTGCTTTATATCCACCTGCCCATACAAACATCTTTAACTTTTTTAAATCTTCAGGATAAACAACTGGTTCAGTTGAAAAATGATGCACCCAACCAACATCAGCCCAAGTTAACAATTCAAAACCATTATTATTCATGCCTCTACGTATCCTATCATCCATCTGAGATCTCATCCATTCTACATCATCATAATTATCATATACTAACGGCAAGGAAAATACATATACATCTGGATTAATTTCATGTAANCCTTCAGTAGAAACAGCTGCAGCATGAAATTGACCTAACCTTATTTTTCTTATCATGTCTCGNTCATCACCTATNATACCTCCAGGATAAACGCGCAGAATAACTTCTCCATTGGTAGCTTTTTTCCATTGTTGACCCATCTCAATAAGCATNCCATGNTATACTGTNCCTTNAGGAGCTAGACTTGCCATNTTAATAATTATTTTTTTTGCTGANAAATTNCATATACAAANACATACNATGATAAATACTATTTTTTTCATTTAATAAAANAACTCCTCTGTTCTATTAAGTAACCATTGCGCCCTTTGCTTGGCCATATAATTACCTAGTTCCAATTCTTTTACTTCTTTTTCTTTTGATTTAATTACCAAATCNAGCAACTTAATANATTCTGANCGATTTTGTTGCAACACTAAAACATTCTCTGCATAACTGACATGTGAGCTTAAATCCATACCGTTCGAAGCTTTTAAAGCTAAATTGTAATAATTAGTAGCAATATTTACGCCAACATACTCTTTCTCTCTTACGCCATTGCTATTATAATAACCGTTAACCTCAGATTTTTTTCCAAACCGATTATATCCACCTAAATAGCCATTCATATCCCAATCTCTTTCAGGGGAGTCTGATATCGTGGTGGCATAAGGTATCATTACCGAGTAGAGAGATCCATAATTCCATGTTGGATTTAGTTCAAGTGCTTTTTCAATTAATTGACCTACTTTTGGTAAATGTATGACCCATTGAGGATTTCCACGACTAGAACTTACTGCCCCACCATATGCAGCTGATAACCAATACAAAGNTTCAACATCATCTTTTGTAAATTCTATATCAGTATAATTCTTTTGTCTTAACCAATCATCAAAAGTTGGATATTTTACAATAAGATATTTATTTCCTAAAANGACTGCTCTTTCAAAATACTTATTTGCTTCTTTATATAAATCAATCCCTGCTTGATAATCTTCATCTAAAGTCTTTTCCGCATTTTCCANAACAAAACCAAATCCAGTCATTGTTAAGAATATTGAATGTTTTAATAATCTATCAGATGAAATTTTTGAATAGTCTTTTTTTAGTATAGAATTAGATCTCTTCATCATAAATGACTCAACAGTTTTAGGAGTAGATTTCAGAATTGATGTTGTTGAACAAGACTGATTAAAAAAACAAAATATGACGATGATTATAGAGAATATATTATCAGTCTTAAATTGAACAACTNATAGTAATCTATTCTGTATCAGTTTTGATCTCGTAATTCCGGGTATAAAGGAAAAGATTTGCATAATTCTTTTACTTNNGCTTTCACAGAAGAAAGTTTTTGATCATCATTTGGGTTTTTAAGCACTGCATCAATTAAAGATACAATTTTTTTCATATCATCTCTTTGCATTCCTCTTGTAGTAATAGCAGGAGTNCCAATTCTAATACCACTTGTAATGAATGGACTCTTCTCATCAAAGGGGATCATATTTTTATTAACAGTGATACCTGCCTTCTCTAAAGATTCTTCTGCAGCTTTTCCAGTAATATCTTTATTTGTTAAATCAATAAGGATAACGTGGGTATCTGTTCCACCNGATACAAGTTGATAGTCTCTGGTAATAAATTCATCAGCCATAGTCTTTGCATTATCAATAATTTGTTGCGCATATACTTTAAATTCAGGTCGCAAAGCTTCTCCAAANGCAACCGCTTTCGCTGCAATAATATGCATTAATGGACCACCTTGAACTCCAGGCATCACGGAATTATCTAAAAGCTCAGAAATNCTCTTTACTCTTCCAGATTTCGGTGCAACNATATCCCAAGGATTTAAATCATCCTTTCCCATCATAATCATTCCACCGCGAGGTCCCCGTAAGGTTTTATGNGTAGTAGTTGTGATTACATTGCAAAAAGGNACTGGAGANGGATGNATTCCAGCCGCAACCAGACCTGACGGGTGTGCAATATCCGCCATTAGATATGCACCAACATCATCAGCTATTTGCTTAAAATCTTGAAACTCGATAAACCGAGGATACGCTGATCCACCGCAGATAATTAATTTTGGCTTATGTTTTCTCGCTAACTTAATAACTTCATCAAAATTAACTAATCCAGTATCTTTATCGACTTGATAAAATANTGAATTATATAATTTTCCTGAAAAATTTACTTTGCTACCATGGGTAAGNTGACCTCCATGTGCTANATCAAGCCCTAATATCGTATCNCCGGGTTTGACAAANGTCATTAAAACAGCCATATTAGCCTGNGAACCGGAGTGNGGTTGCACATTTGAGTACTCTACCCCAAATAATCTTTTCGCTCTATCNTTTGCTAGATTTTCTGCCTGATCAACAAACTCACAACCTCCATAATAACGCTTCCCTGGATATCCTTCTGCGTATTTATTAGTCATTATACCTCCAGCCATCTCAAGTACCGGGTAACTAACAAAATTTTCTGATGCAATTAGCTCGAGAGTGGTGTCCTCTCTTACTATTTCATTAAATAAAATATTAAAAAGTTCAGGATCCGAGGTTTTAAGNTCTGTGTTAGTCATGACAGATCATATATTACCAGCTAGTATCTTTTTCTAATTTTTTTTCTACCCATTTATAACATTCTGNATCTGGTTTTATATAACCTTNTTTTTTCTTATTAGCATCAAGCATAAACCATTGTGAGCGACCNAATAGAACNTCATTCTCTTNAAGCCATAAAAGTGAATTATGAAATCNTNTATAATCATTNTCTTCTGCTANTTTAAAGCTTTGATATGNCAANGATGCAANTATCCTATCATCAATAGAAATATCTGTAGATCTACATTCTTGAAAGGATTTATAATAAACATTCCCTCGCTGACCATAAGCCTCACCTGATTTAGATGATNTAATTGCTTTTTCTGCCCATCTCATTGCTTTNCCATAGTTTCCAGCTGCTATATTTACATCAGATACTTGAATTGCAACTTTAAAATCACGAGGATCAAGCGCATGTAATTCTTCATAAGCATTGGATGCATTATCATAAAGATCTGCTCTATCATAGGCCAAACCTAATTTGCGATATGCTACTTTACTGGTTTTATCTTGTAGAATTACCTGCTGCAAAACATCAATTGCATCTTCCGGTCTATCAGCATTTAATAAACGTTCAGCAAAATCTAATCCATAAGAAACATTATCGGGATTATTTCTGAAACGTTCTCCATAAATTTGAAGAGGATCTCTACCTGTAAGCTCGTACACTCTTGCTATATCTCCTTGCGCATTTTCATTGTTTGGATCAAGATCTAATATTTGTCTTAATATATCAATTTGATCATCATAGAGACCTTGTNCTCCATACAGTTTTGCCAATTCTGCCTTAACAGATATATCATCAGGAATAAGGTCAGATAAACGACTATATTCCATTATTTGCTGTTCAAGCTTTCCTTGTTTTTTATAAGAATATGCGAGACGTTTGCGAAGATTTATATTGTCTGGTAAAAGTTGTAATCCTTTCAAAAGCACATATTCNGAGCTATCAAATCTTCCTAAATACTCAAAAGCAATAGCGTAGTATTGGTATACTTCCTCAGGGTCATCTTGATCGCACCTATATTTAANAATATCGCCATAAATTCTAACAGTNGATTCCCAATCTCGATTCTTATAATACTCAGCAGCNCTACTCATTTTCCTTGGACACATAACAGCACGAACTGAATCCCAATATGCTTGTTCTTTTTCATTATTATCTGATTCTGAAGCATCTGGTGGCGGGANACACATCATGCTAAATATAACTAGAATGAAGATTGAAAGAATTTTCAAATTATATTTCATATTATTANAAAAAGTTATCATTATTTTTTAGCCCTCCGTTTAACAAACCATATATCNCCTATAGTAAGACCTATATTGAAATTNGTAATGAATTTATCATTATTTATTGAATCAGATCTATTGATGAGATTTAAACCAAAATCTAATTGATTTTTCGTTAAACCAAATTTNACNCCAAGNCCAATAGATAAGCCTATATCATTATAATCATATTTGACAAANTTATTATCATTTAATATGTACTTTTTCAAATTATATTCGCGAAAAAATATTCCAGATCTAAAATGTACGCTTTCATACCAATATCGGGGTAAAGACCTAGCGAATCTTATAGCAGATATATTAATATGCCGATAATCTATCAATTGATAATTCATATTTGATAGTATATTATTTTGATTATTTGCTAAATCAGACCAATCNGAGAGTTCAGCCTGCAAATTCAACATTTCCGTTAATTCAAGATTAAAACCAATAGCATATTGAGATGGTATGAATTGATTATTAAATTCAGATTTCAATGCTGAAGGCGGTATGGAATCATTGCCAGCTGGTTGCGGATAATCATTAATATCGTAATAACCATTATTATTTATATCTTCAAAAGGGTAAAATGAATAATTATTTATTCTAAAAGGATTCAATACAGAATTAAATGATATACTTATTGTTAGACTTCGGTTACCAATATAAAATCTATCAGAAGATAAGTATCCGTTAATTAACGTACCATTATAGATATTTCGTTGATTNTAAATATAATTAACACTGTTTTCTCCATCTTCATCTNTCACGCCATCAAAATCATCATCTAGTCCATTATTTCCTTCATTAAGAGAATAAGCTATNTGATTTCTACTAGAGCCAAAAAGATAANTAAACTTTAAAGCTCCTTTTTCTGTATTTGTAAATCTTGCAGATAGNGAAAAAGAAAAATCTGATATCCCTCCGCCTCCATTGATCATTCTATTAAAATTAAGTGTATCCTGCTGTATATATTTAATTTCAGTATTATTTGATTTTAAAGAGTATAATTGTGAGCTGTACGGCTGAAAACCAATTCCAATAGCATATCTACCTTGTATTGGAAGAATAAATTGAAATTGATTTAATCCAGATAGAATATTCTCNCGATTATTCAATTTATCCTCAATTTGCACTCCACCATAATTAATCGAGACATAAGCAAAAGGCATATTTGTCCAAGTAGAAGGATTACTTAGAGAGACATCCCTTTGAAAATTAGGCATTAGGCCTATACTTCCAGTTCCAATTACAGATGCATTATGTGATAANAACATTTCACCAACCCCATATGCNCTATATACATCCTGAGCATAAATAAAGGAAAACAATATTATTAATAGCTGATAATATTTNTTACGGAGAAACATAATGGANAAGTAATTCTGGNTTTAATGAATCAATTAATGAAGAGTGTGAATATANAGANTAAAGATTAAANGGATTTGAAGTATTGATAACCTCAAGTTTTAATCCATAATTCGAAACATATCCAAAATGAATCAATTGTAAATATTCTCTAATATTTAAAATAACCTTTCCANTATTAGAAATATTTACAACTGGTAGTATATTNGAAATCACATCAATCGGGTCCTCTAATAAAACGCCTTGAAGTTGTTCATAATGTATTGTATCAGNAACAGGTTGTACTTGCAAATAAAAATTAGATTGCGTTGTATCAAAAGGATAATGAAATGATAATTCAGCTTTCGTAATGATCGATTGCTCAGGTAATGGCAATAAAAAAGAATCTAAATCTGATATTTCTATCAATCCTTTATAAGATAGTCCTCTGCCTAAAGTTAATTGGCCNGGAACACTAGACACCGTAGGGGGAATTATTATGGATAAATCATCAGTGGAAATAAACTCATGGGACAACGTATCTACAGAAACTGAATCAGATGTTGAATCTATATATGTTGTATCATGAGTGAAAATATGTAATTGTGGAGCAAATGCAAAACCTGATTCACTACTTTTAAAGGATAACGTATGTGATAAATCAAATTTGGGCTTTATCATTAAGGTCCTATTTTGATTTATATTAGAAGAATCAATAAATGTTTGGATAATATTTAATACATTGAATGAAAGCATAGGATATATAGTCTCAGTAGAATCTGGCAATCTTTGAAACAATCTTCCACTAGATACATATTCTGAAGAAAGCTCGCTTTCAATTAAATTTAAATAATTACTATTAGATTCATTGAAAATAGAATCTCCAGAATTTGGAAAATAATACAAATCAAATATCATACCTGTTTCAATCGTATCGCTATTAAATGTTAGTATAAATTTTGCGCTATCAATTTCAACAGTGGAGTCTAAAAATGAATCAAATGTCTCAGATGTATTGATGCTGTTGCTTTGAACCTTAAATAGTGCAAAAGGATTTTGAAATCCACTAGAATCTGTTCCTAAATATAAAAGTGTAGAGTTACCGAGCTCTGGAGGCGTTTGATAATTAAAACCCATTATCGAAGAAATGGATAATGTATCATGCATCATACCTGGATTATTCAAATCAGCTGAAACAGTGTTTTCCAGACAACCAGATATTATAACCAATAGAGAAAAACAAACAGAAAGATGAATATTTTGCATAAAATAATATTAGTAATACGACAGATTAACTATAAAGTTTCTGCAAACCATTATCAATCTTTGCAGCGACCTTTTCATAATCTGGAGATTCATCAGAAGTTTTAATAATTAACATCTTACTTTTATTGATATTAGGTAGTTTTATTAACTNTTTTGACACCTCATTAGCTGGTGTATCTATAGCAATAATTAAATCTACGTTTTGAGCCGCAGCTTCATATGCATTAATTATACCTTTGTTTATCCCTCCAGGTTCAGTTAAGCCAATTTTAGAAAATAAACCTTTTTCAATATCCAAATATTCTTCCTCATAGTTATGCACAACAAGAATTGATTTGATATTTCCATAAAAATCATCATCTTTATAATGTTGTTTGTAAAATGCTGAAACCAATGCAGACTGCCAATTATTGCACCACATTAAATCAGGCTTCCAGAACAAATGAGGTAGTATNGCCAAAGATGCTTTGGAAAANAATGCAAANCTNTCATGAATATCNGAAATTACTCTGCCATTCTTTGCTTTATATATCAAGTTGGTCAAAGGTTTAAATCTTTTANTATCCTCTAAAAAATAAACTTGAACACGTGTCTTAGGGATAAATGCGCTTTTTGCNGAAGCAATAACGTTTTCTTTTCCAAATTCAAATGGTATTTCTCGCAATCTAATTACTTCTCTAAGAATATATTTTCTTTCACTCACATATCCATACTTAGGAATAATTGTTCTAATATCATGTTCTTTATCCTGTAATAGCAATGGCACCTTAGCAGAAAATTCCGCCAAAGATGAAGTATTTGCGAACGGAACTATCTCAGTAGTCAAATAAAATATTTTTAATTTCATATTATAATGGAAATTTATTCTAAGCTTAATTGCTTTAGTGATTCTTTAGCTCTACTAAAATATTCACTACTTGGAAAATAATCAACCATACGTTGATACTCTTCACGAGCTTTCACCAGGTTTCCAAGACTTTGAAAAGAAAGAGCGAGTTTTAATTGAGAGTCATCATCTTTATCAGTTCCTGGGAAAGTAAATACCTTTTCAAATTCTAATATGGATCTCTTATAATTCTTTGTTGAATAATAACATTCAGCTAACCAATACTGACTGTTATCAGCTAGTTCATTTGAAGGGTCCTCTATTACTAAATTTGAAAAACCAGTTATAGCTTGACTATAATCACCATTCTGATAATAACTTAAAGCNTCNATATACTTTTTTTTGTANTCTACCGGACTAATTTTAGATTTGATATTGGCTTGTTGTTTATCAGAACGCAAACTATACATTTCTGTAAAACTATTCGTTAACGTAATAATCTTATTCTCAATCATTACTAATTGAGCNAGAATTTCAAAATTTGTACTATCAGTGTAGATAGATTTATCTTCTAACATCCTAATTTTATTTTGAAGAGTATTTATACGATTTATAAGTAAAATCGCAACAGAATCAGTCTGTTTTTTTGCATCAACGGTAGCTCTTAATGTGTTTCTTAGATCAGGTAATAAAATACTAATTTGGGTTTCTAGTGAATCAGTTCTTACTCTTTCACGATCTATCTTTGCATTCAATCTTTTTAATTCTCTTTTTATATCTGTCTGTTGCGCAAAGGAAACCTCGATGGTTAAAATCATCAAAAAGACGCAATAAATAGTAAAATATAATATAGATTTATTGAAAATAGGATTTCTCATATGTGTGTGAATGATACAAAAGTTAATGCGCAATCTAGCTATCTATGATACNAACATCAATTCCTTTTAATAGTTACTCAATTGTCTCCATNCCCATTTTAATAATTAAAGACACCATTACATAACAGGATAATAAAAAAGAGCCACCAGCTGATATAAATGGTAAAGGTAGACCTTTCACTGGAATCAAACCTGTAGACATAGCAGTATTTACAAACACATGAGACAAAAATATTGTTGCAATTCCAATAAGTACTAACCCAGCAAAACGCTCTTTCGAATNATAAGCTAGATTTACAATTTTCAATATAAAAAGAGCAAAAANCAATAGCATAAATGCTATTGTTATAAAACCAAATTCCTCCCCAATAACAGAAATGATAAAGTCAGATTCTTGAACTGGAAGAAATTTTAAATGCGTCTGNGTTCCTTCTCCCATTCCTTTACCAATAAAACCACCAGATCCAATTGCAACTTTACTTTGTATTGTTTGATATGCTGCTCCAAGAGGATCTAATTCNGGATTAAATAAAGTCAAAATTCTTTTTTGTTGATAAGGTCTTAATCCATTCCATANTAAAGGAGCCAATAATCCTAGAAATATATTTACAAAATACAAAACTATGCCAAAAATCAAATTTGGTCGANCAATATATATAATTATTCCCATAATAATAGCCCATGATGTAAAGGAAACATTGTGAAATGCTGTTCCAATACTAAAAATNGGAGCCATAAGNATGAATAGATGNAATGGTNTAGATCCTACCCAGTATAACATAGGAAATACTGGNGTTAGTAAAATTAATGCAGTTCCAAGATCTGGTTGCTGAAGAATAATTGCAGCTGGAAACAAAGCAATTAAAATAGGAAATATTAATGTAGGGAACTTTTTTATTTCTAAGTTATGATCGGAAAGGTATTTTGCTAAAGATACNACTACAATCCANTTAGCAAATTCTGANGGCTGAAAAGCAACTGGGAGCCCAATATTGATCCAACGATGCGTACCAGCTATGGTACTTAATAAGAATGGAACAGTAACAAGTAATAAAATTACACCATAAGCTAAATAAATATATTTATGTATTATATATTTTGGGATAAATAATATTATTAAGAACCCACCAATTGCAGGAATCATAAAAAGTAATTGCTTAGTAAACGCAGTTATTGCAATAACACCAAATTGATTTACACTAATACTAAATAAAGCAATCAAACCAATTAGTGTTAGCACTAATGGTAAAAGCAAAACTGATAATGGGAAATTTTGCGATGAACTATATGTTGCTTTTAACACTATTTAACGCAATACGGTCAAGATTATTATTAAATATATATTTAAATGCAGAGNCTGCAAGAGGAGCAGCTATTTTTCCNCCACTACCACCATTCTCAATTAACAGTACTATTGAAACCATTTTCTTTCCTTTTTCAGCGTAACCAACAAACCAGGCATGGTCATCNCCATGTGGATTTTGAGCAGTGCCTGTTTTGCCATAAACTTTAAGACCGCTCATTTGTGGATTCGCAGNTCTCCCTGTCCCTTTTACACTATTTACTGTNTTAAATAAATAATTTTGAATATTCACCCAAGTTTGATCTTTAAGANTTATTTNGNTAACAGGTTCTGGGNTNTTATTNAAATTAAAATGTGGAACAAAAGTCTTTCCATTAGTAGCTATCTTATTAATATATACGGATAACTGAATAGGNGTAACTAATAAATCCCCTTGACCTAAAGCCATATTTAATAGATGCCCTCGAGACCANCCTCTNCTGGTATATCGTTTATTCATATAATCTCTAGTTGGAAGNAATCCANCTAATTCAGTTGGTAAGTCAATCCCNGTTTTAATTCCNAAACCAAAATTTCGACATAGGTTAATAAATCTATTCATCGATATTCGTTGTACCGATTGATAAAAAAATATATTACATGACTGA
Source organism: Fidelibacterota bacterium (assembly GCA_002701785.1). GTDB lineage: Bacteria > Fidelibacterota > Marinisomatia > Marinisomatales > TCS55. The sequence continues at coordinate 34,280 of NZXC01000039.1, forward strand.
GCTATTGCTTGCTCTAAATTTACTTTCCCATGACCACTTACCTTCCAACACTTAAATAACCTATCTCCATATTGATATATTCCAGAGCATTCAATAACCTCATCATCTTCAATCATTAATCCTTCTAATAATGCAATTGCAGTAATCATTTTAAATGTGGATCCTGGTGGATAAAGCCCATTAGTTATTCTATTTAATAATGGTTTTCTTTGATCATTTACCAAATTACGCCATTCATGCAAACTTGTATTTCCTGTAAAAATTTCTGGAGAAAAGTCAGGTGAACTAACAAAAGATAATATCTCTCCAGTTAATGGATCTGTAATAAGGACCACACCTTTGAATTTAGACATCAATTTTTCCATTGTCTTTTGTAATCCAAGATCTATCGTTGTAAATAAATCTTTACCAGGAAAAGCTTTTATATTAGCGATTCCTTTTACTGAGCCTACTTCTCTTCCAAAAGCATCTACTTGAGAATATGAAACGCCTTTTGTCCCTTTGAGTAAATATTCATATTGCTTTTCAATGCCTTGCCATCCAATCAAGTCACCTACATCGTATTGGATATCACTATTAATATTATTCAAAAGTGATCTATCAACCTCTTTTACATATCCTAAAACATGACTCATACCAACTTTAGATGGGAAGGATCTTTCAGCAAGCTGACTATAATTAACTCCCATTAGCTCATGTTTATGTTCTTCAATACAACTTAATTCATCAAATGATAAGTCCTTTGTTATTCTTGATGGTATAAATCTTCCTCTATAATAACGTTTAAAATTTCTTTTTAATAACGAAGTGTCTGTACCCGTACAGCTGCTTATGATAGAAAAATTATTATTATTAATCTCATTTGGCAAAGCTGTTAAAATATAAGTAGGGAAATTATCTACTAGGACATGACCGTTTCGATCTAGGATCAGACCTCTTGGAGCAGAAACAGGTACTGCTCTAATACTATTAATATCAGATCTTTTTTTATATTGTTTATATTCAAATAATTGTATTTGAGCAAAACGAATTAATAAAATTAGAAAAACAAAAGAAATAAATAAGTAAGCAGTTAACATCCTTGATCTAGGAACAAGATTCTTTGATTTAAGCATTCTGCACTTCTTTAATTGGAAAGAAATATTGCAATACTAAAAGGAAAAATAAAGTATACATGAATGAAGCAAACCACCTAAAAATAAATTGTAGCTTATCTATTTCAAATAATAATTGATATTTGATATAAGTAAATACCATAAAATGAAATGCGATTATGATTATCCATATAGAATGAAAAACAAAAGGTGATAAACGATTATATTTATTTTGTAGATATCCAGCAAGAAACCCAGTTAAAGAGTACGCAAGTGGGCTGATTCCAAAATATGATACCATAGGAGTAAAATCAACTAATAAACCTATACAAAAACCAGCTATAACTCCATAATATGGACCAAAATAAAGCCCAAAATATAAAATATAAATAACTATAAAATCTGGTTGATAATATCTAATAGTGAGTATATCAGAAAGAAGATATTGAAAAATAAATATTAATACTAGAAGAGACCATGTTTTTGCATCTTTCATAATTTATTAATCCACTATAACAAATAAATTCATAATTGATCCAATATTTTCATTAATTTTAACAATAACGGATTTCTGAAATCTGCCTCTCTCATCTGTAATTTTTATTACCTCTCCAACAGGTAGATCACTTGGAAAAATGTCACTAAACCCCGATGTTACGATCTGATTACCAACTTCTACATTTGAGTTTTTCTGTACCTCTTTAATCAAATATAGATCTTTATCTAGCCATCGTAATATCCCTGTTGAATTTGACGGTTTAATTCGAACGCTTAAACGAAATGTGACATCATTTATTAATTGAACAATTGATTCGCTTTCACCAATAATTACAGTTTTACCAATTATTCCATTAGGTGTCATAATTGGATCGTTAACAGAAACTCCAGATTCACTTCCAATATCAATTGTTAATGACGATGATAAATGTGGTGAAGCTCCCATATTAATCACACGTGCAGGGTATATATTTAGCTTACTTTCACGTTTAAAATTTAGCAATTTTTTTAATCGACTATTTTCATCCAGTAAATGTCTCATTGATTCTAATTGAAAAGAAAGTTGAAGGTTCTTCTCTCTTAATAACGAAGCCTCTTCCTCTATTAATGTCATTGTTCTCACCCAAGTAATAGGAGAATATATATAAGTAAAAAAACGGTTTGCTTTACTTCTTAATAATCTAATATTATCTGAGTCACCATTAGCAAGCATCATTAAAGATAATATGATACTAAAAATTAGCGCAAAAATATCCTTATGTTTTATAAGTATGAGGTAAAATGTCCTCATAGGAAAAGGTACTAGATTAAGACCGCTTCGTATTTTTTTATATCTTCTAAAACCATACCAGTTCCTCTAACAACAGAAAGAAGCGGGTCTTCTGCAATATTGACAGGAACATTAGTACGTTCTCTAATAATTTGATCCATACCCTTTAGTTTACTTCCACCACCAGTCATAATTATACCTCTATCAAGAATATCAGCTGATAATTCAGGCGGGGTGCGTTCAAGAGCTTTTTTAACAGCTTCAACAATCATACTAACTGGATCTTTTAAAGCCTGCCTTACTTCATCAGAAGTAACTTCAATAGTTTTGGGTATTCCCGAAACAAGATCTCTACCTTTAACGGATATAGTTTCACTCTTAATTCTCATTGCTGAACCAACAGATATTTTTATAGCCTCAGCTGTTGAAATACCAATATCAAGTTTATGCTCATTTCTAAACCATTGGACTAAAGCCTCATCCATTTCATCGCCAGCAACACGTATCGTTTCTTTTGTTACAACACCAGAAAGTGCTATAACTGCTATTTCAGTTGTTCCACCGCCAATATCAACTATTATATTTCCTACTGGCTGCGAAATATCTAAACCTATTCCAATAGCTGCTGCAACAGGTTCTTCAATAAGGAAAACTTCCCTCGCATTTGCTCGTAAACCAGAATCTTTTACTGCTCTTCTTTCAACTTCAGTTACTCCTGAAGGTACGCATATGACCATCCTCATTCTTGCCAAAGGACTAATATTAATCTTTCTAATAAACCCTAAAAGCATACCATCCGTCATGTCAAAGTCAGCTATTACGCCATCTCTCAGAGGTCTAATAGTTTCTATATCTCTATGAGTACGACCAAGCATTGCTTTTGCTTTATTGCCAACAGCAATAATATTCCCATCATTAACAGATCGAGCTACAATAGATGGTTCATTAATCATGACACCTTTTCCCTTCATCCATAATAAAGTATTTGCAGTACCTAGGTCAATTGCTATATCACCAGATAACCAGTTTAAAGGGTTAGTAATATTTGATAAAAAACTCATAACGATTATTAATTAAGAAATACCTCGAATTTCTTAAGATGCAAATTAACAATTCGATTATCAATATGCTTCATTTATTCAAATTATATTATTTTAATCTATTAATTCAATATAGCTCTGCTCTCCTAGAAGATATCTTGACTGACTATTTTTATTATTAGAACTAACAATTTTAACGTTTTTACCTAACAAAGAAGATTTGATATTACTATCCACACAATCTATTACACATCCTTCCATTATAATGGAATATTCAACTTTACTGCTCGTAATTTTGCAATTGGCCCCTATAGCAGTATAGGGACCAATAAATGAATCCTTAATAACAGTATCATTATCAATAATTGCGGGTCCATTAATCTTTGAGTTAATTATTTGACTATTATTACCAATAATAACTTCTCCTGATATAGTTGTCAAATTATCTACAGATCCATCGTTTTTTTCTTTAATATTATCTAAAACAAGACGATTAGCATCTAATAAATCAGATGGTTGTCCTGTATCCTTCCACCAACCAGTAATCTCCGAGTAGCTTACATCATATCCATTCTCTATTAGAAATTGGTGTGCATCAGATATTTCTAATTCTCCTCTTTTAGAGGGCTTTATACTATTAACAGCTTCAAAAATATTGCTATCATATAAATAAATTCCCGTGACTGCAAGATTGCTCTTTGGAGAGATTGGCTTCTCTTTTATTCTTACAATGCGATCATTAATAACTTCTGCAACTCCAAATCGATTAGGATTAGGAACCTGACTTAAAACTAAATGACAATTTGATTTCATTCTTTTAAAATCATTTATAAATGATTTAAGTCCACCAATAAGAATATTATCTCCCAAATAAAATATAAAATTATCACTGCCTATAAATGATTGGGAAACCTTTACCACATGTGCAAGACCAAGAGGTTGATCTTGTTCTATATAAGTAATTTCGACACCAAAACCTTCACCATTACCAAAAANATTTTGAATCGATTTATCATTNGCATTTATAATGATGCCAATTTCATAGATTTNTGCTTCTTTAAGATAATCTAATGCATATTGAAGCATAGTTTTATTAGCGATTGGNATTAAATGCTTATTTTGAGTATAGGTAATCGGTCTTAATCGAGTACCGTGNCCTCCTGCTGTTACTAATGCTTTCATCTACCTTTCTTTCTCCCATCTTTACTTAANTTATCNGCAATTATATTTTTATCCCTCATAANATGATTAATTACCCAGCTATCATATTGTTCCAATAAATTCAACACTNTATGATGAAGTTTTTTCATTCGATCATTCTTAACCTTATAGTCCCCATTNANTTGCTTAACAATAAGCTCGCTATCTGAATATATATTNATATTTATNAGTTTTAATTCAAGNCCATATTTAAGTCCTTNNATTAANGCTGTGTATTCTGCTTCATTGTTTGTTGCATCATCTAAATATTCAGAAAANCTATAAATCTCTTCATNANCATNATTATAAAAAACCCCACCAATTCCTGCAGTTTTNGAATGTAAGTCCGCAGCTCCATCTACATAAAGTGAATAGGNTTTTAATTCATCATCTCATAGATACATAATCTATTACNTCTATTNTCATAAAACTTTNTTTTCCTAGNCCCATCTCTAACTTATCACCNTGAATAATTGTACCAACNCCGCTAGGTGTTCCAGTAAANATTAAATCTCCATTCAAAAGGGGGATTCTTNTAGATAAATANCTNATTAANTCTTTNATAGAAAATACCATTTCAATAATNTTTCCACTNTGAACTATTNCATTNTTTNTNTTAAGCCAAAANTTATTATTCCACNTTGACTTATCCCATTNATAAAATTCTGAAACAACAGCAGATCCTTTAAAAGACTTAGAGATAAACCATGGAAGAGATTTTCTNTTTAGTTCNCTTTGTAATTTNCGATCAGTAAGATCTAAACCAAGNCCTATNCCNNGNATATAATCCATTGCATTATTTGTANTGATATTTTCTCCNGATTNNCCTANTAANANTACTACTTCTAGTTCATGGTGGATTTCTCTTTTNTTNGGAAGAATAATAGTTGGGCTTTTGCTTAAAGAAGTAAGNGCTTTTTGAAAAAATATTGGATCNTTACNAACTTCAGATTTCATCTCTTTTGCATGATCAATATAATTTCTTCCAACAGCGTAAATATTAGATACTTCTACATATTTATTGTTTATTAATACTGAATAATTATTTTTAACCATTTATATACTTTTATTAATTATAATCAAAGGCATTAATAGCACTTTGTATATCATCCCAATAAAAACCTTTATTTTTCAAACGATTAATTATTTTACTTTTAATTTTAGGGTCTTTTCCAATACTATCTTTCACCTTCCATTTAGTTATCAATCTATTAATTATCATCTTTTGGGGAAACATATCATAAATGGAGTTTATAGTTCTATCAATAAGCTCTAAATCAAGTTTATGTGAAGACATTTCAAATTTCAAAGCNNNAGGTCCTATTAATTTATTTTTAACTTTTTCTTTCGCAAATGCATATGCAAACTTTTCATCATCTAAATATCCTTTTAATTCAAGATTATTAATTACATCCATAATACCATCTTCATTATAATTTTTTCTTATCAATCGATCCTTTAACTCTGATTTACTCCGCATTCTATAACTCAAAAGACTAATAGCTGAATTATAGATTTTTGATTTTGAATCAGACTCTAATATATCATTGAAAACTTGNTCTGAAATAGTATCTCCAATATGTATTGGAATTGAAATAAAAACGTCTTCGGAAACACCAAAGACACTACCATCATCAAGGTAAATATTTCGTCGGTTTTTCCTACGTTTTTGTACTTGAATATCTACGACCTTACGCTTTTTCATCCCCCGAAAAACTTACNCCCATAAATCCTTTTACCTGCTTNATAATCTTAGACATCATATCGGTATTTTCTTCAAGATATGCTTTGGTATTTTCTCGTCCTTGACCAATCTTTTCATCTTTGTATGAATACCAAGCTCCCATTTTTTGCACTATATCAGCAGTTACTGCTAAATCTAGCACATCACCTATATATGAAATTCCTACACCATACATTATATCAAATTCAGCCATTTTAAAAGGAGGAGCTACTTTATTTTTTACAACCTTAACACGTACTTTATTACCTACCGCATTAAGGCCATCCTTAATAGTGGTTACTCTTCGGATCTCCAATCTTTGACTTGAATAAAATTTGAGAGCTCGTCCTCCAGGAGTAGTCTCAGGATTTCCAAACATCACTCCTATTTTTTCCCTTATCTGATTGATGAAAATTACGCACGTATTAGATCGACTTACTGTGCCGGTAAGTTTCCTTAGAGCTTGAGACATTAATCTAGCCTGTAAGCCTACATGAGTATCNCCCATTTCTCCATCCAACTCTGCTTGAGGAACTAACGCTGCAACAGAGTCAAGAACAATAACATCCAAAGCTCCACTTCTAACTAACGTTTCAGTTATCTCTAATGCTTGTTCTCCAGTATCTGGTTGAGATACAAGTAAATCATCTGTATTAACACCAAGTGCTTTTGAATATTCTGGATCTAATGCATGCTCAACATCAACAAATGCTGCATAACCATTATTTTTCTGTGCTTCTGCAACTATATGCAATGCTAGTGTTGTTTTACCTCCGGCTTCAGGTCCATATATCTCAATGATTCTTCCTCTAGGTACTCCCCCTACGCCTAAAGCAACATCCAATGAAAGACATCCAGTAGAAATCACNCTCTCAGTAGTNCTTGGTTTATCATTCCCAAGGCGCATAATAGAGCCTTTCCCAAACTGACGGTCAATTTGAGTTATAGCTAAATCCAAAGCTTTCGTTTTTTTCGTTGTTGATGCCATTCATCNCTCCTATTCTAATTTTGTGTCTAAAAAATTGGTGTTTAAAATAGTATAGAAAGATCCTTTAGGAAAGGACTGACTTTGCATTAAGTTAATTTTTACTATTTTCATTGGCAATTCCATAAATGTAGTATTCAAAAAATTTGATATATCAGGCTTTTTTTTCTGATTAGGATTAATTCTTGCTATAGNGATATGNGGTAAAAATTTTCTTCTTTCAATAGGAAATCCTANAGGTTCTAGTTTATTATTAATATTAAGAATTAGTTGCTCCAGNTTATCGAGATCCCCCTTTATACCTACCCACAATGTATTTGCNCTGTCTCTTTTTGAAAAGCATCCTGTCCCTGATATTGATAGATTTATAAATGGAGTATCTTTAACTANATCATGAATTGCATTATTTATACTATCTATAGATTCTTCAGTTGTATTTCCAATAAACTTTAAAGTAAGATGCATATTTCCATCTNGTANCCATCTAATTTTTATACCTCTTGTATCTATTGTTGTTTTAAGCATTTCTTTGATATTTACAATCTCTTTAGGTACAAAAACTGATATGAAAATCCTAATAAGTTTTTCACTCATTTAATAAATAAATCCTTATCATATTTAAAGCAACCTGACTGCTTAACTGCTTATTTATTAANCTGTCTTTAAAAAAANNAAATTCTTTATTTATGATTATGTCATNATGAATTAATGTTATATANACTAANCCAACTGGNTTATCCTCCGTNCCNCCGCCAGGNCCTGCAATACCNGTTATAGATAANGNAATATCAGATTTAAGNAANNTCCTAANCCCTTTAGACATTTCTATTGAAACTTCTTTACTTACAGCNCCATACTTATCTAATGNTTTTTTCNTAACATTAATTACATTAATCTTCATTTCATTACTATATGAGTTTACCCCTCCCANATAATATTTAGAACTTCCAGGNGTATTAGTTAAACGATGNCCCAATAAGCCTCCAGTGCAAGATTCTGCAGTTGACAAAGTCAAATTTCGTTCAATAAGCATTTTTCCAACGACACCCTCTAAAACATCAGATCCTGTACCATATATATATTTTCCTATACGCTCATTTATACTTCTTTGCGCTACTTCCAAAGGAGTTTTGTCAGGAGACATTATTCTTATATCAACCCCAGTAAATTGAGGTAAAAAAGATATTTCTATATTTTTTGAGACTTCAATTATATCTCTCATCTTTTCCGCTAGAGATGATTCCATAATTCCTGTTGTTCGAAGCGTNTTTACATGTATCTTGTTTTTTGTTTTATTATGAATCCAGGGTAAAACTGTATCTTTCATCATATTTTTCATTTCTTTTGGCACACCAGGCATAGCAAATATATCTATATCATTATTGAAAATATGAATTCCTCGAGCTGTACCATAATTATTTGGGATTATCCTTCCTTTTCCATCCTCAGGTGCTATTGCTTGATTCTTATTAATTTTAGGCAACGATCTTCCTCTTATTTTCATTCTAGAATTAAGCAATTCCCAGTACTCTTTATCAAATACCGGTTTTATTCCATAATATTCAAACAATGTATTTTGTGTAATATCATCNTGAGTTGGNCCTAAGCCTCCAGTNATAAGTATTATTCTGCAATCTTTAGGAGTATTATCTAAACNACTATTAATTTGACTAGAATCATCTTTCACNGTTAAATGCCAGGAAATTCNAGCGCCAACTTCAATTAATGCTTGGCCTATCCAAGAACTNTTCGTATCAATTGTAAAACCTGATAACAGTTCATTCCCTATCGTAATTAACCCTACTTTCAAAATAAATAAATATTNATTANCTGTATTAATANTAATGTAATAAGNCCTGCTGTAAGATCATCAGACATTACACCTAANCCTTTTGGAANTTTCTCTATCAAACGNATAGGCCACGGTTTAATTATATCAAAAAAACGAAATAATATAAAAGAAATAGCAATATTAAAAAATCCNTCTGGAANCAAAAATAAGGCCAACCATTGTCCAACTAATTCATCAATAATAATATGCGAAGGATCATGATCNCCACTTTGATCGATTATAATATTGCTAACNACTATTCCAATAAGTAAGAATATGATAATAANTNCTCCAAATATATACGTATTAAGATCCTTTAATANCACCCACCAAAGTAAAATAGCAAAAACACTACCCCATGTACCAGGCGCNAANGGTAAATATCCAACTTTAAAGCAGGTTGCAATCCATTCTGATATTTTTAATCGCAATAGAAGCTTAGCTCAAAAAATAAACTGCCTNATTACCGAACGGTTTGTATAAAGATATGTAAATCCGGTAAATAAAGTGAAGGCTGTTACAAGTAAAGTCAAATAATATATTAGTTCATATTGTCTAGAAAATAAGATCATNTCTNCAATCCAAGATATAGATAAAGAATTAAATCCTATATTGAATAAAATAAATATAATAATCAAAACCTGGCTAAGCGTCTTTCTCTTTGCAATTTTACTTGTAACCATTGTTTTATTNTTNGAAGACATTGCCATTCTTAACCCTGTAATAAAAACATCTCTAAATATTATAAGAGATACCATCCAATAAGGGATAACATTCATTACCGCAAATGAAATTAAAGCTGACAACACCATAATTTTATCAGCTANAGGATCTANAAANCTTCCATAATCCGTAACAAGGTTATNTTTCCTTGCATAATAACCNTCGAAAATATCAGTTAACATAGCAGCAACAAAAATAAATAAAGCCCACGATCTTGCATACGGATGATCGTAAAATAACAGGATAATAAATAATGGAGTTACCAAAATTCTACCAACAGTTAATACATTAGGTAAATTCATAAAGACGTTCTCCCTTCCATCGCTCTTAATAATGTGGCATCATCTGTATATTCCAACTCACCACCAACAGGAATNCCNCGTGCNAACCGAGTTATTTTAANATCATCATCTNCTAATAATTTGCTNATATAAAGACAGGTTGTATCGCCCTCNATACTAGGATTTAATGCCAATACAATCTCATTACCAGAACTTGCTCTATCAANAAGNGAATCAATATTTAATTCATCTGGACCAATACCATCTAAAGGAGAAAGAACACCACCTAAAACATGATATACTCCATTAAATCCGCTAGTTCTTTCAAAAGCATAAATATCAGCAGGTACTTCTACTACACATATCAAACTACTATCTCTTNTTNAATCATCACAGATTGTACAAGGATCTTTTTCCGTAATNCCTCCACATAAAGAACATGCTGCTATATTTGATTTTACATCTTTAACTGCNTCAGCTAAAGACANTGCATTTTCATTTGAATCTTTTAAAACATGAAAAGCCATTCGCTGAGCAGTTTTTTTACCTATCCCAGGAAAATTTGAAAACCNATCAATCAAACGAATTATACTATCTGGAAAAGCGTCTAACATTACATTCCTGGTAGCTTAATATTACCTAACAAATTACCAGTAACNTCATTCATATGTTTTTCNGCNAGTTCATGTGATTTTATAACAGCCTGATTCACAGCTGTTAATATTAAATCTTCAAGCATATCTATCTCTTCATTCAATAATAATGAATCAATTTTTATATCAATTNCTTTCTGTTTTCCATCCATAACAACTTTAACTAGTCCATCGCTAGCTATACCAGTGATTTCTAGCTCGGATAATTTTTGCTGAACTTCACCCATTTTCTTTTGCATTTGTTGAGCTTGCTTCATCATTTTGCCCATATTCTTTGGATTCATCATATTTACAACTCTCTAGTTATATATTAACGTAAAATTTCTCCATCAAATAATTCTATTACAGTATCCATAGCATCAGAATTTTCATCTTTATTTTTATTATCTTTTAGCGGCTTCTCATTAATTCCTATCGAATCATTTTCTTCCTGAATATCTGAAAAATTAAGTGCAACTTTTTTATCTAATTGCTTTATTATGATTTCCTCAATTACTTGTTTATTATTATTGAGCAAATCTAGACTAAACTTTGGTTGATTGTAAACCCCAACCTTCAGTGCGCTTTTTTCAACCTCGATTGGCATTGAGTGCTCCATCACTATTCCGATTGAGGTTCGAAAATTTGTTACTGATGTGACTATATCTGACCATTTATTTTTTACATAATCTATATCAATTTTCAAATTATCTTCTAGATCTTCATTGTCTTTATTTGTATTTACACTATCCTCAAGATTCTTATTTAATTCATGAGATTCTTTTCTATCAACTTCTATATTCTTATTAACTTCCTTCTCTACCTTACCATCATCTGTTAATTCATTTTTTTTTTGACCATCATCAGTAAGTGTGAATGATTTATTTAATAATTCTTCAATAAAAATAGTTTGATCCATTTCTAATAGTTTAAGCATGGTTATTTCAAACATTATATACGGCTGATTTGATCTATTAATATTGATTTCTAATTCATTAATAACCTCTGTGATTCGAAGTAAATCTCGAAGATCCCACAATTTGGATGATTCAATGTATTCATTTTTTAAATCATCGCTGATATCTAGAAGATTTACACCATCATTTAAAGAAGCATACATCAAATTTCTAATATGAACATTCAAACCTTTAACTACATCATTAACAGGNATCCCACCATTGCGAATTTCTGTCAATGTTTCTAATAATAACTTAGCATTTTTATCTTTAATTGAGTCAGTTAATCGAAAATAAACTTCACTAGATACAAAACCTAAAATCTTTTCTACATCTTTAAAGTTAATTTTACTATCAGAAAAAGCAATAACTTGATCAAGTATGCTTAATGCATCTCGCATACTTCCTTCTGACTTAGTTGCAATCGATTCTATAGATTCAACATCTGAATCAAGCTTTTCTTTCTTAAGAACTGAATTAATTNATTCCTTGATATCATTAATTGATATTCGNTTAAANTCAAAACGTTGACAACGAGAAATNATTGTATCAGGCACTTTNTGAATATCTGTAGTGCACATGATAAATTTTCCATGGGGTGGTGGTTCTTCTAATGTTCTTAATAACGCATTGAATGCTTGATTTGTTAGCATATGNACTTCATCAATGATGAANATTTTATATGATGCGTTCATTGGAGTAAATTTTATCAACTCTCTTAGATTNCTAATCTCTTCAATACCTCTATTTGATGCGCCATCAATTTCTAAAACATCTAAATTTCGATATTCTGTTATTTCATNACATATATTACATTTATTACATGGATTTCCATCTTTTGAATCTTTACAGTTGAGNCCTTTAGCTAAGATGCGGGCAGTTGTTGTTTTACCAACCCCTCGAGGACCAGTAAATATATATCCTTGTCCAACACGATCTTTCTTAAAAGCATTAATAAGTGTTTGAGTTACATGCTCTTGCCCAACTACTTCTAAGAAGTTTTGAGGCCGNTATTTTAGTGATAAAACTTTATAAGACATGAATTTATATTATAAATAGATTATAATTTACGCAATATTTATANCGGTCGTGCACCATAGATTGACATAATTCATCATAAAACATATGAAAGCCGTAANCTCAATTTTAGTTATCCATCAGCACACAAAATAATTCATCTACCGCTGCTCCCTTCCGGGCCTGACGGGTTTCAATGATATTTTATTGAGATGGGCTAAAATATCAACACTTCGTACTTTATANACTTAATGTNNATTAAGCCGCTCTATGGACTTAAACCCTGCTATAGCGGATTGCAGGTTACAGAGCACCGCTAACTCTCCATCTAGCACGACCATTTTTTCAAATAACTATAAAATTTAACATCAAAATCTAAAAATAAGNGAAATCAAATAAAATGAANNGTTTTTTATTTAATATATAANNACCACTTTAATTTCTTCTAGTTCATCCCATGCCCAAAAGTTTGATCGATCTAACTTTACTACACCATCTNGAAATGTAAACCTCACTCTTTTCCTGTATAAAGANTCTGTAAACCACTTAGAATTAGTCTTTTTATAATAAATNGCTACTAATGGAGGACTATCTTNACTTAAATCTGGCAATAACAAAGTACATATAGCATCATTAAATTCACCTTCTTNCGTTATAAACTCTACTTTTGTAAAATTATATACACGTTTGNTGAGNGATTTATATTCTACATATTTTTCATTGNACTGTCCAAATAAGATNGAACAAANAACAAANANATAATAAATCAGGTATTTAGTNGATNGTNNTGGAAAAAACCAATAAGGTCTTATCACTTCTTTTTACGACCGAANAGCCCCTTTTTCTTTTTCTTTTTATCATCNCTTGAAGAATNTTTTTCAGATGCTTNTGGNTTATTTCCTGATTCCATTGTTTCCAATCTTTTTTCCCACTNACTAGAATCNNCCNCTGAAGAATCTGCATCACTTGTATTTTCTGNTTGNGGTGAATCAGNNGTTGTATCTATTGTTGATGGTTGNGGTTGNTTTTCAAACCTATGGTCCCATNCATCACGNAGTCTCTGTTGNCTACTAACTGTTCGTTCTTTTAGCTCTGATAACATATTTGTTACTTCTTCATGAAAATCAGTTACAGNACCATCAAGACGCTGCACTAATTGCTGAGTAAGTGATTCACCNTACTCATCACCNATNTGGTCCAAAAGGGNCGCAACTTTTTCATTTACATATTTTTGATTNTCCGANAACTCGGGTACGGGTATCTGCTCTTCTAAATTACTTNCTGGCATAAAATCTCCCAAATATTAGTTCTTTAATTTATCCATTTCTTCTGGAGTTAATGCAAAAAATGTTGTTGGAGATGAAATTATATTTACAGCTTGATAAGTTTCTGCTCCTAATAANGTTCCTAAAACNGTACCTATGAATCGAAAATGCCATATTANATCTATTCTTGGTCTNGTTTGTTCATTCCAAATTTCAGCNAAAATTACACCGCCTAAAGCAGAAACTGCATATAAAAATCCNTTAATCTTTGGNATTTCACGTATTTCTTTTCTATAAGTAAGACTCGCCATNTCCCATATGGGTATNGTTTCAACAGATATAGGCGTCTGAATTGAAATCAGTCGATCCTCAACTCCAAGAACAGACCCTCGGACTTTCTTACCAGTACGATGTTNGATTACAATAAACTGATCGTTTGGAATTGATTCTATTATGCTGATTGTNGTTAGATAAGTTAAATTTTCTCTTATCGCTTTTCTATCATTGTCGGTAATAAATGGCTGTACATCAACATGATGTTTAAGATCAATAAATTCCTTCATACTCATNGATCTTCTTCTTACGCTTTTTTGACTAAAATCAACAAATACTATTTGAACAACTATCTTATTTTTTCCAACATCATAAAATTGTGCACTATAGAAACCATCNATATCATTAAATATCCTATAATACATATTCTCCTCTGCATCAACCGTAAGACCAACCTTTTTACTTAACGGGATAATATCAGGCGTTTGCGCATTTAATAGCGCAATAAAAATAAATAATAACGGATAAAAATGATTATGATTCAATAAGGGTAATTATTTCGTCTAGTTCAGGAAATCTATTTAATTCTTTTTTTGAAAATATTATCTGATCATTTTTCATTACTTCGTACACACCACCGCTTGATGGTATAAGAGTTAGCTTTGATATGTTAGTACCAAATTTATCTAATAAATCAGCGGCCATCCTGGACGCCCTAGGTAAATAATTTCAAGAGTTACAATATTCAATAGAAAGTATCATACTATATTCCTAAAAATGAGTTTATCCAATAAAAACCAAATAAAATAAATATTCCTGCTAAAAACAATAAAAAATAGGTTGCTTTTTTAAACCCACTTCGGCCTGAATCATATTTATAAACAGTTTTTATATTATTTTCTTTCATTAAAAACTAAATGACGTCTCCACTGTAGTCTGGATTACTGGTTCAAGCATACCTGATCCATCTTCATTAAGTGCACCAGTATATCGATAGAATTGTCGGTAATCCCATATAACACTTATACCCTTACCTAATTCATATCCAAGCCTATAGCCCAGAATAGTATTCACCGAAGGATTCTCAAAGTCAAATGGATTACTATCATTCGTTCGTTGATAATAAGCTGTTGCTTCGCTTAGCTTAGGAATTCTTTCAGCATTTAATGATAACGCAGCCACAAAACTATTTACTGTATCATTCTCTGATGTCATATTTGTATATGAACCATAAAAACTTCCAAATCCAAACATATCTGCACTAATGGAGCCAAAATGACCAATCAGACCAACATTCATGGATGAATCCGCAAACAATGTCATATCCTTTGTCCTTATTATTGCATTTCCATCAATATATTCAGGAACTACTCGAGCTATATCATATGATTGATCAAAGAATTGCGGAACAAAATATCCATCTTTAATTCTAAATTCATAACTTAATTGAATAAAGTTAAATATACTTGCTCTTAAACCAGGAACTGAGAAGCTATTACCAGTATAGTTAGGACGATAAAAAATACTATCTGGCGAACCCACTTCAGGGAAACTTAAAAAATTGAATTCAGTATATACCTTCAGGGATAACGCTTTACCATTTAATATAGGATACCCAATATCAAATGCATACGCTGTAACAGATGATTTGTTATCATCAAGACTAAAAGGGACACCTTTTAAAAGTAAATCCGAATCATCTTGATCATAAATATTATCACCATCTGCATCAATATCCCATCCTCCTTCAGGAGAATCTTTTCCAGGATGCGGATCAGGAACACCATCGCCATCCGTATCATTGTAATAATTTGCATCATTTGGAAAATCATCAAAAATATCAGGATATTTATCTTCATCAATATCTTTTAATCCTGAAAATTGATTCATATCCGTAATAAAATTCATTCCTATAGTTAAAGGAAAAGATTTAGAAACTTTATACGTACCTCTTAATCCAAGGAGAGTTCCACCTCTACTAAAATCTTTCATATTAGACATGAATAATTCTCCACCAAAACCAGAAATATTAACACCGGTATTCAAACCTATTCTTCTAACACCGGGGAATTCCATCATATTTGAATAACCACTCAATATTCCACCATATCCCAGGGTAATATTATCTAATGAACCAAACTTTATCCAAAAAGGATCTGATTCAGCTCCCCAACGCAGATACAAGATTTTATCCAAAATCTTACTTGGATCATTGCCAAAGTCCCATTCATCATGCTTCATATTCCCTTCATTATCCATGTAAAAAACTAAATCAAGACCAACTCCAAACTTACCAAGGTTAATTTCCGGTCTAAGGGCAATTTGATTATACAATACCCCATCAATGGTAACAGAACCTACACCTAAGCCCATACCAAACGGTTTTTTAGGAGCAGATTTCTTACTTGTCTCTGCTTGGGAAGGACTATCATCACTTTCCATTTGTTCTTCCTGCTGTTCAGGCTCTGATTCGGGTTCAGGTTCTGACTGTTCTTGTTCTTGTGCCTGTTGTTGTGGCTCAGACTTTGGCTGCTTAGGAGTGCTCTTAGGCTTTGGTTTAGACTTAGTTGGCATTTTAGGACGAACACCTTCTGGGTCAGCGGGATAATCATCTGGAGTAAAGGGCAATTCCATTACACTCCCCATGGCATTTGATATTGCTTTTTGGCCTGCTCCAACAACAACGGTTTGACCACTAATTAGATTTTGAACATCCAGTTGACCTGTAGCACAAAACACCTGATCAACTCCTGATGGATTAGAAACCACCGCAAATTCTGTACCTTTTACGGAAGCAACAGATACTGGTGTTTCTACACGAAATGTTTTTGTGCGCCCTTCTTTTTTGATATCATTAAATATTATTCCTTGTTCAATATCCAATGTTCTAGAACTTGCAGACTCAATGAATTCAAATTGTGTATTTTCTCTAATCTTAACTACGGATTTATCATCAATAAAAATAGCTACTGCAAACCCCTCTTCTCCCACTTTAATAGCATCACCATTATTGATTGCTAACCCAGGTTTTCCAGGTACGGTGAAAGTGTTTTTTCCCATTCGCTTTATTAGAACATCTCCTTGTGCCTTCATTATTCTTGCTATAGGAGCAGAATAAATCATCCCTGAGATAATCATATATATAAATAAAATTCTATTCAGTTTTTTAATCATTATTAGATCAGTTCAAATTCGAGTTATGTAAAATAATGAAATATGTTTAATTAATATAGTTAAATATAGAGATTGGATACAGTGATCTAGTTCACTTTTAGATAAAAGAAAGAAAGTGTTATTACCTGGTTCTTTTTCTTCTTTTTTGATTATTTTTTCTATTGCTATTTTTTGAATTATAGAATTTTCTTCTATTTCTTTTTTTCCTATTAGCTTTTCCATTACTATTTACCTGCTCATAGGATTCCTCATTTACATCTTTTGAGTCCTTGTAATATGATAAATATCTATTGAATTCAGTT
>NZXC01000040.1 GCA_002701785.1 Fidelibacterota bacterium
GATATACAAACATTGAGTTTTGCTATGCCTGCAAATGACTCTCGTACAGTAAAATTATGGTTACAGGATAATGCAGGGAATGAAGATGAGTCTAATTCCATGGTAGTTACTGCGAAATGGGATGATACATCTCCCCAAACATTTGATCTAACACTGCCACTAGCTGGATGGTACAATGAAACAGAGTATCGTTTTGAATGGGAAGCTTCAAGCGATGTCACTTCTGGTCTTAACCATTATCTCTTCTCATTGAATGATGGAAATGAAACAGCAGAAATTTCACCAGACTCAACAGGATTTTCACCTGCTTTTGGCTTCGCTCAAGGATCACATAGTTGGACAGTAACTGCATATGATAGTGCAGGGAATGCTATGGAGACAACCAACCCGCAAACAATTAATGTAGACCACACGCTTCCCGGGATTACGCATAATCCAGTTGTAGAAGCGGTAGAGAATACCGCTGTTGTGATTAATGCGGTGTTCACAGAAGAGGGAGCAGGTCAATCGGGGATTTATAAAGCCGAATTATATTATCGTCGTGGTGGTGAAGCAAATTGGCAACCTCCTGTAGATATGTCCACATTAAGTTCGTATCAAATTGCAAGTTCCTTCTCCACATCATCAGGAATTGAATATTATTTATATGCAGAAGATGTTGCCGGGAATACAACCAATAAACCTATAGTAGACTTTACATCAATTTCTGTTACCATACCGAATGGTCTTGCTAGTACAGATCGTTGGCCAACTGGTGTGCCCAATGGAGCAGATGTGAGTAGTTATCAGCTATGGTCTTTCCCAGGGAATCCTACAAGCACTTCTCCTGTGAATCTAATCGTGGATGATATGCCGAATTCTGCTTTTGATAATACGCAGTGGAGAGCGTTTGCATATGCAGGATCTGGGGCGTGGACAGAGTTTGAACAGCTGTCTTCATTGAATAGTGGAGAAAGTTATTTTATTTTGATAAAAGATCCTGGTTTTAGCATAAATACAGGACAAACATATACTATTACAACAAATCAACCATATCAAATCAATTTAACTAGTGGTGATTGGACTTTTATCGGTAACCCCTTTGATTTTTCTATCCCATTAAGCTCCGTGCTTACGGAGGATTCCACATCTCTATCTGGAGATCAGAATTTTTATACATATGATGGTGGTAGCTGGACCAACGCTTCTTCTTTAGAGCCATGGGGCGGATATATTTATAAGTCATCTAGTGCATCTAGTATATCTATTGATCCAGGCGCTGGTAGTGGAGGATTATTAGGAAGAAATGCTGCTGCTTCAGAAATTTTTCTTGAAGATGATGAATGGTTAATAAATATATCGGCTCGTAATGGATTAGGTAGGGATAAATTTAATGAAGTTGGTTTGCTGCAAGGAGCAATGGATACATATGATAATCAGGATGCGTTTGAGCCGCCATTAGTTCCAGGTGGTATTTCGGTCCGAATAAATAATAGGGATTGGCCAGAACATGGAGATACCTATACACGAGATATTCGTATGCCAAAAGAAGAAGGAGAATATTGGGATTTAGAAGTCATAGCCCAAGATGATGAGCATAATGTATATCTTACTTTTGAAGATTTAGATTTAATTCCAGAGGATTTAGATATATTTGCGATAGATATTACTCTTGGTATTGCCCAAGACTTACGATGGAAACATGTATATAAATATGCAGTTACAGATCCATCACAGAAGCATGAAGTTCGATTTATTGTAGGTACCAGAGAATTTTTACAGAAGAATAATGCAGGGATAGAACTTTTCCCAGANCGCTATGCATTAAGNCAGAACTATCCAAACCCATTTAACCCGCAAACTTCTATTCTACTTACTATGCAGGATGAAGCNANTGTAAGTCTNGTGGTATACAACCTATTAGGGGAAGAAGTTGCAGTNCTAGNCAATAATGAATATAGACCTGCAGGTTATCANAATTTTATCTGGAAAGGATTGAACAAGGATAACGAACGTGTGTCNAGTGGTGTATATTTTTACATGGCACGTGTNATATCGCCAAAAGGGGAATTACTCATAAGCGATACGCATAAGATGATTCTTGTAAAATAAGATTTATTTATGATCNAAAAGGGCAGATTTACTNCCCTTTTTTATTATATTNGTTTCAGTGNATAAATAATTTATAGGTAGTATCTAATGGTAAAACACACAACACTTATATTATCGTTTATAACTACTCTATTAGTGGTAGTTGTTTTTGCTAATCAATCTGGAGCAAAAAAGTTTGGAAAAATTTCATTACCACTTGGTAAGGTTGAAGTTCAATCTGGTGGAACGGGTGATTGGGTGAAAGCAAAACCAAACTTTCCTGTCAGTGAGGGAGATATTATCCGGACGTTAGCAAAATCTCGAGCGGAAATCACATTAATTGGCGGTGGAAAAATGCGTATTGGNGAAAATTCAGAGTTGGTTCTGAATAAGGCCAGCGTAAAACCAATGGAGAAAAATTTCAATGCCAGTTTAAATAAAGGAAATATTTGGGTTTCTGCAAAAGCNGCATTTGGTGAAAAGAAGAATGTGTCTGTTCGTACTCCTACAGCTGTTGCAGCTATTCGTGGAACAAAATACAGGGCAAAAGCTGGAGGTGATGAAAGTGAGGTCTTAGTGTATAATGGAAAGGTGGATGTGAACGCTGCAAAAAATGTAATTGAAGAACGCCAAGAAANAAGAAAATCATTTGCACCTGGNGGGCCAACAGGTCAACCAAAATTTACNCTTGGACCGGTTACAGAAATAAAAGCACCNACNCAAGTATCTGGCCCGTATGAAGTAACTCTTGAAGAATGGATTACCCTAGCAGAAGGGATGCAGATTAACGTCCGGAAAGATGGAAAATATCATATGTTTGAATTTGATCAAGGNAAAGATGAGGATCTTGATTTTGTCAAATGGAATAAAGAACAAGATTCCAAAGAATAAACATTCTAAATGAATGATTTGTTAAAACGCCTTGGGGTTGGCGTGCTTATTGGGTTGGTAGTGACCATGATAGTTGGAACTGTTGTCGATAAGGTTCCCGCAATTAGTAGATTTTTGGATAAATATGAATATCTATCATATGATAGTCGTATGAAATTCAAAGTAAGCACGGTAGAAGAAGCTTCCATAGATACCGTTGTTATCATTGATATTGAACAAAATTCTATTGAAGGATTAGGAAATTATTTTGATTGGCCACATGCCTATCATGGTCAATTAATTGATGTGGTCACNTCTGGGAATCCGAAGGCTTTATTATTTGATATNATTTTTGATCCAGAGAATACATATAATTATAATCTGGTCAATGCTCTAANNAANGAGAATNCTCCNCAAGATGAAAATTTGTCACAAGCGACACAACAATTTCTAGTCAGTAATGACCCATNAAGATTTGTTCAATCTACTTATGAAAGCAATAAAGTATATCATGCACTAGTGTTTGAACAAGAAGATACATTGAATTTTCAATATAAGATGGATAGNGAACCAGAAGGATATTTCCGACCAGATCATCTGCTTTCTATCCCATTAGATCAGGCCAAGAGACTTCCCCAGGCTGATAGATTAACNAATACCCACATGGATCTAATTAGTGTTGCNAAACGATCGGGAAGTGCAAANTTTCCACAGGACCAAGATGGTATTATACGGAGGGCGCCAACTGCAATACATTTTAATGGACCAAATCATGTATATCCCACCTTAGTTCTTGCAGCTGCAATGGATATTTTGGGTGTTCCAGGAGATGGGTTTGATTATGATTTTGATAATNTGGTTCTNCGTCTNAGTGATACTACAGGTACGGTAGTTCGCGAAATCCCNATTGATGAAGAAGGACGTATGTTCGTTAATTATTATGGNCGATTTAAAACATATTATTATTTACCATATATGTATTGTATGNACCCCGAANTGCTTGACCCNACATATTGGGAAGGTAAGGTTGCAATGGTTGGAGCATCCCTGCCCGGATTAATGGATNTACGTAATACNCCNGTACAGGAAACATTTGCAGGTGTGGANATTCATGCNAATGTTATGAATAGTATTTTACANAATCAGTTTGTCAAAAAGACAAGNCCAACTAAAAATTTTAATACTATTTTATTTCTTACAATTCTGACTGGACTTATCATTAGTNTTCCTAAAAAAACTTTATATACAATTCCGGTNCCAATTGTAGGTATGATTGCTTGGTGGGCNTTTACTCTTTTTCAATTCTTTAATCATCTNATNATGTGGGAAACCGTTCGTCCTATGTTATCCATTTTTGGAACATATGGGGGAGTGTTCTTATATAACTTTTTTGGCGCNGAGAANGANAAACGGTTTTTGAAANATACATTNAGNACNTATATATCACCNNNNTTNATTGANCANATGTTTGATGCAAAGGAAGAACCACANNTAGGNGGAGANGAAGGATACCANACAGCATTTTTTACNGATATTCAAAGTTTNTCTGCTTTTTCNGAGAAGCTNTCNGCTNCAGANCTNGTNGANNTNTTNAATGATTANCTNACNGAAATGACNGANATNTTGNTNGAAAATANAGGNACATTNGATAAATATATAGGGGATGCAATNGTAGCNTTTTATGGAGCACCNGCNCCGGTTAATGATCATGAATATTATGCATGTCGAACTGCAGTATTAATGCAAAAAGGACTTAGTGAAATGAGAGATAGGTGGCGGGGTGAAGGCGACCGGTGGCCTGAAATTGTCCATAATATGCAAAATCGAATTGGAATAAATACAGGTCAAATGGTTACAGGGAATATGGGATCAACTATGAGGATGAATTACACGATGATGGGAGATACTGTGAATCTAGCTGCAAGACTTGAATCATCTGCAAAGCAATATGGAATTTATATTCAAGTTGCAAATGAGAGTTACATTGCCTGCAAAGATAAATTTGTATGGAGGGATTTAGACTTCGTAAGGGTGATGGGAAAAACGGAGCCTGCCCAAGTGTATGAATTAGTAGCAATTGCCGGAGAGGAAACCGATAAAGAAAAAATATTTCTTAAAGCTTATCACGAAGCACTAGCACTTTATCGCAATCAAGAATGGGATAAAGCTAAGGAAGCTTTTAAAGCTGCGGATGAATTAGAAGATATGTTTGCTGGACGAAAAACAAATCCAAGCAGAGTATATATTCCTCGATGCGACCATTGGAAAGAAAGTCCTCCCGGGGATGATTGGGATGGGGTCTGGACGCTTACCTCAAAATAATAATTTAAATTTAAAGTATGCCTAGCGGTACACACGAATATATTCAAGATACTCGTAACGATAATATCCTCATATATATAAATGGAGATATTATTCCACGTCCTAAAGCAAAAATATCTGTCTTTGATAGCGGCTTTTTATTAGGTGATGGAGTATGGGAAGGGATACGTCTTCATAATGGACAGCTAGTGTTTCTTAAGGAGCATATGGACAGATTATATGCTGGAGCTAGTGATATAGGGATGGATATTGGAATGTCTTCTCAAGACTTAACAAATAAGATTATGCAGACGATAGAAGCAAATAAAATGTATTCGAATATTCATTTACGTTTGATTGTATCAAGAGGAATGAAAAGCACCCCATATCAGCACCCTAGAGCAAATATAGGAGGCCCAACAATTGTAATAATTCCTGAATATAAAATTGTTACGGGAGAGTCAAAGGATAGAGGCTTAAAATTAGTTTCAGTAAACACAATTAGATCTTCTGAACGCACGCAAGATCCCAAAGTAAATTCACTTAGTAAGTTTAACTGTATACAGGCATGTATTGAAGCAGATCGTTTAGGCGCAGATGAAGGACTAATGCTTGATATGAACGGATACGTTTCCACGTGTAACTCTACTAATTTTTTTATCGTAAGAAAATCAGAAGTGTGGACTTCTTCTGGTGAGTATTGTTTAAATGGAGTAACTAGGGGAGCAATTATAAATCTTTGTAAATCAAATAATATAACAGTGCATGAAAAGAATTTTCTTATTGATGATGTTCATACTGCCGATGAAGCATTTGTTACAGGAACTTTTGCAGGTGTCTTGCCTGTTACAAAAATCAATCAATATATACTCTCCAATGGAACAAAAGGCGCTATAACAGATAGACTTCAGGGGCTATATAAAATGGAAATAAATAATCTATATCCAAAACAATAATCGAACATGAAACCTCTTCGGATAGCAATGTGGTCGGGCCCCAGAAATATATCCACTACGATGATGCGGTCATTTAGTTCACGTTCCGATACACATGTAACAGATGAACCGTTTTACGCACATTATTTAAAGAGAACCGGGGTCAATCATCCTGGATATGAAAAAATACTGCAATCATATAAAACAGATTATCACCATATAATAAATAATTTAATAAATGATATACCTTGCAATAAATCTGTTTGGTATCAAAAGCATATGGCACACCACCTAGATCCGTCAGATAATTTGAAATGGACAAATAGTTTTATGAATTGCTTATTGATTCGGGACCCTAATCATGTAATAGCTAGTTTTTTAAATAAAAATGATTTAAAGGATGTGGACGAATTAGGATATCCTCAACAGTTAAAGTTATTTCAATATCATGATAATCAAATCCCTATAGTAGATGCAAAAGATATTCTCCTTAATCCAGAAGGTATGTTAATGAGACTTTGTTCTTTATTTGACATTACTTTTGAAGAGAAAATGCTTTCTTGGGATAAAGGTCCACATTCACAAGATGGAATGTGGGGAAAATACTGGTATGATAAATTATGGAAATCGACAACTTTTTCTTTATACGAAGAAAGAGAATCAATGATTGATGATAAATACAAGGCTATTTTAGAAAAGTGCATTCTTATATATGAAGAATTACACCGATATCGCACCAGACCCCTTTAAAATAAATTTTATAGTGTTTTATCTTTGCTAGTTTTTTATGAATTTCTAGTNTGAAATTCAGATGGTTATCAATACTCCTTTAGGATCTAAGTCTCGTTATGATGAAGAAGCAATTGGACGCACATGCATCCATAAGGGAATCATGGCAATCACNACTTTATATGGAGCAAATGCTGCAGTTCGTGCAATACGATCTAGAAAAAGGAAGGCAGTTAAGTCTTTGCAATCGTATCATTCTTTATAAGCATAATTTGGAAATATTGATTTCTAAAATTATTTTCTAATAAGGACAATAATATGAGTACTCCAATAACAAGGGTAGCTTTCCATACAATGGGATGCAAAACCAACTTTTCAGAAACCTCTATAATAAGTAGCGAGATGCTAAGCTACGGTTATCAAAAAGTCAGTTATAAAGAGGAAGCGGATATTTATGTACTAAATACATGTTCTGTAACTGAAAATGCTGATAAGGAAGCGCGGAAATTAATTCGTCAAGCACGCAGGCTTAATCCTTTTGCTAAAATTGCAGTTATAGGTTGTTATGCACAGTTACAACCTGGACAGATATCAAGAATTCCAGGTGTGGATTTAGTCCTCGGGGCAACAGAAAAATTTAATTTATTATCTCATCTAAATTCATTAAATGATAATAATGAATCAAAAGTTATAAGGTCTCCCATTGATAATATTAGCTCCTTTCAGCCGTCGTTTACAAANGGTGAGAGGACAAGATCATATTTAAAAATTCAAGATGGCTGTAATTATAATTGTTCTTTTTGCACTATTCCATTAGCAAGAGGNAGAAGTAGAAGTGATACGATAAAANAAACTGTACAAATTGCTCAGAATATTGCTGATTCTGGAGCTAAAGAAATAGTTCTTACTGGAATAAATATAGGAGACTTTGGTTCCGTAAAAGATGAAAATTTTTTACAGCTTATTATGACTTTAGATAATTTAAAAGGAATTGAACGGTTTCGTATTTCCTCTATTGAACCAAACCTTCTAAGTGATGAAATCATATCCTTTTGTGCAGATTCAAACAAATTTGTTCCTCATTTTCATATACCTCTTCAATCTGGAGCTGATTCAATCTTNCAAAACATGAAAAGAAGATATAATACNGATCTGTACAAGTCTAAAGTGGAATATATTAAACAATTAATCCCTGATTGTTGTATTGGGGTGGATGTAATTGTTGGATATCCTGGTGAGGAAGAANAACATTTTGGACAAACAAAATCATTTATAGAAAGTATGGATGTTTCATATCTACATGTTTTTTCTTATTCACAGAGAAAGGATACTGTAGCAGCAACATTGAAGAATCAAGCAACAAAAGAACAAAAGGAATATCGAAGTAAGATTCTACATATCTTATCTAATAAAAAACGTACAGAGTTTTACAATCAATATATCAATACGATTCGTCCCGTATTAGTTGAACAATCAACTAATGGGAAAATCCAAGGATTTACTGATAATTACATTAAGGTAAATATTGATGAAGACCTATCCTGTCGGAATACTATTGTTTCTGTATTATTAAATGAAAATAAAGGGGGTTATATGCAGGGGAAAATAATTTAGAGTTATTAATCCTTTTGCTCATAATCTGATATATCAGGGCATGTACAGACTAGATTTCGATCTCCAGCGGCATTTTCTATTCTACCAACTGGAGGCCAGTATTTATATTCTTTTAACCATTGTGCCGGGAAAACAGCCTCTTCCCTAGAATATGGATGACTCCAGTTATCNNTTGNAATNCTTNNTACAGTATGTGGNGANTTTTTTAGCATATTATCTNTAGAATCAGANNTTCCATTTATCACATCATTTATCTCTTTTTTTATAGAAATCATTGCGGAGCAAAACTTATCAAGCTCATTTTTTGATTCACTTTCTGTTGGCTCTATCATTAAAGTTCCAGGCACTGGCCATGACATGGTGGGTGCATGAAAACCATAATCCATCAATCTCTTTGCAATATCTTCATCAGTAATTCCCGATTCTTTTCTTATTGGACGTAAATCAATAATAAACTCATGTGCATTCAAACCTTTTTCCCCTCTATATAAAATTGGGTAATGATCTTCCAGTAATTTTGCCATATAGTTTGCATTTAAGATTGCAATAGATGTTGCTTTTTCCATTCCAGTATTTCCTAATAGCNCCATATAACTCCAACTTATTGGCAANACCCCAGCACTTCCCCAAGGAGCAGCAGATACAGCAGATATTGNATCGGANGAATCATTACAAGAGATCACAGCATGTGATGGNAGAAATGGAGCAAGATGTTTTACAGCGCAAATTGGACCCATTCCTGGNCCACCCCCACCATGCGGTATTGCAAATGTTTTATGTAAATTAATATGACANACATCAACACCAATATCGGATACCCTGCTAATACCAACCATTGCATTCAGATTTGCGCCGTCCATGTATACTTGCCCATTGTAATCATGAATAATAGAGCATATTTCTTGTACAGTATTTTCAAATACACCATGNGTTGATGGATATGTGATCATAAGCGCAGCAAGATTATTTTGATGTTGTGAAGCTTTGTTTTTCAAATCATCAACATCAATATTTCCATTGGAATCACATTTAATAACAACTACTTCCATACCAGACATGATTGCGCTAGCAGGATTTGTACCATGTGCCGACTCAGGTATTAGACAGATAGTTCGANNGGTATTCCCTTGCGCAAGATGAAATGCTCGAATCACCATTAAGCCAGCATATTCACCCTGTGCTCCAGAATTAGGCTGCAAAGAAACACTGGGTAATCCAGTTATATCTCCGAGCCAATTTGAAAGATCATCAAACAAATGTTTATATCCTTGAGCTTGGTTTAAAGGNGCAAATGGATGAATTGCACCAAATTCTGGCCANGTAATACCAATCATTTCTGAAGTAGCATTCAATTTCATTGTGCAAGATCCTAATGGTATCATGCTAGTATTTAAGGACAAATCTTTTGATTCTAATCGATGTATATATCGAAGCATTTCTGTCTCTGANTGGTAACTATTAAATACAGGATGAGTTAANAATGATGAATTTCTTCGAAGATCAGATGGAATATTTGATTTGTTATTTTCTTTATGTTCAACCTCAATAGCAGATAATAATAGTTTTAAATCCCGAGTCGTTGCTGTTTCATCCATTGAGATACCTAATGAACCATCTGAAAANTTTCTTATGTTAATATTATGTTTTAATAATTTTTCTATTGTTTTATCTGGNCCTGTAAAGTGAATTGTATCAAAAAAGGTATCNTTTAGTATTTTAAATCCAGCATTTGATAAGCTTATTGCTAAATCACAAGTATGCTGATGTATAGTTTCTGCTATTCTTTTTATCCCTTTTGACCCATGATACACCGCATACATTCCTGNCATAATTGCTAACAATACCTGAGCAGTACATATATTTGATGTAGCTTTTNCCCTTCTAATATGTTGTTCTCTAGTTTGCAATGACATTCGATAAGCCTGATTTCCATGCGAGTCTATTGAAACACCTATTAATCTACCTGGTAAAAAACGTTTGAAATTGTCTGTAACTGCAAAAAAAGCNGCATGTGGCCCTCCATAGCCCATAGGAACTCCAAAACGTTGTGATGANCCTATAGCAACATCTGCTCCAAGCTCCCCAGGGGGCTTTAGTAAAGCTAGGCTCATTAGATCAGTTGCTACAATTACATAAGCAGATTCTTTATGGGCAGCATTTGCAATCTCTTGGAAATTATTGATTGAACCATTAGTGTTGGGATATTGTAGAATAGAGCCGAACACTTTATTATCAAAAATAAAATTACTTTCATCGTGCAATTGAATAGATATTCCTAAAGGTTCTGATCTTGTTTTCAATACATCAATTGTTTGAGGATGACAATTATTCGACACTAGAAATACATTTCGATCNTTGCTCATTCTGAATGCCATTATCATTGCTTCTGCAGCAGCGGTGGCTTCATCTAATAGAGATGCATTAGAAATAGGTAATGCTGTAAGATCACAAACCATCGTTTGAAAATTAATTAAAGCCTCAAGTCTACCTTGACTAATCTCTGCTTGATATGGTGTATATTGAGTATACCAACCTGGATTTTCTAATATATTGCGCTGAATAACAGGTGGNGTTATACAATCATAGTAACCCATACCAATATATGATTTCATTATCACATTTTTTTCGGCAATTGTTTTTAATTTTTCAATTAGTCTTGTTTCAGATACGCCATCACCAATGTTCAATTTTTTTTTTGAGCGGATTGATTTCGGAACAGAAAAATTAATTAATTCTTCAATAGAGTTTAGACCAATCGTTTGCAGCATTTGTGTTATTTCACCTTGGTNTGGACCAATATGCCTGTNAACAAACTGATCGTAAGAATCGCNGCCTTTATCCTTTTTCATCTTTTTAGATTTTTGCTGAAAATCGCACCCAANAATAATTCAGTGCAATTATAGAAATTATTGTTAATGAACTTCCAAGTCCTGCTCCAGGAAATGANGGTGTTGTGATTTCAGATATTAAATTTATAATCGTAAGAGAACTGATAATAAATATCGNTACTTCAGGGTTATAGCGTAAGGTGGATATATAAATCCATCTAAATAAAATGCCAACAANNATACCGCTTAATATCCAACCACCAATTCCAGTAATATNATTTGAACCAATTATTATTAGCCCAAAAAATATAAATAGCATTGAAAACAACCCTTTTTTAACGGTCCATGATTTTGTTTTTTTTGATATAAATAAAACAATAAATGTTGTGAANCCAGCAGACGCAAGAAATCCGCCAAGATTATTTAGTATGCTTAAAAATGGAACACTAGATGCGCCGTTAAATAGATTTGGCCATTCTGGAGATAGGCTTGGTTGAAGGGNATTTGTCATCGCAAAAACACCTGAAAGACCAATTCCAATTAATATGCCTTCAAGCAAACCTGGTTTTTCTTTATTCTTTTTTTGTTCATTTATTTGAAAATGACTAGATGCAACAAGTATACTTGGTATCATTGATATAAATAAACCACCAACAATAGTTCCAGCAATTAAAACTCCTAACTGATTATTATATGGTTGTGCGGTAGAAAAACTTGCAATTAAAGAAGGCAATTGATTAATAAATGAAACTATTCTAATAATTAATAATGGTGAAAAAATATATAACACCAGCATAGTAGTAATTTTATTATTTGTCCAATAGATAATCCCTAAAACAGCTGCCGTCATTACTAAAATATTTAATAGTAGAGACATAGAGTTTGATGCTACATCTAGAATAGCNCGTTGATCTCTTTCATCTCTCNCCCATTCNTCTGGAANAAATATAAATTTTTCATGAGTTTTNATATTATCACCATTAATTAATACTCGTATCCGTTTATCCCCATCATAAAATTTATTAGGAGCAATATCTTTGAATATAAACTCCCAATCCGTTCTTTCAGGTCTTTTAGATGGTTCGGCAGAAATAAGTTCTAGANNATNATCTGTCAAATTGTAGTATTTAAGTATTGTATTTAATGCAAGTTCCTTGGCTTCTGTTTCACTTAACNCTAAGCCCTCTTGATTTTCTGGTATCTTATGATTAATACGTAAAGGAAGTCCTCGGTTATTTAAATCAACTGAATACTCTTCAGCGCGCTCATTTAGATCTCCATCAAATTTTGCAAAGCGTACAGTAAATCCAGGTGTATCTATATAATCACCCATTANAAAATTATATACTTCTTTTCCTGCAGTTTGCCAAACAAATCTATTTTGTTTTCCTGGAGCAGCAGGGCTTACTGAAACCAATCTATTCCATTCATNACCCAATTCGATTCCGTTTTTTACTAGATATTCTTCTGCAATAATAATTGCTTTATTACGATTTAATTCAAGACCAGGTGCATTTTTATCTGTTTTGAATAGAAATAATAAGACGATGCCTAATGCACCAAGTGCAATCATAATATTTTTATTCTGTATATTATATTTTGGTATCTTAACGGAAGTTTTTCTTGATGTGGTCTTTTTTAATGGCGGGGGTTTAAATGAGCTATTATAGAATTTATTGTCTAGCTCTACCCANCCTTTTTCTTTAATTCTACCAATAATTATTATCCATACTGGAATAAGGCATAGAACAAATACCATTAATTGATCAAACCACATACCTGTTGCAGTAGATGAAAATATTGGGATTGACATTAATACAGCATCATAGATGAAGTGTGAAATAATAGCTGGTAAAAGACCAAATTGCAAATATAGCACACCAAAAATAATAGATGGCATAATTAGCTCAACTAAACGTGCATACGCTGGGTAGGATGGATAATTTGCGTGAGCGGCTGCAAAAATTAGCGATTGAATCACAAATCCAATTATTATCCATTGTTTTCTACGCCCTAAACGATCTCCAATAAGCGCAGCACCAGCAATGGGCACCGCCCGAAAAAGACATTCTTCCCAAAACCCAGCACCTAGAGCTCTGCTAACTGACGATATCCACGGGAAAGGGGTTGCAATTACATCAGGGTCAAATAATGTTGAAGCAGGATCCCACCATCCAAATAATTTCTTAGTAAGAAGATAAAAAGTAATAACAAAAGCAAGATCAAACCCAATCATGAAATAGCCACCCACTGTTCGTCCTAATACTTGGATTGAATTTGACGCGCCTTTAGACCATAAATTCCAAAAATTGATTTGTTGGGGAAAGGCTCTTCTTGTAAGCGTTTCTCCTGCCATGAATGATAATGAATAAATAATACTCATCAGCAGTGTATTTGCAACCAAAGAAAAAATATTTTGAATAAAAAAGCTTTGTTGTGATAATGCGGTTGGATAATACATCCACATTAATGGCCAGAAATTAATTTCACCTAATGCGCCAAATACTGCTACAAAGGTACCCCAAAGCATGGCTTGTTTCCAAACAACCCAACGCTTTCTCATCATGATAAAAAGACCAATAATTACACCGCCAAATCCATACAATAAAAACATTGCCATACTAGCAGAAGATGCTATAGTATTATTTGCTGAACGCATTTCTTCAAAACGCCTAGTGAACGTTTCAGGAACTTTTATATAATGTTTTATTTCAGAAACTTTTTCACCACTAACCATTATTTTCAGTCGGAAGGATCCATCTCCAATTGCTGCATCTAATCTTTCATACACAAAAGTATGGTCAATTCTTTCGCTAGGAAGCACTTCTTCAGATGCTTCAATTTCCTTATAATTTGAAAGGGCAATAGATGTATTCATTTGAACAAAATTTTCAGCGATTTCTCTAGCATCATTTTGTGATAATGATGCACCTTTTTCATTCTCTGATAATATTTCTTTAAAACCATAAAATTCGCCAGATGGTGTGAAAGAAATAATTGTTTCATTGGGTTCTAGTTCTTTGTAATGCCGAACTTTCCAAGTATAAAAATGATATAAATGATCCTTCATTAACATGACAACTTTGTCTGAACCTCCAGCATCTAATTCCACAAAATTCTGAGTTCTTGAGTCATGATAAAAAGTGGCTGCCTGATTATAGTTTTTAGGTCCCCAATTATTAGCTTCGGATAGTGATTCTGCCTTACTAAACGCACTCTCACGATCCATTTTTAATTCTATATTTAAGATTGCAAATGCTTTTGGAAAGACTTTTACACTATAGTACAATCCTCCAATAAATAATAAACAAGTAGATATCCAAAATATGGGTTTGCGCATTAACATATTTTCTCCAATTAAATGTTCAAATAAAAGTCATGGAATATAAATTCTATAATAATCAATCTAATAGTTATTGTGTTTTCATATAATAATTAATTAAAATTATTTGAAGGTTACTAGCATATTATTATTTATTAAGTATATTAGGGGCAATGGAAACTACCCTCCAATCTGTATAAGGATTTACAACCTCGTGAATCCCATCTTTTGCCCCTAATGACATTTAATTAATTAGTCCACGATATTATTCATCATGAATAATCCAAATAAGTATATAGATGTTTCATTATCCATAAAGGAAAAAATACCTAGTACATATAAAAAACTTCCTAATTACATGTTTAGATTGATTGAAAGGATTATTTTACAAGATAAAATGAATTCCATTATCCAGCAAAGCAGTCATTTACAGGGTATAGATATGGTAAATTGGATTCTTAGATTTTTTGGTGTTAAAGTAAAAGTTCAAGGACAACATTTAATTCCAATTAATGGAAGAAATATTTTTCCTTCCAATCATCCAACTGGTGGATTAGATGGTTTATCAATCATATCTGAAATAGCAAAAATAAATACAAACACAAAATTTATTGTGAATGATTTATTAAGAGTTGTAAAAGGACTAGAATCTCTGTGTATTTATATTGCTCGCTTTGGAAATATTAATAGAAGGGATGCTAAATCAATTAACGATGCTTTTTCTTCAAATATCAATGTAATTCTTCACCCTGCTGGTTCTGTATCCAAAAGAAATCCATTGAGAATTTGTGATTTGGAGTGGAACAAATTTTTCATTCGAAAAGCTATTCAATTTGAAAGAAATGTTATTCCAATCCATATAAAAGCTGCTAATTCAAGTTTATTTTACAATATAGCAACTATTAGAAAATTATTTTTTATACAGTCTAATCTTGAAATGTTTTTTCTCCCTAGAGAAATGTTTAATAAAAAGGGTCATACTATTAGGATAACTTTTGGTAAACCAATTCCTTACAACANGTTTGATATATCTAAAACAAATTTTGAATGGGCTCAAAAGGTTAGAGAATATGTTTATTTAATTGGGAATAGAGAATATAGCTCACCAAGTATGATCCCAGATTTTAACTCAGTTTTATAATGATGAAAAATGTAGAAGAAATTATCAAACCACTTTCTAAGGAAATTCTAATAAATGAATTAAAACTTGCATTTTTTTTGCGCCCCACAAGAGTTGGAAATAATGAGGTTTATATTTTTTCTGCTGAAGAATGTCCAAATTTGATGCAAGAGGTTGGTAGACTAAGAGAATTAACATTTCGAGAGGCTGGAGCAGGATTTGGGAAAAAGGTTGATATTGATCATTATGATACAGATGGATACCTTTGCAAACAGTTAATTGTATGGGACCCTGTAAATAATGAGATAATAGGGGGATATAGATTTAACATTTTTTATGATTTAAAAAATAAACAGTTAAAAGATATCCCACTATTAAATAAATCTCTTTATAATGTTTCAGATAATTTTGTTTCAGATTATCTACCATATTTGGTTGAACTTTCGCGGGCATTTATTCAACCGATGTATCAACCTAAAAATGCCGGTAGAAAAGCAGCTTTTTCACTTGATAATATATGGGATGGTTTAGGCGCCTTAGTTGTCAAATATCCTTTCGTAAAATATTATTTTGGAAGATTTACTTTTTTTTCAAACTATAACTTTACTGTTCGCGATTCTATGTTTTATTTTTTTCAAAAACACCTTAAAGGAGACATATCTCTTTTAAAAGCAAAGGAACCTTTATCGTTAGCAACTCCAATTAGTTATATGAAGAAAAAGATTAATTCGTTAGATGTAAAAGAAGATTTTAAATCTCTTCAGCGCATTGCAAAGGAGCATCATACGATCATACCTCCACTTATGAAAAGTTATTACAATGCTTCAAATTCTTTAAAAGTTTTTGAGCCAGTATTTGACTCTTATTTTGGATCATCCTATGCTGCAGCAATAATTGTTACTATTAATGATATTTACCCTTCATTTGTAAAAAGATACATAATACCATACAAAAAATTTATTGATAGCAACTAAGATATATAGCCTGGCGTTGAATTAATAATAAAATTATTAATTGTGATCCCGGTGCGACTCGAACGCACGGCCAATGGCTTAAAAGGCCACTGCTCTACCAACTGAGCTACGGGATCATTGTATGCTAAAATGAGGTGCCAAAGTTAGCTATTTGTGAGCGTGAATAGTATGGGAAATTATTATTCAATTAATATTATTCTGTTCCATAAAGACGATCACCAGCATCACCAAGTCCCGGAACAATATATTTATTTTTATTAAGCTTCTCATCTAATGCGCCAGTGAATATCTTAACATCTTGATGATGATTACAAAANTCATTCATGCCTTCAGGTGAGGAAATTATACAAATTGAACAAATATCCTTTGCACCAAGATCTTTTAGTCTATCTATAGCAGCAATCATGGTTCCGCCAGTTGCAAGCATTGGGTCCAAAACTATAAAAGTCTTTCTATCTGCTTGTTTAGGTATTTTAAAATAATAATCTATAGGTTGATGCGTATTATGGTCTCTTTCCATCCCTATATAGCCAACACGTGCATTTGGGATCAGTGCTATCATTCCTTCTACCATTCCTAGACCGGCACGCATAATAGGGGTGAGGACAATATTATCTAATTTAATTTTGTGTCCTTTTGTAGCTGTAATAGGAGTTTCAATATCACAGCTAGATAATGTGAGGTCTTTTGTTGCTTGATACGCAAGCAAGCTTGTTATTTCTGTAGTTAATTCACGAAACTCTTTTGATCCAGTTTTTATATCTCTCAGAATAGATAACTTATGTTTAATTAAAGCATGATCAATAATATGAAAATTATTTGGAATATTNATNTTTGAATTAATCTAATGACCCCTCTACGCATGTAGTATCAAAGCCGCCCCTTGTATTATAAATTGTAGTTACCTGTATTTTATTTGTATCTAAAAGTTTTTTTAAATCANCATAGATTCTTTTTGTAACGGCTTCTTGATAGATGCCAACATTACGAAAAGATATTATATAATATTTCAGCGATTTTAACTCAACACATTTTCCCCCTTCAGGGAAATATTCTATTTTTAAATATGAGTAATCAGGTAAACCGCTAAAAGGACAAACAGCAGAAAATTCNTCGGTTTCTGTTATAATATATTGANTTGGGCTATCAAAAAGAAAAGTCTCCAGGTATTCAGGATTAATTANCTCTTCCGAACCATATTCTATTTTTAAACCTTCAGCTTTTGGCATATTATTTATTTTGTGACCCCGGAAGGACTCGAACCTTCAACCAATTGATTAAGAGTCAACTGCTCTACCAATTGAGCTACGGGGCCAA
>NZXC01000056.1 GCA_002701785.1 Fidelibacterota bacterium
AGTAGAGGTTACTGCTCTAAGACCAATGGTGCAAGCAGATGTAACTTATTCCCAAGCAAATATTACAAGTGAAGAGATTGATATGCTTCCAGTAGAGGAGTTGGAAGATATAATTGCACTGCAAGCAGGTGTGGTAAACTCAGGTGGGTTACANGTTCGTGGAGGAAGAAGTGGNGAAATNGCNTATATGATTGANGGTGTANCNGTTACTGATCCTTATGATGCTGGTATGGCAGTNGAAATTGAAAATAATGCCATACAAGAATTACAGTTTATCAGTGGCACNTTTAATGCAGAATATGGAAAAGCAATGTCTGGAATANTTAATATTATNACTAAAAGTGGTGANTTNAGANAATANTCNGGAAATATGTCATCNATGCNAGGAAGTTATTATGCAAATGATCAATTATTCCCTCAGTTAGATGTGTTTCGTCCAAATACGATACAAGANGTTCAAGGATCTTTTAATGGNCCTATTATAAAAGATAAATTATCTATNTTTNCCTCTGGTAGATATAAACGTAATGGCGGATATTTATATGGACAGAAGGTTTTTGTTCCAGAATCTCATCAGTGGAATTCCCAGACAAATAATTTTGAGTATATTAGTCCTTCGCATNNACTNTGGGATTCTCTGTATCATCCTTATGGAATNAATGACTCNTCCTGGGTAGCTATGAACTGGTCTGAACAATATACTGGTTTNGGAAAAGTTTCCTGGATTGTTAGTCCCNCTTTGAGAATTGCATATAGNCTTAGTGGNAGTGAGACCGCTTCTCAAGGTTATTCTCATGCTTANAAATGGAATCCATATGGTAGATCTCATCAGTTTACCACTAAACTNAGTAACATGTTTNTTATGGATTATAGTGTAAATCCATCCACATTTTTTACTCTNTCACTATCAAGATCTGTAAATCATTATAGAAGTCAAAGGAGNGATAAAAGAAATTATTATCAAAATCATTCTGATATTTCAATTGATAGTGTAAACTTTTTTGGATATTCNTTTNTTGATACGACGATATCAGCTGATCCAAATTTGTTTTATGTTTCACCAACTGTTGATGATTATACCCCTGGTAATAACTTTGAAGTTGGNGGNCACAGTATGGGGTATTTTGAGCAACAATCAGNAATNAATACTTTTAAAATTGATGGAACTAGTCAGATTAANCGNTTTCATTATTTAAAAGGTGGTTTTGAATATCGGAAAACGAATATGATNTTAAACAGCTATACTGTTCAGNTGGCTGAGTATACNGGGTATACNCCNAGGGTNCCNAATGCTATGGAATCTCCCAGTCATAACACCTATGGGAAAAAAGGGAGNAACCCNTTTGAATATGCNTTTTATTTGCAGGATAAAATTGAATTTGAAGATTTAGTGGTTAANGTTGGATTACGTTGGGATTACTTTGACCCAAAATGGAAGACATTAAATGANCCAAGTGATCCGAATATTGATAGTCCGGTAAAACCAATTAACCGTTTTTTTGATTTAGATGGTGATGGACAGATATCGGAGATAGAAATGTATCCTCAAAATCGAAAGAATAATGAAGATCGTATGGATAGTAATGCGTTTGGAAACTCATGGTACAAAAGTGCTAA
Organism: Fidelibacterota bacterium; assembly: GCA_002701785.1. GTDB lineage: Bacteria > Fidelibacterota > Marinisomatia > Marinisomatales > TCS55. The sequence goes on from NZXC01000056.1 coordinate 1,618, forward strand.
AGCAAAATCGCAATTAAGCCCTAGATTCGCTTTGGCATTTCCTATAACTGATAAAGGTCATATGCATTTTTCTTANGGGCACTTTTTTGCAATACCACAGTATAGTTATTTGTATACAAATCCTGAATTTGAGGTGCCTGCNGGTAGTGGAACTGGTTACACNATGGGTAATGGAGATTTAGAACCTCAACGTACAACACAATATGAAGTTGGTTTCTCTCAACAAGTTGGTATGGATATTGGAATAGAATTAACGGGCTTTTATAAAGATATNAGAAATTTGAACGCAACGAAAATTATCCAATCATTTGTTGCNGGTGATAAATATGGATTATATATCAATCAGGATTATGCTAATTCAAGAGGGGTTACTGTTGCTCTTTCAAAGAGAGCTTCCGCAANAATTTCTGGAAATATTGANTATACATACTCCATTTCTGAAGGAAATGCTTCTGATCCTGCAGCAGCATTTAATGATGAAGCATCTAATATTGAACCTGAAAAAATGCTTGTACCTCTTGATTGGGATCAACGACATACCTTTAATACAACATTAACATATCATCCTTTAAAGAATTCAGGTGTAGGAATAATATTCAGTTATGGCAGTGGGCTTCCATATACTACTCAATATCTTGGTGTTCGAACATCTTTTGAGAATAATGCAAGGAAACCAAGTACATATAATATTGATTTACGTAGTTATTACCATTTTCAATTTTCAGGTTTNAAGATNTCGCTAAGTATGAACGTTTATAATTTGTTTGATNTNAGAAATGAATTAACTGTTTTTTCTGATACTGGAAGATCAACATATACTCTGGTGCCNACGTATACACCTCAATATAGTGGCCCAGGATATAATAGTTTGGATGAGTATCTTATCCGACCAGATTATTATTCCAGTCCAAGACAGATAAAAATTGGATTGAGTNTAAANTTTTAATGNGANTATTATTAATCATCCNTTTATTTTCATTTTTATTTNGTCAAAGTCCTNATAAGTATTTGCAAGGNGTAGAAAACCGTNCNAAAAGTCTAGANGTNACNGATCGTAAATATGGGGATCATAATGGAAANCGTATTTTTAATAGATTCTATAATTTTGGTGGCATTGGAGATGCTGGCGGTAGTTTATCTGGCATATATCCTTATGGNTCTGGACATTCCTACTTTTATGAATTTACACCGGTAGTTGCTGCAAGCGTTATTGATACTAATGGCAATCGTGTTCATATAGTATCTGATGGTGCTGTTGGGTTAAAAGACAATTCTCCCCANGGATATCAATGGGGTTTTGAGCCGCTAACNGGTTATGCGAATCCNAATCAAGAAATTATGGCCATGAGTGATAAGTCATTTACTTGGCCTGAANCATGGCCAAATCGTGATAGCGATTGGGATGGNTTNTGGAATGGACAATACGGAAAGTATGTTCGAGCAGATCAGGAGTCNTATTTTGTGATGGATGATTATTATAATGATGAATTTTCCCATTTCCCTGATTCANCTGATATTNGNTCTNTTCCTAAACGTAGATCTGGTATTGGAGTAGAGCTTGAGGTGCGTGTTTACCAATGGAATCATCCTGCAGCAGAAGATATAATTATTGTTACTTATTGGATAACAAATGTGGGTACATCTCGTCTTGATAGTGTGATATTTGGAATGTATGGCGATGCAGATATTGGAAGTACAAATGGCGATTATACAGATGATGATGCTTGGTTTGATGTGGAAAAAGATATTGTGTATCAATGGGATCATGATGGCTGGAGTAATGCAGATGGTGGTTTTAAGCCAGTGTACTTTGGGTGGAGTTTCTTGGAATCGCCAGGTAATCCCCATGACGGTATTGATAATGACGAAGATGGGATGATTGATGAAAGCCAATTTGATGGTATTGATAATGATGAAGATTGGTTAGCTGAAAGAGATGATATAGGATCTGATGGACTTGGGGCTTATCATTATGGTTATAATGGTCCTGATGCTGATGGAACAGAAGGAAACGGAATTCCTGATCTTGGGGAACCAAATTTTGAAATAACTGATAATGATGAGTCTGATCAGATAGGGTTAACTAGTTTTTACTCATCACCTTATCCAAGTATATTTCCATCAAATGATGAAATCATGTGGAGTCAGTTGCAACCTGGATTTTTTGATGTGACAACGCAAAATATTGATCAAACATTTTTGTATGGTTCTGGATTTATTGGTTTAGATCCAGGAGAGAAAAAGAAGTTTGCTGTAGCAATGGTATTTGGTAATGATATGGATGATATATTAAGGAATACAGTAACCATGCAAAATATTTATGATAATGATTATAATTTTGCTAAACCTCCATTAAAACCAAATTTAACTGTAGTTCCAGGAGATAAAAAGGTTACCTTATTTTGGGACAAAATTGCAGAAAATTCTTTAGATGCTATATATGGATCTGATTTTGAAGGATATAGAATTTATCGAAGTACAGACCCTGGGTTTATAGACCCTTATATCATTACTGATGCCTATGGAAATAATACGTTTAATAAACCGATTGCACAGTTTGATTTGATTGATAGTNTAAAAGGACCTCATCCAGTAGGATTTAATGGTATTCAATATGATATGGGAACAGATTCCGGTTTAGAGCANATGTTTGTTGATAGCAATAATGTGTATAATGGAATGACTTATTATTATGCAGTTGTCGCATACGATAAAGGATACGATTTGGATTTCTATGAATTAGGTTTTAGTGAGCATGATAACCTCTTACCTATCGCACCATCAGAATGCTCTATTATTGTAGATCTTGATCGTAAAGGGAATGTTACCAATATGAGTGAAAATGCCGGTATGGCTGTTCCAAATGCGACTGTTGCAGGATATATGGGGCCAAATACCGCATCAATTGGACAAGAGTTTGTTGTACATGATTCAGGATATGCTACTGGAAANATTGAAGTCCTTACCGTAGATCCTAATGCGGTACCTGAAGACGCAACATATTCAGTTACTTTTAATAAAAANCCTGGTAGTCCATACGTTTATTATTTTGTTCTTGATGAACAGATAAAAATGGAATCATTTGTTGTAGCGGGTGGGTATGGTGCCTTAGAGCATAAAAATATTGATTCATCCTCTGTTACTGTTACTGATGAAACTGGTGACATGGTTTATTCTTCAGGCGTTGATTATTCAATGGATTATGCAAATGGAATGATTCATGCTTTGGAAAATGGTAGTTTAGAGGAAATGGGTATATATGTTGTTAGTTTTAAATACTATCCAATATTTAACAGTAGCTCAATAGCAGGTGAGACAAACAATCCAATCTTTGATGGAATGAAAATATTTATATATAATGATCCTATTGCTGTTGATTTTGATTCTTCTGGCTGGCTTGGATCTAATTCTCCTTATTGCTATAGAATTTATGATCAAAGAATTCACCCAGCCGATTTTGAAATTATTTGGGAGGGAAATCTAGGTGATTCCATTACTTCTGATTATTCAAATCTTCCCTCGCCATTTAGGGTAAGAAATATTACTGAAAATAATGATGTGACATTCCGTATTTATGATATAAGTAACAATGGGAAATGGGATCCAGCAGAACCTATTTTATTGATGCCGTATCCTGGTATGCAAACTCCGTATATGTTTGTTCAATTTTTCCCTGATTCTGTCATATGTCCATATAATGAAGATGACTATTTATATGATACCACATCTACAATAGTTCAAGGCGATCGTTTTCGAATATCAACTAAACGACCATTTGCAAATCAAGATAAATTTCACTTTACAACGAAAAAATCATGGGTTGATAATGAATTAGCTAAAGAAGAAATGAATGATATTACTGTTGTGCCAAATCCCTATGTAGTGACAGCCCGTTGGGAGCCAAAACATATTTATGTTTCAGGGCGTGGGCCACGAAAGCTTGATTTTATTAATTTACCTCAAGAGTGCACTATTAAGATTTTTACTTTATCTGGATATTTGGTAGATGAAATTAAGCACACTAGTCAATATGAATATGGGACATATTCATGGGATATGTTGTCTAAAGATGGTTTGGAGATAGCATATGGTCTGTATATTTATCATATCGATGCTCCTAGNATTGGAGAAAAAACAGGAAAATTTGCAGTTATTAAATGATACGTTATACAAAGATAGCAATAGTTGTATTTTCTCTTTCTTTATCTTATGGGCAGATAACTGGAAGTGTAAGTAATGTTGCCACTACAGCAGCTTCTTTTTTAGATATCGGTATTGGAGCACGGTCTTTATCTATGGGTGGTGCATTCGTAGCGATTGCTGACGATCCTACAGCTTTATACTGGAATCCTGCAGGTATTGTTAGTATTGAAAGTCCTATGGCGCACTTTTATCATTCGCCATGGATTGCAGATGTTCAATTTAATCATAGTGCAGTAGTAGTACCCTTAGATCGTTCAAGTTCGTTTGGTTTTTTTATTACTTCTGTTACTATGGATGAAATGCAGGTACGTACTGTAAAGTCACCACAAGGTACTGGAGAGTATTTTTCAGTTAGTAATGTTGCTTTGGCTGGATCATATGCAAGAAGATTAACTGATCGTTTTTCTTTTGGAGTTAACATGAAATTTATTCAAGAAAAAATTTGGCATATGAATGCAGGTGGTTTGGCGGTGGATTTAGGAAGTCTCTTTGTCACAAAAAACAGTGGGTTGAGAATTGGTATGTCTGTTTCAAATTTTGGTGGAAAAATTTCCATGGATGGTTATGATACAGAAGTAGATTATGATGTTGATGAAACGATGTATGGGAATAATGATAAGATTGATGCTAGTCTAAACTCAATGGATTGGCCATTACCGTTAGTTTTTCGCGCAGGAGTAAGTAAAGATGTTGTTCAGTCAGATATTCATAAATTGACTCTCGCAGCTGATGCAATTCATCCCAATAATAATGTTGAATATATAAACCTAGGTTTTGAATATATATTGCGAAATATGATTTCTATTAGAGGGGGACAGGCATTTTATGGTATGGATAAGTCCAAACAGGGTCTGACATTTGGTGTTGGACTAAATTATCAAATACCTAGAGGTCCAATAATTAATTTTGATTATGTATATCGTGATATTGGAGTATTTGACAATATACCAGGTTATTCCCTAAATATAATTTTCTAAATATTTATGTCTAACAAAATGAACCTTTTGGTGGTTTCTTCTAGTGCTGGAAAAAACTTCGATTTAGCAACTATTTTAAAAGATATAGTTGATTCAAAACATCACAATATTTCTACCAATTTAATTAATCTTGAACTCTACAATCTTCCTTTATATACACCTGATGTAGATACGGATAATAAAATTGCAAGAGAATTAAGTCATGAATTTGAAAAAGCTAATGTTTTTATTTTTTGTGCACCTGAATACAATGGTGGTTCACCACCTATATTGACCAATGCAATCACATGGATTTCGCTTACTACAAACAATTGGCGAGATNGNTTTAATGGTAAATTAGCTCTTATTNGTACACATAGCGGAGGTGATGGCCTTAGGTTTTTANCTTCTTTTCGTTCTCAATTAGAATATTTGGGAACGATCGTGGTACCCAAAACAATNACTANAAATGATAAAAAAGAATTTAATAAAGATTCTGCGGAGCGGACTATCCAGAGTCTAATCGATTTATTATAGTATAATATTTATTATAAAAAAAGGGGCGTTTAGCCCCTTTTTTATTATGGAATACATCAATAGATTTAACCAATTTTAATTTGTCTTCCTTCTGGTTTAATTTCCTTTGTTTTGGGTAATGTTATCATAAGNTCACCATTAGTAAACTTTGCAGCTATTTTACCCTCATTTACATTATCAGGAAGGCGAAAGCTTCGGTTAAATGAACCAAATTGACGTTCATGAATACGATAACTATCAAAAGATTCTTTATCTTNTNTTATNCGTTCACCTTTAATTGTTATCACCCCATCATGTACATCTATTGATATATCTTTTTTATTTAATCCAGGCATATCAGCCGATAGAAAAAATTCTTTTTCTGTCTCATGTACATCCATTGCNGGAGAATAAGATTTTCCTGCNNGATGCATTGGAAAATCTATATTTAACATNCTATCNAAGATTCTATCAAAATCTGATATTAATCTTTTATTTGGATTCCATTTTACTAGTGTCATTTAAGACTCCTTTTCTTTATTTATTTTCACTTTATAATANGCAATTNCTGTGCCAAAATTATTTTTANGTAATTATTGTATATATTACTGCAAATATGGCATATGAATTTGATATAGTGACAATATAGTATGTTAATATTGCATATANTTACTTATGTGTATTCAATTTGGAGTAAAAATTGTGTAATATTTAATATCTAAGATTTGATGAAAATGAATGATTTAGCATTATTTGGTGGAGATCCAGTTAGAAAAACGCCATTCTTTACATGGCCAAGAGTAGTGGATGGTCAACAAGAGAAATTAATAAATACTTTGGTGAATGATTCTTGGGGTATTGGCAGTGAATCTATAAGGGAACTAGAAGATANATTTGCATTGTTCCATGAAGCAAAAAGTTGTATCGCAGTCAATACAGGTANCAATGCATTNTGGGTTGCTTTAAAAGCGGCTGGTGTTTCTTNTGGTGATGAGGTTATTATTCCTGCCTATACATTTATNGCGACAGCAACTGCTGTACTGATGGCAAANGCAACGCCCGTTTTTGTTGATATTGAACCAAATACCTTTAATATGGATCCAAATTNAATTGAATCTGCGATAACCGATCGTACGAAGGTGATCATACCTGTTCATATTGGTGGTAATCCTGCAGATATGGAAAGTATCATTGATTTAGCAATGAAGCATAAATTAATAATTATTGAAGATGCTGCTCAGGCTCATGGTGCGGAGTGGGATGGTAAAAAAGTTGGAGCTTTACACAAAGGGGGAATATTTAGTTTTCAATCCTCTAAAAATATGAGCGCAGGAGAAGGTGGGGCAATCGTATCTAATGATGAAGATTTTATGGATACATGTTTTGCGTATTATAATTGCGGAAGACANCGTGATGGTGATTGGTATGAGCATCGTATTATTGGAGGGAATCATCGCATGAGCGCTATGGCTGCAAGCTTGCTTATACCTCAATTTGAAACAATTGANAATGATATGCGTATTCGCGATAAGAATAGACAAAAATTAGANCAAGCATTATCGGATATGGATTTGGAAATAACACATCGATATAAAAAAGTTACAAGAGAGTCAAATCATCTATATTTACTACGGTATAAAGCAGAAAATTTTAATGATATATCAAGAGAAAAATTCTTTGATGCTATGNGAGCAGAAGGTGTGTATACTTATGCTGGCTATAATCCANTATATAGAGAAGATGTATTTAAAGGGCAAGGAGATGATTTTCCATGGCTAAAAAATGTAAATTACAGTAATATTTCATGTCCAGTAACAGAACAAATTGCAGATTATCAATCTGTATGGCTTACGCAAAATCATTTANTGGGCGATGAAAGTGATATACAAGATATTATTAACGCATTTGAAAAGGTAACAATGGCATTAAAAAATTATCCTGAGAAATTTGATAACTAGTTAAAGGAATTNATATGCAACAGATTGATCTAAAAAGTTTATTATCNGCAGTCGATGTTCCAGCCGATTGGGTTGGAATTAGAGAAGTAAGTGAAACTCATACGCCTCGTATTGTTCGAGATGGGGTTCCTCAAATGAATGCTAGTTATACATCTCAGGGGTTAATGGTAGAGGTGCTTGCTAATGGTCAATTTGGCTATTATGGTACGCCAAACATGACAAACGAAGGTGTAACCAGCGCTGCAAAGAAAGCTTTTNCACAAGCAAATCTTGCCTCAAAACATGCAACATTTCAGTTTTCTGAAGATGCCCGCCCAGCTAATGTTGGAAATTATCAATCTCCATTTGTGAAAGAAAAAGGCTCTTTATCGCCAGGCGAGCTTAATAAATTACTTCTTGATGCTTATAATCAACTAAAAGTAAGCGATAAAATTGTTAGCGCCCGCGCTTTATTGCAAACAATTCAGACCATGTTTCGTTTTGTTAGTTCTAATGGCAGTGATATTTCCCAGGATTTTCTTATGTTAGAATTTGATTTATCTGCTACGGCAGCAGATGGTGCAAATCAGCAGACGCGTACTTTTGGTGGTATGAGGGGAAATTGTCTTCAAATGGGTATGGAATATTTTGATAANTTAGAACTGCTTGCTCAAGCACAAAAAATAGGGGAAGAAGCTATCGAATTATTAGATGCAGAAGAATGCCCATCTGGTGAAACGGATTTGGTAATTGCTTCCGATCAAATGATGCTTCAAATACATGAAAGCGTAGGACATGCATTAGAGGTGGATAGAATTTTAGGAGATGAAAGAAATTATGCAGGATGGAGTTTTGTGAATTTAGAAGATTTTGGAAAACTTCAATATGGGTCAAAATTAATGAATATTACCTTTGATCCAACATTATCATCAGAGTTTGCTTCCTATGCATATGATGATGGAGGNTTGGAAGCGAAAAAAGAATATTTAATTAAAGATGGTGTTCTAAAGAGAGGTCTTGGTGGCATGGAGAGTCAAATTCGTTCTGGGGTATCAGGAGTAGCAAACTTCCGTGCTAGTTCTTGGAATAGAGCTCCCATTGATCGTATGGCAAATATTAATTTAGAACCAGGAGAATCTTCTTTTNATGACATAATTGGTTCAGTTGAAAATGGTGTCTATATGGAAAGTAACCGATCATGGTCCATTGATGATTATCGTAATAAATTTCAATTTGGATGCGAATATGCAAAACTAATTGAGAATGGCAAATTCACTAAAACTCTGAAAAACCCAAATTATAGAGGAATAAGTAACCCGTTTTGGAATAATTTAAAGATGATAGGAAATAATGATACATTTAGTATTTATGGTACTCCAAATTGCGGAAAAGGGGAGCCCAATCAGGTTATTCGAGTTGGCCATGCTTCCCCTGTTTGCTTATTTGAAAATATTCAAGTATTTGGAGGTGCNTAGAAATGGAAAAAATATTTAATCAACTTTGTGAAGGTTTATTNTCAGAACTGGAAAGTAATGAAGCATTAACTTTATCCTTTTCAGGAGAGAATAGTCAGTTTATTCGAATTAATAATGCTTCCATTAGACAAACTGGTCTCGTGGATGATGCGAATCTGGGATTGAAGTTTATTTCCAATAATCGTACATGCGAAGGAAGTATNACTGTATCAGGCGATTATGACGTTGATTTATCACGGGGAATGAAAGAAATGAAGCGTATGCGTTCTGAATCAAAAGAGATTTTAGAAGATCCATTTTTAGTCATGCCAACAAACTCCGGATCATCNCGTGAAATAATCAATGCTGATGGACTTCCATTTGAGGATGCAGTACAAGCATTGATTCCTTCAATGCAAAGAGGCGTAGATTTGGTAGGGATATTTGCTAATGGTAAGATGTATAGAGGTAATGCGAATTCTCTTGGTCAAAAACACTGGTTTGAAACAGAATCTCATTGTTTAGATTACTCTCTAGTTACACCAGAACGTCAAATGGTAAAAGGTACGTATGCTGGAACGGATTGGGATCAACATTCTTATGAATCTTATATTAATCGATCAATAGAAAAATTAGAATTAATGAAACGGAAGCCAGTTCGTGTAGATACAGGTATGTATCGAACATGGTTTGAAGCTAAAGCAGTTGCTGATTTTATAGATATGTTTTCTTGGAATGGAGTCAGTGAGGCAAGTTTACAGCAGGGGTGCAGTGGATTTGGTAAAATGAGACATAATGATGTGCGACTATCTCCCAAANTTTCTATATCTGAAGACTTTTCATCCGGCATGGTACCAAANTTTAATTCCAATGGCGAAACGGGACCTGAATCTTTACCAATAATTTCAAATGGTGTTTTACAAAATACTTTAGTTAGCTCTAGGACCTCTGCAGAATATGGAGTNTCAACAAATTATGCGGAAGATACGGAAGAATTAAGGTCACCATTCATGGCTGGAGGCGATTTAAGCCAAGAAGATGTATTNAATCGNCTAGATAAGGGTTTNTTTCTATCAAATATACACTATCTAAACTGGAGTGATAATCCAGGTGGTAGAATTACAGGATTAACACGCTATGCCTGCTTTTGGGTAGAAGGTGGTGAAATTGTTGCTCCCATTGAAACTATGCGATTTGATGATTCATTTTATCGATTCTTTGGATCTGAATTAGAATCTGTAGGTTCAAAAGTAGAAGTGATTCCAGATGTGCTTACATATGGTCAGCGTAATCTGGGAGTTGTATCTTGTCCAGGTGTTTTAACAGAAAAGTTTCAATTAACACTTTAAGTAATAAAATTTAAACTATGATAAATAAAGATTTGAATAAATATTCTAGTCACTTTTCCGCATATACGGAATTGCGAATACAGGAAAATAGAAATAATCATATTTCCCTGGTTAATGGTGATGTGATGGGTAATTCTATTTCTTCTTCAAGCGGTGTATCATCTCGGGTGTATCAAGATGGAAACTGGGGGTTTTCCTCAAGTCCAGATTTATCTGATTCAGCAGTAGAATATGTTGTAAAAAATGCCAGTGATAATGTTCTATTTATGACTAAACGTAAAAAGGAGNAATGTGGATTTATTTTACCAGATATTAGTGGTCATCACGANATAGATTTATCNACTCAACATGNNCNAAATGATCAAAAACAATGGATAGACTTTTTAAGAAATATAGATGANTATATTGCAAANAAATATTCTTTCCTTAGTTCTCGAACAGTTGTCCTGTCTGGGTTAGATATGGAAAAATCGTTATTGACATCTGTAGGTTCAACTTCCTATTCAATGACTCCCCGTGGAATTATGTATATATCTCTTACAATGGATAATAATGGTGAACCTGTTGATTTAATGGATGTCTTTGGAGGGCTAGGACAATTAGAGGATCATTTTTTAGATCCATCTCATTTTTATAATGATATAGATATTCTTGTCGATCATTTACAAAAAAAATCAAATGGTGTGTATGCTGATGCTGGGATGAAAGATGTTATTTTAGATGCGGATTTAGCAGGAATACTTGCACATGAAGCAATTGGTCATACAACCGAAGCTGACCTTGTGTTAGGTGGCTCGGTAGCAGGAGAATTTATGGGAGAGCAGGTAGCAAGTGAATTGGTTACTCTAGTGGATTATGCGAATACAATGAATAAACAAGTCTGTCCGGTTCCAGTTTATATTGATGATGAGGGAACACCATCGAAAGATACGGTTATTATTGATGGTGGTTCATTAAAAAGTTTTATGCATAATAAGGATAGCGCTCGCCACTTTAACACTAAGCCTACTGGGAATGCTCGAGCCTATGCTTTCTCTGATGAACCTTTAATTCGAATGAGAAATACTGCTATTCATCCTGGAAAAAGCTCTCTTGATGAAATGATATCATCTATTGATGATGGCTATTATCTGATGAAATCGAGTAACGGCCAGGCTGATTCTACGAGCGAATTTATGTTTGGTGTACCTCTTGGATATGAAATTAAAGGAGGTAAACTTGGAAATGCTATTAAAGACACTACTATTTCAGGTGTTGCCTTTGATGTGTTAAAAACAATTGATATGATTTCTTCTGATATGACTTGGAGTGCAGGAGGTATGTGTGGTAAAAAACAGTGGATCCCAGTTGGGATGGGTGGTCCTGCAATCAAATGCAAAGTCAATATTGGTGGACGTTAGTTACTACACTTGCAAAACCAAGATATTCCCAATTATTGTATAGAACAGTTAATAAAAGCTGGCGCGGATAAGGTGCAGTGCATTTATTCTTCAGGGGAGAAAAAAGAATTAAATGTAGATGCCGGTGAGTTTTCCCTTTTTCGTACGAATGCAAATCACGGCATATCAATGATGGTGATTAAAGATCAAAAAAAGGGATCCTTAAGCATCAATAAGATTGGTAAAGATAATATTGATGAAGCGATATCTACCGTTTTAAATATGGCAGAATCTTCCATGTCAGATGATGCGTATGATATATCGGAATTTCAAGAAGCAGAGTCTTTTTCAAAAGGGGACAAAGAACCTGCGTTAGATATCATGTATGATCGTATGGAAGAATTTATGGAATATTCAGCTAATACATTTCCCATAACAATAATAGAACAAGCAATTCTAGATTTTAGTGCTGGTACTAGTTATTATAGAAATTCTAATGGTGTATCTTTTGATGAAACGGAAGGATCTTATAGTTTTTCTGCGATGTTCACTTCCAAAGATGGGAAGGATACTTCTTCATTTAATTCTGCTGGTTTTTCCTCATTAGATATTGATTTTCCTTTTTATAAAGGTGGATCAATACATCGATTATTAAAAGAATCTGCTGAGCATGTGAGAACCAAAACTGTTCCAAAGAAATTTACTGGAGATATTATTGTCACCCCTGATTGTATTATGAGTTTTATTGGGTTTATTTTAGGAAATATATCTGATTATAGACTTATTGCAGGAACATCCTTATTTAGAGAACATATCAATCAGAAAATTATAGATGAATCGTTATCGTTACATTCAAAACCCTTATCCGATAGTCTGTCTGGAGGGTATTTTGTTACATCGGATGGACACAAGGCGGAAGATTTAACAATCATTGATAATGGTATCTTACAATCCTTTTTACTTAGCTTGTACGGATCAAAGAAAACTGGTTTACAAAGGGTGTCCAATTCAGGTGGATCTTTAATTATTGATTCGGGGGAAACACCTTTGGAAGATATGATCCAATCAGTAAATGAAGGTGTGTTACTAAGTCGGTTTTCTGGAGGAAGTCCAAGTGACAATGGTGATTTCTCAGGTGTTGCGAAGAATAGTTTCTATATAGAAAATGGTGAGGTACAATACCCCATTAGTGAAACAATGGTATCAGGAAATATTATTGATATGTTTCAAAAAGTGAAACATATATCACAGGAAGATGTAAACTTTGGTGATGAAATATTTCCCTGGATCCAATTTGAGGGAATAACGGTTTCTTAATCAAATTATTATTCTTTTTTACTTCGTATCAGATGAATCCCTTCATCTTCTAATGTATAATCATGTAAAGTCATATCGATAAATCCTGCATTTTTCAACTCGCTCATAATATCCTTGTTCGTCTGTAATGGTCCGGTACCGTGACCACAATCATTATTATTCACTATATCACTGGAAATAAAAAATAATCCTCCAGATTTCAAAACTCGATTAATTTCTAATAGCCCTTTATTATAATCATTCCAGTGATGAATTGAGTTAATGGCTATTATTTTATCTACGGATTTATCGTGAAGTGGGATATTCTCCGCAGATCCAACGCTAAACTCTATGTTTAAAGGTTGATCTTTTTTAGCAATATTAATCATAGTTTGTATTGGATCAATTCCATAAATCCTTCCATTATGACATATTATCGATGCAATTTTTACTGCTGTACCTGTTCCGCATCCTATATCGAGAAGTATATCATTCGGTTTTAATTCAATATTATTGATGGTAAGATCATTTGAAATATGATCTCCATATTGTTCCGCATACCATAATGCATTTTCCTCAGTCCATACTATCTGATTCGAAGGTATATGATGTTTTTTTACAGATGGTTTCATAGATATTTAGCTTAACAGTGATTATGTGCCCGAGACTGGAGTCGAACCAGCACATCCCAAGAGATACTAGACCCTGAATCTAGCGCGTCTACCAATTTCGCCACCCGGGCTCATAAAAGATAGGATGATTTTAAACTAATTATGATATATCTGCTACTTTTATGCGATTCAAAATAGATCAATTAGCAACCATCCATTACATTTTTTTATATGTCTGATGATTGGTATATTTACTTATGGGTAAAACTTGGGTAGAAAAGAGAGAACTTGATAAAGAATATCAAGTAAGAATAAACCCAAAAAAGTTTGCAGATATTTCTGCAGGAACTAAAATGCTTGTCCTAACCCCAAAAATTGTTGATGAGTATGTTAAAAATATTTCTCAAGGTTCATTTGTTTATATGAAACAAATACGACAAGAACTTGCTAGATATTACCATGCTGAAATGACTTGTCCAGTAGTAACGGGTATTTCTTTGAGGATTATTTCGGAATCTGCATTTGAAGAGTATCAAACGGATCAGATACTAGATACAATTACTCCCTTTTGGAGAGTTGTGGATCCAGATTCAAAACTAGCCGGTAAGTTAGCTTGCGGCGTTGACTTCATAATTGAACACCAAATACAAGAAGGAATTGAGCTGTAAATTGAAACTAGGAGTATAAATGAAACAAGTATGTATTTTAATTGTCTTTCTATTAATCCAGTCTGTTTATGCAGACGATAGTGCGATTAATGAACTTAATGCTGCTTGGGATAAGTTAGAACAGACTGTTTCAAATGGAGATTTTGGTGCCTTTAAGTCTATATATCATCGCGATGCGGTTTTAGTAAATGGAATATCAAAAAGTAGCTATCCTATAAAAAAGGCATTGGAAGGATGGCAACAAGGTTTTAAAGATACTAAATCTGGAGAAATCACTGCACATTTAGATGTAAAATTTTCTGAGAGGATTTATGATCAATTTACTGCTCATGAAACTGGTATTTTTCATTATTATACAATCAATAAAGGTGGGGAGCAAAATGACACTTATGTCCATTTTGAATCTCTTTGGGTAAAAAAGAACAACAAATGGATAATGATGATGGAGTATCAAAGATCAATGACCGATGAAACCGAATGGAATACCCTATAATTAACCAAATAGCATCTATTTATGTGTGGTAGATATACTTTTTTCAACAATATTGATTCTTTACAACATTCGTTAAATATTGATGTAATTGATTCAAATATTATTAATCATCAAGCTAGTTATAATATTTCTCCTACTCAAAATGCACCAGTTGTTTTTGAGGAAAATAATAAAAGAATTTTAAAAAATATGAGATGGGGATTGATTCCATCATGGGCAAAAGATAACAGTTTTGCAAGTAAGCTTATTAACGCACGTTCAGAGACAATTGCTGATAAACCAAGTTTTAAAAATTTAATTACAACCAATAGATGTGTTGTGCTCGCAAATGGTTATTATGAATGGGTAAATGTAGATAATAAGAAACATCCTTATTTTATTTATAGCGAAGAAAATACAATGATTTCAATGGCAGGGTTGTGGACAAAGTGGAGGGATGTAGTATCCTTTACTATTATTACAAAACAAAGTGACATATCCATTAGTCATTTGCACCATCGGATGCCACTGATATTACAGGAAGAAAAGATTGATTCTTACCTAGACAAAAGGAATACATTTGATGATTTTGTAAAATTTGATGATATGAAATTGAAATACCACCAAGTATCAAATTTAGTGAATTCACCAAAAAATAAT
>NZXC01000041.1 GCA_002701785.1 Fidelibacterota bacterium
TACTAATACGAACCTGATTATAAGCACCCCAAAGCATCAAAGGAACAATCAATATCCCGCTTCCTGTATATAAATAGTCAGTAAATGTTTCGCTAATAATTATGGGTTCTTCTCCAGTAATAAATAATGTACCAAAAAAATATGGGTAAATAATTAAAGTATAAATCCAGATGAATCGCCAGAATATTTGATTATGCAATAATTTTTTCATAAAAGACCTCTAATTACCCAATATTACAAAACAGTAGTCCTAAATGTCTATAAACAAAAAACCCCACGAAGGTGGGGTTTGATAGTGTTCCCTTATCAGTTATTTAAGGATATATTTAAATAAAATAATTATTTTGCTATGCCCATAGCTAATTTTAAAATTATTTTACTAAACCAATGAAATGGTAATACGGATCGTAACCATACTCGAATTTTTGCCTGAGATCCAGCTAAGTAACGCAGTTTATTTTTCTTCCTTTTAATTATTTTCTCAATGATAACCGCAACATCTTCTGGATCTCCAACTCCTCTTCTTGTATCTAAAATTTTACTATGTAAATTTTTCAATCTATTTGTGTATTCAAAATAAGGGCTTTGCAAGTTTGATCCTGCATGGGCTTCTTTGCTGTTCTCATCAATAGCCTTAGTAGAATATGTTCCTGGTTCAAGCAATACAACTTCAACTCCAAATGGTTGAAGTTCAAAAAATAAACTTTCGCTAAATCCTTCAAGTGCAAATTTTGAAGATCCATACGCACCGAGTCCTGGCAAAGCAGATCGCCCTTGCGCACTTGATACATTGATTATTTTGGTTGAAAACATATCCTTTGATTGTATTGCTGTTTTGCGCATTAATGGCAATGCAATTCTCGTTACTTTTTGTACACCAAAAAAATTTGTCTCAAATTGATCTCTTACTTCCTTTTCAGATAAATCCTCAAAAAAACCACCAATTCCATAACCAGCATTATTTATCAAAATATCTAATTTCCCTTCTTGTTCAGTAATCGTATTGATCGTATTCTGGATAGAAACGTCATCACAAACATCAAGTTCAATCATATGACAATTTGTATTTCTTCGCTTTAACTCTAATTTTAAATTATTATTTTTTGCTAAGTCTCTCATACTAGCATAAACAGTATGACCCGAAGAAGATAACCTTGCAGCAGATAACATCCCAAAGCCACTTGAACATCCAGTTATTAAAACAATTTTCCTCATAGATCCATAATCAATAATTTTGTATCCAATACATCAGTCCATTGCATATTATCAATATTAGGAATGTTAAAATCTTTGGTATATCCCCAATCATATTCTAGAACCTTTTCCCAGCCAACATGAACCTTAGTCCATAGGATAGGACCATTATAAATAGGGTTATTTATATTGTGATAGAGGTAATGATTAATATCGTCTTTTTGATATAATTCTCTATCAATTGAATTTCTCAATTTTCTAAATAGACTAATATCTCCAAATTCCTTTGCCGCTAATAAACCCGTTAAATGTGCTAAAGGAGACGCGCCAGCTTGTAGATCTTCTTTTACATAGGCAAAAGGACCTAGCTCCTGAGTAAAGTTTTCTTTCCATTCAGAATATAAATCTTCGTTATATTTTTGTTCATACACTCTTAAAAAAGTCATCGTCCATGCATTAGTATATCCTGACAGTTGGGGATTGCAGAATTGATGTTTCGTATTGTACATCTTTAAATAGAATCCATTGTTTTTATCAGTCATCTTTTGCTTAATAAAATTAATTGTCCAACTAGCTTCAACCTCAGAATAGTTTGTTCCATATAATTTGTCATATATTTTAAGACTTAATAAAGAAATAGAATTGCATTGAGCAAAATATCTACCAGGTTCACAATCTGCGCCTTCATGTTTTCCTTCAATATGATGCCTTCGCATTTCATCAATAATTCTACTGGTAAGCCAAGTAAATTCTCGACTGAATTCTTCATCACCTGTCATTAACTGATAAAGGCCATACATTAAATTTAAATGCCCTTTATACATTACATTTCCTTCAGATATTGGATCATCTCCCATTCCATAAGAAATCCAATCCCCCCATACTTTTGGTGATTTCATCTTCTTTATCATTAAGTACATTGCATGTTTAGCTCTATCTGCATATTCTTGACTAATCATAGCAATGGATGGCATTCCATACGATGAAAAAGCAATTCCATAACGCCAGCGTAAATGTTCCGAAGTATCCCAACCGATAAACTCATCTCCAGTTATATCCATTATTTCATATGTATTATATACATAATTGAATTGGCCAATTTCATCTTTTTGAAGTGTTCGTTTACCTATTGGCTCAAAATATTTTTTTGCCTTAGGCAGTCCAAAAGGATAAAAAAAGTAAAATGCTAATAAGAAAATTATTCCTGTTAAGAATAACGATAATTTTATTCGTTTATTCATAAATGTTATTTGTTATAAATAAAAATATTGGATTTATATAATTAAACTGGACTAGTATTAACAATGCTATCATCCTTTTCATTTCTTTGAAAATAAAATGTTAATACTAAGGAAAATATGATATACGTTATCAATAAATAAACAGGAATACCCTGTAATCCATACCAACTTAAATCCTGGATAGATAAAAGCGCAAAAACTAAGCCTGCTTTTAATAATTCGGCAATAAATGCAAAATTACTATTATCTAACATTGATGTGAATGAAAAGACACTTAAAAGTAAAACTACTGCATATAAATAATTCATTGTATTACTATGACTGGAAAAGATTATGAGTAAATGGAATAACAAAAAATGAGTTATAACTAATTGGGTCCATGAATAAGCAAATAACCAACCTGAATTATTAGTATTATATTTTAATTGTTTGGCTGGATTGGTGACTTCTAGTAAAGGAAATTTTTCTTTAACATCGGTGGGCCTCCATCCTGTTGGCATGAACCAAATACGAAGTTTGTCAAAATATCTTTCCGCACGCCATGCATCCTTTAATAATTGCCAAAGATGTTTAAAGTTAATGATCACTGGATTCCAAGTGCGAACTGGTTTTAATGTGCCGTACACGGGTTTAACATCATCAATTTCAGATTGGAAAGAACCAAATAGCTTGTCCCAAATAATAAGAATTTGACCATAGTTTTTATCAATATATTCAGGATTTATGGCATGGTGAACTCTATGATGTGAAGGCGTAACTAAAAAATATTCTAAAAGACCCATTTTACTAATTAATTGCGTGTGGTACCAAAACTGGAAAAAGAAATGTATAGGTCCAAGAATAATAAATATCTTTACAGGTACACCTAATAAAGCTGCAGGAATCATAAAAATTGTTGAGAAGTTTATGGCATTTGAAATTGACTGCCGTAATGCGCATGCCAAATTAAAATCCTCACTACTGTGATGAATAATATGTCTATTCCATAGAATATTGACTCTATGTTTTAAACGATGAGTACAATAACCAGTAAAATCTTGAACTAAAAATGCAATAATTACTGCAAGCCAAATATTTTCAATATGAAAAACTGTTAAATTATTAACTAACCAGGAATATCCTATAATTGCAAAACCATATTTTACCCCATCTCGAATAATTTTAGTTAATCCTGAGCTAAGACTTGTAATCACATCTGCTTGACGATTAATTCTAATACCTCTTCTTTTTGCGACTAAAGCTTCTAATGCAATTAGAAACATAAAGATTGGCACTGCTACAAATAAAGATTTGATATAAAAGCTCATATAATATTTAAAATAATATAGTTTTCATTAATAGCTAATCTTATCAATTAATTATTAAAGTTTTATCATATTTTATTAAATATAAAATTAATAGTAGTTTATAGCAGTGATTTTAATTATTTGTTATAGATGAAAGCAAAATTTACTAATGTTGAAAAAGCGTTTTTCACTAAATCGCATTTAAACAAGCCCAAAACCAAAATTCCTTACATTCAAGTTGATAATATTCCTGATCTAGGTTTTTTAACTTCCTTAAGATTTCTAGAATGGGTATTAGAAAACCCTCGAGGTGTAATAAGTCTTCCAACAGGAAAAACTCCTGAGTATTTTATCAAGTGGACTCAATATATTCTTTCAAATTGGGATAAACCTGAAGTAGAACAACTATGTAAGGATAATGGATTAAATACTAATAAAAAACCAAAATTGAATCATTTGAAATTTGTTCAAATTGATGAATTCTATCCAATTAATCCATTACAACATAATAGTTTTTATTATTTTGTTCAAAAATTCTACCTAGAAGGTTTTGGCTTAAATCCAAAAAATAGTTTATTAATCAATAGCTTCGAAATTCCAAATTCGATTGATGAATCAATTGAAAATATTTTCCCCAATTATAAGATAGATTTATCTCTTCGATATAGAGATACCAACTCTGATATTGAAGAGAAACAAAAACAAACTATTTTTGCAATTGATCAATGGTGCAGTGAATATGAAAATAAAATTGCAGATTTAGGAGGGATTGGTTTTTTCCTTGGAGGGATTGGACCAGATGGTCATATTGCATTTAATGTTCGTGGATCAGATCATAATTCTACAACAAGAATACTAGAAACTAATTTTGAAACACAAGCTACATCAGCATCTGATCTAGGAGGAATTGAAATTTCACGTAACCGATTAGTTATTACTATTGGTCTTTCTACAATAACAAAAAAATCTGATGTAATAGTGATTATCTTTGCAGCTGGAAGATCAAAAGCAATAATTGTAAAAGATTCTCTTGAGAAAAGGAAAGATATCAACTTCCCAGCAACGGCACTTAGCGATTCAATAGGAAGTCGCTTTTATCTTACTAAAGGTGCTGCCTATTTGCTAGATGAAAAAAATATTAATGCAACGGATTGGAGTACAGAAAAAATCAATCGAGAATTGATAAAGTTATGCAATAATCTAAACAAATTTGGAAGTCGCTTAACTCAAAAAGATATCATAGATAATCAAACCACATCATCTATACCAAATATAAATAATAATACTTCTACTCTATTCTTGGATCAAATGAAACAGAAGATCCAAAAAAGCAGTGATCTACCTATGAATAATACCATATTACATACAGGTCCGCACCATGATGATATATTATTAGGTTATTCACCAGTAATCAATCATCTTGTTCGATCAGACGAAAATACAAATTACTTCGCAGTAATGACTTCTGGATTTACGTCAGTTACAAATAAATATATTTCTAATCTGTTATCAAAAACATTAAAACTAATCAATTCAGATAAAATCCAGATGATAAAATACCCTGACTTTTTTGATAATGGATTTAAGTTAAAAAAAGCCAAAGATGTCTATCATTACTTAGATAAAGTTGCCTCTCAAAATACTTTTGGTAAAACACGAGGTCTTTGTCATCGAATGGTACGATCTTTAGTAGATATCTATAGTCTCAAATCCATAGATGATTTAGTAGTGAAGATAAATGATGTTATACAATATTTTACAAGTTGTTATGATGGAGAAAAAAATCCTCCTGATATTCAAAGATTAAAAGGTATGTTACGAGAGTTTGAGGAAGAACTAGTATGGGCGCATTATGGTGTTGATATCAAGAATATTTATCATTTACGCCTTGGTTTTTATAAAGGAGATATATTCACTGAAACACCAGAACGTGAACGGGATATAAAGCCAATTATTAAATTAATAGATAAAACAAATCCAGATATTATTACGTTAGCACTTGACCCTGAAGGTAGTGGTCCAGACACTCATTATAAAGTACTACAATCAATTGCTGAGGCATTACGCATTTTGAGTAAAGATAAAGATATGTCCAAAGTAAAAATATGGGGATACCGAAATGTATGGTACCGTTTTGACTCAGCAGAAGCTGATATTATGTTTCCTGTTTCCCTTAATTCAATGGCAGTTCTAAGAAATACATTTTTGAATTGTTACCTTAGTCAGAAAGACGCATCTTTTCCAAGCTATGAATTAGATGGTCCTTTCTGTGATCTATCTCAGAAAATATGGGTCGATCAGCATAGAACAATGGAGTTAATACTGGGGAAAGATTTTTGGTATCAAAATAAAGATCCTCACTTTCGAGCCACGCATGGTTTAGTTTACTTGAAAGAATTAACCGTGGAAGAGTTCTTAAATACTGCTCAAACTCTTGAAGAAAGCATAGAAGGATCCATTATTAAATAAATTATTATTTATGAAATAATATCATTAATCTTTTTCGTAAGTGCATCATCAAACTGTTCTAAATAATCAACCGTTCTTAAGTTTTGTTTTAGTTGATCAGAGTTAGATGCTCCAAGAATAACTGTGCTGACATTTTTATTTTGTAGACACCAACCTAAAGCAAGATTAACCAAAGGCATACCTATGCTATTAGCAACTTCTTCAAGTTCATTTGTTATCTTTAACATAGTTTCGCCTTTATCACTATTCAACCTATCTTTCAGAAACTCATAACCATCTAAATTCATTCTCGTACCCTTAGGAATTCCATTTTTGTATTTTCCACTTAAGATACCTGAAGCCAACGGGGACCAAATAGTTGTACCAAGCCCTCTATTTTTAAATAAATCAAGATATTCATTTTCCATTTTTGATCGATTAAAAATATTATACTCAGGCTGTTCCATTGTTGGTGGCGTAAGTTGCTTTTCTTCAGAAATATTGTATGCCATTTCGATCTGATCTGCGCTCCACTCTGATGTTCCCCAATAAATAATTTTTCCTTGAAGTATTAATGAATGCATTGCTCGTACGGTTTCCTCAATTGGGGTTTCTGGATCAGGTCGATGACAAAAAAACAAATCAAGATAATCTACTTGCATACGCTGAAGTGCAGCATTACACGCATCATGAATATGCTTCGCACTTAATCCTCGCTGGGTTGGAAGTTCACCACCCCAAAAAACTTTACTAGATAAACAATACGTGTCTCTGGGAAAAGCAAGTTTTTTTAATGCTTGACCCATTATTTCTTCAGATTTACCATTTGCATACGCTTCTGCATTATCAAAAAAATTAACGCCTCCATCATATGCAATTTTCATCATTTCCGCTGCCATAGATGTATCTATTTGAAAGGAAAATGTTACCCATGATCCATATGATAATTCACTTATTTTTAATCCAGACTTACCAAGATTTCGATATTTCATTATATATTTCTTTCTTACTTAATTATTAAAAATATTAATCATAAAACATAGTTTTTATCATTGGTGCAACAGTTCTTTCATTTTGATATTCTATTCCAAGAAAAGAAGCTATTGTTGAAGCAATTTGACTACTATAAATTTTTTCATGATTGGTCATTTCTCCTTTTGGAGGAGTGTCTGGTCCGATAACAGCCATCCATACATGTTCAGCTCCGTTTACTGAACTCCCATGATTCCTCCAAGAATCGATATCTTTATTTCCTCTTCCATGATCTGTCGTAATAAGTATCGTGGTCTTATTTTTATAATAATAATTACTTTGAACCCAATTCCACAAATCGGACACATATTGATCTAATTGATTGGCAGCATTTAGATATTTATCATACTTACCTTCATGTGCATATTCATCAGTTTCATCATAAGCTATATATAATAATTTTGGTCTCATTTCTTCAAGATAAATTTTTGCAAAATTGTGTGTTATTGCATCATATCGAACACTTCTCCAAGGAACAGGTATCTGNAGCATTATTTCATTTAATAAGCCAATNTTTGGATTNTTACGGCCATGATNATACGACTCCATACCTGCACTAACATATATTCCTGAACGTTCTTCATTAATAATAAAGTCAAATACATCCCATGAACAAAATGCAGCTACCTTATTTTTATATCCTGGTTGATTATGAATATATTCGAGCACTGTAATATTTGGATTGTTTTCCTTATTATTACTATTTCTTGATAAATCTACGTAGCCAACCAACATTTCACTATACCCTGGGTAAGAAAAACGATAAGGGTTTTNAAGAGACGCTACACTACCACTTCGTATATTACCATATAATTGGCCTTGATTAATAATTGTATTCCAAAAAAAAGGCATCAATTGTTCTCTGCGAANCTGATCTGANGAATGCCAATAGTCTTTTAACATCTGCTTTTGATTTTTTGTATAATCATCTGAATGAATTAATATACTATCAGCTCCATAAAANACTTCTTCCCATCGCAAACCATCNAAAGTAATAAATATGATATTATTGGTTTTACCCTTAGCAAATAANATGCAAGTAAGTATATTGAAAATAATTAATGATGTGTGGATTTTTTTCATTATTCTTTCCAAAGATATGTGNCAATTGATTTTGGAGGTATACTAGTTGAAGATATATAAAATAAAATAGTCATTAATGATTTTTTATTTATCATAGTAATTATAGTTTAATAATCTGTCCTTGCTTAGCTAGACTAAAACCTTCTTTAATAAATATATTTGATTCAATACTTGTAGGAAAATTAAGAGGATTAGTGTGATTAAAATGAATAAAATNAATCTTATTCTTTTCTGCTATAGATAGGTCTTTAAATAATTCCATGCTTTCAATCACAAAAGGATGTGGTATTTGACTCATATCTCTTTCTGGTAATTCATTTCCATCAAAAAAAGTACCATCTAATAATAAATAATCATTTGAATTCACTTCGGAAATAATATTTTTTTCCCACATATTCCATTTATCAATATCAGGAATAAACATTATTGAATTATTAGGTCCTTTAATTTTATAACCAACNGTTTCAGAAAATTCATCACGATGAGGAACTAGAAACGGAACAACTGAAATTTGATTATTAATTTTAATTCTTGATTCATGAAGAATAGTTTCNATTTGTATATTTTTTTTAGTAATCAACTGNCTCCANGGCCCATTATTATTAAGAAAATTATTCATTCTTGGCATAGCATATACAGGAATATTTTTTGCGCCCATCACTTCATGCCCTAAATGAATCAAACCTGCATAATGACCAATATGTGCATGGGTTAAGAATACACCAGCAATTTTTACTGGTTTACTTGAATTTGTGATCTCATTAATCAAATGTAATTGTTTTGGAAAATCTGGTGTTACATCAATAATCCAACATTCATTTTCTACATTATCTACAATTGCAATCGAAGTTACCATCCGTTGAAGNTCAGGTTTGTTTTTAACTTTGAAACAGCATTNTTTTGAACAACCAGCCTGTGGGTACCCNCCATCTTGAGCAACNCCAAGAACATAGATGAATATACCTTCATTAATTAAATGATTATTTGAAGGGGTATTACATGAGAAAGCAAATAAGATTATAATAGTAGATATTATTTTTATATAAATGGTTCTCATAANTCTTTTTTATACAATCATAAAATAATAAAATATTTTGAAAGAGTGAACTTACATAAATATCAATAAATTAGACTATGTACAGATTANANGTGCATCTGAATANTTTTGACCTAAACGGTAGGTTAATTTCAAATCAAAGTTTAGGATTGAAANAATCTGGAGACCAATACCTGCATTGGTCTCCAGATTATTCTATTAGTTCAGNAANCTATTTATATAGTATAGAAAGCGATAAAAATATTATTAATGGGAAAATATTANATCTTAAATAGTATAGATTAGTTTTTGAATTTAATCCCACAACCTAATGCTTTAGTTGATGCATATTTTATATCNTTCCCAGTAAGCATCGCATCAATTGCATTAGCAACATATGGTTTTTTTACTTTCCTTGCTTTATTCGCATTATCATCCACTGCACCACGATAAACAAGTTCATCATTTTTATCAAACAAATATACATGAGGTGTCCTAGATGCACCAAATTCTCGAGCAAGTTTTGAACCTTCATCCATCGCATAGTAAAAATTATAGTTATTATCTTTAGCGTGTTCTTTCATTTTAANCATNCTATCTGATGATTTAAAAGTCNTTTCGTTTGAATTTATAGCAATTACACCTATTCCTTTAGGTTTGTATTTTTCTGCTAATTCAACATATCTATCTTCCCACTTAATTACCCAAGGACAAGTATTACATGAAAAAATAACCAATAAACCATTTTCACCTTTTACATCATCTAAGGAAATTTTCTTACCGCTAATATCTAACATTTTTATATCTTCCAAAGGTATCTTTGATCCTAGATCAAGCTCTTTTGCTTGTAAATTAAAACTAATAAGTAATGTAGCTAGAGTGACTAAACGTATCATATTAACTCCTACGAATTTATTGCTTTATTAACCGCTTCAATGAATCTCTGTTCATGCTTCGAATTCTCCCAAAAATCTACTATGGAACCTGACAATTTTCCAAATAAAATAGTAAATGGAAGAGTACCTGTCCACTCTCCATATAAACTATTAATAAACTCTTCATCAGGTTGATCTTTTATATATGCTTCTCCTTTAAAATTCATCTTTTTCAAATAATTGATAACATCTTTTTTCTGCTCAAGCCAATCCGCACTTACAAAAATCACCTTAAGATCTTGATTATATTTTTCTCCTAAATCATATATAAACGGAAACTCCGCTATACATGGTCCTCACCATGTTGCCCATACATTAATTAAAACTGCTCTTTTCCCTTTTTCTAATGCCGCAACTTCAAGGACATCTTGAGCAGTTACTCGAACAAGANACCCTTTATCACAACCAATAAGGATAAATATAAAACTTATAAATAGTATCTTATTTAGCTTGAACACTATAATTAGTTATTCTAACAGTTACGGATTATCTAGTAATCCTATTCGATCCTGTATTGATAAACGTCCTGAACTTGAACAAACA
The DNA here is from genome assembly GCA_002701785.1 of Fidelibacterota bacterium. Lineage (GTDB taxonomy): Bacteria > Fidelibacterota > Marinisomatia > Marinisomatales > TCS55. The sequence goes on from NZXC01000041.1 coordinate 10,799, forward strand.
GGTGAGAAATTGGGAATAATATCAGGTATATTATCAAAATCATCATTGATTTTATCATACACTTCTGTTTTTGAAGGAAAAGAATAAACAGGTGGAATAAAGTATTGAATCGTTAAAACATTTGGGTTATAAGTAAAATGATCAAGTTCTTGAACACCCAAAGCCAAAGTAAAATAAACAAACAATGTATCATTATCTTCCGTTAGGAAATAATAGGAAAACTGACCGCTTGAATTAAGATCTAAATCGAAAGTTTGCGTAAAAAAACATGAACTTTGTTCATTATCACAATTTCCTTGCCAATCTCCATACGTAAAATAAGCGCCAGTATCTGGAAAAAAGATCAATAAGGAATCATGATCTTCCGTTGTTTCTGTCTCCCAGGTAGTATCACCAGAGTTGCTTACACTAAAACCAATAGTATCCAACCCTTCACATATATCTCGTAATTCCCATAANCCNTTAAAAAGATCNAGATCNTCNAGNTTATTAACAGTNCCATCNANTGTNTCAACNCAAGCTAAACAACTATTGTAACAAACAATNTCTAAAATAAGAGAATCAGTNTCTGGAACTTCCAACCAACGGTTGCCAGTNCCAGATANGACACANGATANACTATCTAATGATTCTGCATTGCCACCAAGAACATTNCTATTCAAATACATATATTCAACTGTATCNCCAATTGTACANGATAANGTTACNTCATATACACCGTTATTATCTGAATCAAGCATTNCTTCAATAGATCCATTTANTGATTCCATNGTACCTGCAATATGTACTCCATTAGCNGATNNAGTTTCATTACTCATATCAACTCGGAATGTAACCCAAGCTTCTGGAGAAGAATCTCCTGAAACNCTACATGAATAATTAGCTAATACTAAAAGAAAAAGNATNGAAAATAAATAAATTTTNGTCCGAGGCATATATAGAATTTAATCAAATAATTACTGAGANTNTATACTGGAAAAGAATAACNATTATTTTGNTTTTAGATTAATTAAATCTCGTATAGCTTTTATGTAAGATGGATTCGATCCGCAACAAGCTCCAANTACGGAAGCTCCTGCATCAATATAACTATTAACTTGTTTAATAAACCCATCAACACTCAATTTNCNTCCTATTATNCCTTCCTTTGANGGCATCGATAAACCNACATTTGGATANACNCCCCATGATTTAGTCCAATTTTCTATAATTAATTCAATTGCCTCATTTGTAGTATTACAGGGATTGCAATTAAGAAGAATCATTTCAATTTCAAANTCTAATAAATTATATAATACCTTTGTTAAATCCGTTCCATCCAACAGTTTATTTCCATCCTTTAAAACTAAACTTATCCATCTTGGAATTTTTAAATCATTTGTNGATAAAATAGCTGATTTGATTTCANGCCAACAACCCATAGTCTCAAATAGTATCATATTCACACCTGCATCCTGTAACCATCTCGAAAGTTCTNTGAATTCCTCATTTGCCTTTTCATATCCTGGAAATAANTTTGGNTCATAACAATCTTCAAGTGGAGCTATTGATCCAGCAATAATNGTATTTCNACTTGCAACTTTACGAGCCAATTCAACTGCCNTATCTAAACTTTTATGTGATCTCGATATGGCATTATCTTTAGAAAAACCATTTTTAGAGTATGCTCTTGGTGTTGTACGAAATGTGTTGGTAGTTAAAATATCCGCACCAGCATCTAAATACGATTTATGAATTTTTTCTATATAGTCNGGATGGGNAAGATTTATATCACCCGACCAAATTGGCAAAGGNAATTCCAATCCAGAGTCTAAAAGCTGAGTTCCCATTGCACCATCTAAGAGTTTTATTTGATTCATTACTTATATGCAATAGANATAGATAAATTATTATTTACGAATTGGCTTCATAATCTCTTTTGAAAACAGTTTTGTTTGATCATCATAGTGTTTTGAATCAACAACAGAAGTTCTAGCACCAAATTGATGTATACTTTCAGAACGAATATTGCCTTCCGTATCCCATTCAATAAATTGAATGTAACAGTCTCCCGCTACACCTTTCATAATATTTCCATCATTTCTTGTATAAATTGCCCGCAGCATATCTGGCCCTCCACCAAGCGGTAAATTTACAGTACCATGTTTTAGTCTTTGAACAGTTCCAAGTGGAATATCAATTTTTCCATAGTTTTCAGTTAAAAATTCTACCCCGTCTTTCATCTTATTAATTATTTTATCATAATTATAAGTGTATTCTTCTGAGTTAAACCCAATATGCCGGAATGTTAAAAAAGCCAATGCTGCTGCCTTATTTTGCTGCTCACCAGATAAATTCCAATTTTTTAACAAGTCAATCGCTGGCTTCAAATCACTTGAAATATCCTCTGAATCCATAAGAAATTTTTCGAATATATTTGCAACGTGAGAGTTTTTCGAATATTGTTTGTCATATTTGTATGCTAAGAATTCTTCGCGAGATATATTTTTATCCTGCCCAAATAACTCTAACGCTCTTAATGCTCTATTGGTTTGGTGAGTATCGATGCCTGTATTTTCAGGTAATCGATCAGGAAAATCTTTTGGATTATCTGTACAAAGATATGGTGTATTATTGCAACTATATATAAANCCTCCTGGNGGGTTTTCAATTTGAGGTAAGTCNTCATATGNTATGTAATCATTCCATAAATANATTGATTTATCTCCCGGAACAACCTNTNTCCAATCTANGTCAGGATGCCTTTTTGGTATTCTNGCATTATATACATAGTAAATATTCCCAGATTTATCTGCATATCCAGTGTTAAACATAGGAATAGCNTGTATAGACATTGCTTCTTTGAATTCAGAAAGATTTCGTGANCGATTCATTCGATACCATTGCTCTACTAATCGTACATCTCCCATTGATGCATATCGTATAGCGTATGTTCCATGATCAGTCTTTAATACTGGTCCATGTATTGAATTATATAGCACTCTTTTAACTTTCCAAGAAAAGAGCCCAAGTATTTTTACCTTAATTTTAATTTTCTTTAATGAAAGATCAAGCCATTCACCATCNAATAAATATTGATTTTCATTATTTGGATTAATCGTAAGTCGAAACACATCAANAAGATCTGGATTATTTACTGTATGACTCCAACCTAAGTCTGGATTNTGACCTACAAGNCCCACTGGAGATCCAGGNAATAATCCAGTAATTATATCCCAGCCATCATCGCTAGAGATATGCGCTTCATACCAAGCTACTGGACCGGACCAAGGTTGATGACTATTAACCATTAAACGNGTATAACCATCCGTACTTCTATTTGGACTAACTGCAAAAACATTGCTAGCATGCATCTGCATTATACCTTTTTCATCATTTGCGTTATGTCCAATCAGTATAGGTGGTTCTGATTGTAATAATTTTTTTAAAACACCACCCATTCCATAAAATAGAGGAGTCCTATGCATAAAACCTGCTACAATATCTACACCTTTCAGTGGNTATAATTTTTTAAATATANATCTTGGATTATNTTTCGCATATTGATTTATCCCCGCAGCATAACCATCACAAACATTTCTAACATCTAATGGTACTTCATTAAGATATCTTTTATCTAAGTCATCCCATATTCCAATTACATTAACATAATAATCATTCGCAACATTTTGTATNCCCTGTAANCCAGATATATCACCTTTTAATAAATTAAATAATCCTTTTATAGACTTTAGTTTTACACCATAGGACTCAGAAAGTTTCCCTCTTGAAGCTATTAGAATATCCTGAATCGTCTTAAAGTCATCCTGCGCATGAGCATATGCCAGACCAAATGCTGCATCTGCATCAGTTGTACCATGNACATGTGGTACGCCCCATTCATCTCTAGTAATTACTGAGTTATATTTTCCATCATTTACCGTTATAGATTCTTGTCCTATTATCATACAATGAAATAATAATAGTATTATTCTTTTTCTGTTCGTCATACCGATATGGAACCCTTTCTAAAATCAGTTTTTCCTATTTTCACATTTATAAGAACACTTTTTCCTAATTTCGCATTTTNTTTGGCTTCAATAATGACATCATTAATATCATCATTNTCTGAAATNTCATAACCTACACCACCCAATTTATCTATCACTTCATGATAATTCGTATACCCTAATTCAGTTGCTACAGGATCTTTAAAAATCTCTACTTGATCTCTAGCTATTTGAGTCCANCCTGCGTCATTACCAATAATTGCAATAACAGGAATGTTATGACGAGAAAATGTATCAAACTCTACCATACTGTATCCAAATGCTCCATCACCATATATACCCCAAATAATTGAATCAGGATGTGCAAGCTTGCTACCAAGGATAAAACCTGCGCCTACACCTAAGGTTCCAAATGGTCCTGGATCAAGCCAACCTAAATGAAATCTAGGTCGTAAAATATAAGATGCAGTTGCTACAAAATCTCCCCCATCNGCAACNATGATATCATTTTTTTCTAAATGATTATTAATAGTTTTGAACAGTTGTATTGGATTAACATAATNTGTTTTGATTTTAGACTGTTCTTCTATTTCATTTTCACGATCTTTTTCCCTAGTGATTAAGTTTTCTAACCAAATAGACACATCTAATTTTTTCTTACTTAATTTTTCTGACATTTTATAAATAAAATCCCCAGGATCTGATTGAATTGCTAAGGTTGGTTTAATATTTAAGTATAAATCTTTGCGATCTCGATTAATGGCTATGATTTGTGCATCTTTATTAATTTGTTTACCATANCCCAATCGAAAATCACATGGAACACCAGCCAGTATAACTAAATCAGATTCATTTAGAGCTAATGTCCTTTTATGTCTAAAAATATTAATATGTTTATTAGATAATAATCCACGAGCCATTCCTGATACAAAGACAGGTATATCAATTAAAGCTAATTGTTTTGATATTTTTTCAATGTTTAAAACATTAATCATTGTTTGACTACCAATTAATAATAATGGTTTTCTTGCTTTCCTTATCATATCTAAACAATTAAATAATTTATTAGAAGAAATATGTGGGAAGGTGATTTTAGGAATAGGTAAAGGTTTTTTATCAAAATCATCAAATATTCTATTAAAATTTCTTTGTAAATATTTTTTTACAAACCATGACACCTTATGATTTTTCTTATTTAGCCCATATAGATCATACACCATATCTTTTGGGTATAAAAAATCAAGGGGTAATTCAATAAATACTGGCCCTGGCACATCTGACTGGGCAATAATGATTGCTTTATTAATTTCATCAGCAAGATGCTTCCCTTTATTAATTACAGCTTGATATTTTGTTAATGATCTCATAAGTCCTAATTGATCAATATCCTGTAGACTACCTCTGTTTTTTAATATAGTTGCAGTTGCTCCGCAAATTAATAATACTGGAACTTGAGCCATTTGAAGATTTTTCACAGCAGTTAATGTATTAGTCAATCCTGGACCAGCTGTTACAGCAGCTACTCCAATAGCAGGGGATAAACGTGATATTGCATCTGCAGCAAAAACTGCAGTAGCCTCATGACGAACATCAATAACTTTTATATTATTTTGTACACAAGCAACCAATATTGGTGAAATATGTCCGCCACAAAGAGTAAAAATATATTTTATATTGTGTTGCTTTAAAGTGGATGCAACAATATCCCCGCCATGTTTCATTTAAATAATATTTTAGAAAATAAAAAGGGACTTATCTTCAATGTCATAAGAATTTTAATTAATAGCCTAACTTACTTTAATAGGAGTTTTTAATTCCAATTTTCTTTTAACACTATCAAATAAATCTATTTCAAATTCATCATTTGATTCATAACATCTTCCAAAAACATGATTCCACAGTTCACGGTCTTCCATACAGAAATAAAAGAATACTTTATCGTGCCATGGTGCAAATGAATTCCAAACTTCNNAAAACATTTTTTTCTTAGTGTCAATTGGATAGGAAATTTTTCCAGCAGCTTCAGCAAAAGGCATTTGTAGTATTTTACTTTTTGTTCCTACTCCTCTTAGGGCTTTGATTGCAGGTTTAATAAATGTTAACGTACCAAATGAGATTAAGGCAATTTCATTTATTGAAAAGGTTTCCATTAATGTGTTAACTATTTCTCTGTAATCTTTTTCCCAACCTTCATAATGAACAATTGGATGAAAATGAAAACCAACTAATATNCCTTTATCTGATAGTCTACGTGCTGATTCCAAGCGTTGATTTAGTGAAGCGGTACGNGCTTCTTCATTATCAATAAATATTTGAGGATTTATAGACCAACTAACAAAAATATTCTTTGGCATATTTACATTTAAAAAATAGTTTATGTTTTTTGACTTAGTTTTAAACTCAAGAATAATATTAGGATTATTAGTTGCAAATTCTAATTGAGCATCTAATATCCCATTTTTATTTCCCAGAGAGAGCGAATCTGAAGATTGCCCCGATCCGATATGATAGTTTTTATTTGGATCCAGATCTATTGCTGCAAGCTTATCTGCCAAATTTTTCTCTACCGCAATAGATCCATTTTCATAAAATGTTTGAATACTACAATAACTACAACCTAAACCACAACCTTGCGCCACATCTATAGTTTTTAGATTACAACATACAGTTTTTTCGGATGCCACCGGACACATACCAAAGACTTCATTATCTCCATTGATTTCTTTTAACTTTCTTCCAGCCGAACTATAATTACGTTTATTTTTTCTAGTATATGTGGTCTCATTTTTCTTCAATGATTTCCAATGACTCTTAATTGAATTAAATACATTTTCCTTCAACTGCTTGTTAGAATAATTTAAAGATTGTGTATTTTGTTTCCATTGAGTACCAATACCAGGCTCTTCCCACATTTGAAAATCCACAGCCATATCTGTTAATTGTTTTAATTCTTGAAAAGTGAGTTGGTGCTCTAAGCCAATATCTTTTATATCATCTTTAGATTTTTTATCCAAGCCTTGATATAGGCTATATTTTTGGAATGAATCAAATCGTGAATTTATATCAATTTTTGTTTTCATAAAGTATCAACCATGCTAACAATATATTTGCGACATATTTAATTAAAAAAAAACCCCGCTTTGCGGGGTTTTTATAATTATAATAAATTAATTATTGACTAATTCACCTGCAGCATAAACTAGTTCGGTAACTTTTTCTCCTGTTTTATTATATGAAACCCATCGCCCATCTTTCTTATCATCGACATAAGAACCTTGAGACTCTAGTTGTCCATTACTATACCACGAAAGCCACTTTCCTATTTTTTTATCATATTCCCAAAAACTCTCTGATCTTTTTTGACNATTATCATACCAAGTAATAAACGGACCGTCTTTCATACCTCTAAGAAACCTTTTGGAAGACATAAGTTCATTATTTGGATGATATTCATATTCAAAATNCCATTCTTTTTCAAGTAAACCATCTGAATACAGTTTTTTCCANAGCTCTAATCCATTTACATCTCTACCAACCCAACTTCCATTTCCATCCGTTACTAATTGAGANCCTCCCTTTGATCGCCTATTAATCATAAAGTAAACATCATTTTTATATTCACCTTGTTCTTTCAGATTCCCATTATCAAACCACTCCGCATATCTATCATGATCTTTTCCATTTTGATACTTTCCTTGAGTTTTTTGTTCTCCATTTTCATACCAAGTTTTATACAGACCATGTTTTCTNTTTTCGAAATAACCTATTTCTGATTTTANCTGACCATTACTATAAAATTCATGTTTATTTTGTTGATCAAACTCTAACCTTCCATCAATATATTCCTTTTTCCAAACGACCAAACCTTCTTTATTTTTACCAATTAAACTTCCATTTCCATCATTTATTAGTATGCCACCTTGTTTATTCCANCGATTTTTAATAAGATACTCACCTTCNGTAGTCCACGTACCTTCTTCACGTTTTTGACCACCTTCTANCCATAATTCATAAAATCCATANGGTTCCCCATTCTGATGTTTTCCTCTTTCATTAANATTACCATCTTCAAACATTAGAGAATAACTTCCGTGTTTTTTCCCTTCAAAATAACCTATCTCGGATTTTAATTGACCATTACTATAAAATTCATGTTTATTTTCTTGATCAAAAGCTAGNCTCCCATCAATATATTCCTTTTCATAGAGTACAAGTCCATCCTTATTAGAACCTTTTATTCTCCCTTGACCATCTTTAATTATTAAGCCACCTTTTGAGCTCCAGCGATTTGAAATAAGGTATTCTCCTTCTACCCACTTCCCTTCTTCTTTTACTTTTCCGTTTTCAAAAANAGTTTTGGACTCATCTTCTTCACCACCCTGAAAGCTAATTTCTTTTTTGATATTACCATTATCGAAATATTCGTATTTGTACTCCCAATCAGAAACTAAACGGCCATCTTTATATTCTTTTGCCCATAACTTTTTACCTTTGGAATCTTTAGCTTCCCACTTACCATTTCCATCCTTTATAAGANCACCACCTTCTTTATTCCAGCGAGTAGATAAGAAAAACTCATCATTAGTGTACTTTCCCTCTTGACGCATTTGGCCNTTTTCAAACCAATCTGAAAACANGCCATTTTTTATTCCATTTTCAAAATTTGTCACAGTTTCTTTATTACCATTTTCATACCATGTATTTGATTCTCCAGATAAGGCACCTTTTACAAAGGTTTCCTTTGAAGTTAATTGTCCATTTTCATACCATACTTCAAAATCACCATCTTCTAATCCTTGCGTATAATTTCCATTAGACTTCATCTGCCCATTATCGTACCAAAGAGATTGATCACCATCTAGCTTGTTATTACGAGTACTTTTAAGTGATTTTTCGTTACCATTACTATAAAATGCATATTTGAAAGCCCACTTATTAATCACTTTGTTATTTTCGTACAAGTATTTTGATGAAATTAATTCCTTTTCATTCCAAGTCGTCCAAACCCCATCTTTTTTTCCGTTTAGATATATTCCTTCTTTCTTCTTATTTCCGTTCTTTAAATTTTGAACCCACAAACCATCACGTTTATCATTTTTCCAAGAACCCTCTTCCTTTTTTGATCCATCTTGAAAATGAAACGCATAGTCACCATCTTTTTTTCCATTATTATAAGATATAGTCCTTGCAACATTGCTATTTTCATACCAAAAAGTCCATTTGCCACTACGTTTACTATTTTTAAAGATTTTATGAGACTTTATTTTCGTTCTTGATTTATCATACCATANTAAAAATTGACCATCTGATTTATCNANTTCTCTAACATTAATCAGTTGGTNTGCTTTGATTTTATCATTTGAGTTTTTATCCAGATCTTCATTTAATTGATATAATTNATTTACATCAACTTCAAATTTATCNGCAATCTTTTGTAGAGTCTCGCCACTTTCAATTTGATGAAAAACATATCTAGAAACAGAACCAGTATATTCTACTTNATTGCGGTCCCAAAATTTCCATACACCACTTGGAACTCCATCAACATATTGACCCTTTGTTTTNAGTTTACCATTACTATATTTAGATGAAGCTGGTCCACTGTATGGTTTTTGAGCACCTTGTTCATACGAAACCCCATCTCGTTCAATTAATACAACTTCCTTCTCTTTTTTTCCACAACCGATAATTAAAAGAAAAATNAGTATGCTTATGGAACGCATATTTAAAATATTATACATTGTTTTCTCCTAGAAATAATTGCATTCATATAATCTNTCTATATAAGAATAATTGGCCGCAAAATTAACAAAAAAANTANTTAATATTTAGCAAAATAATACATCATATATCAATTTACTATTTATTTTCGAAACATTTGAGCTATTGTAATAAATCTAATAATAGGATTACCGTATNGATACAGCAATNAAATCAATTACTTATTGGAAGAGATAGCATTTTTTATTCTATCTNCCTCAATTGGATCAGAAAGCCCCATATAAAATGCAAGGAACCACATTACAAATATTCCATAACCCAAAAATACTAATTGCCATACCCAAAGAGAGGGCATATGAAATGGGACCCATAATGCTGGGTTATTAGGGTTAGAGAAAAACGTATTGCCAATGCTAGCAAAAGGGCCAAATCCTACAAGAAACCAAAATAAGGTAAGCATCCAAGCCAATTTCACTTTCTTTTTTCTTTCGGGACTTAANCCTGAAACTAATTGCAATAGTTGGTGTTTTTTTTCTTTAATCGCTTTATCACTATCAGACTCAATATAGGTTTTAGATACGATGAATGTTGTTAGCAAATTAAAAAATATACCCCAACCAGCACTATGAATTGTTAATGGATATGCTCCCCATGGAACACCAAACCACGCTGAAGTTTTATCAGTTAATGTTACCGCAATTAGCCCAACAATAAGACCAGAGACCACACCTTTAGTAGTAAATCCTTTATAATAACATATTCCGATCAAGGCCGGATACATTTGGAATCCATATGCTACAGCAAGTCCACCAAGCATTACAATTGCTTGACTTGAATTTCCTGCNACTATCAAGGCAACTCCAGCAACAAGAACTACAAAAATGCGCCCTATATTCATTTGATTTTTATCAGATGCATTTGGTGAAATATATTTTGCATAAATATCACGTGTTACCATTGCGCTAAACGTAGACATGTATGCAGATCCAGTACTTTGCATAGCAGCTAGTGCACATACAGCTAATAGTCCAACTAACCATGGAGCAGATGTAGAAAGAAGATTGATTAATTCAGGAACAAGGTTTTTATCAGAAATATTTTCTAACAAACCGTTATCGACTAAAATTTGGGCACCTAATCCTTGAAAAATTGTAAACGTAAATAATAAAATTCCTACGATAAGAGAAGAAGCGANAACTTGCTGCCAGCGGAAAGCTTGAGGTGTTTTATTTGCAAAAGCCCACATTGAAAAAGCAGGTGAAGATTGAATTCCCATTAGAGCAAACATATAAGTCATGCACATGATTCCAGTCCAAGCTCCTCCAATTGCTTTTGATCCAGCAGAAACCATCTGTATACTACCCGGTATAGCAACCTTCATAGAATATCCATCTGGTGTAAGATTTTGTCCTGAAGAAACATCTGAGATAACTATCTTTGCTAATCCTGAAGTAAAACCACCCCATCCTCCAGAGTAATAAAGGGCAACTCCCCCAAGAATTGCAATTCCAACAGCTAATAGTATAGCNTGAGCACAGTCGACATACGCCACTGATCTTAATCCTCCAGACGCAACATANATAACTACAATAGTTGTAAGAGCAAACATGCCAAAATTCACACTGATAAATCCATCTGAAAGGACGTTAAATAAACTACCAGAAGCTCGAAGCTGAACTCCTAAATAAGGAACGCTAAAAAGAAATGCAACTAATACTGTTAATAATCTCATTGCATTCCCCCCATAATAATCACTATACATTTCACCGGGAGTAATATATTTGTATGCTTTTCCAAGAACCCATTGCCTTCTAAGGAATAGTACTCCTGTAAAAGGAATAGTTAAAGCGTAAAAAGAAGCGAATGCATANGGTAATCCATCTGTAAAAATTTTACCAGGGTGACCTACAAATGTCCATCCACTAAAACTTGTTGCCGTTGCAGCTAAAACAAATACCCAAACACCAATAGATCTACCCGCAAGAAAATAGTCAGTAGAAGTTTTGGCCGTTCGAGCACCTTTGAACCCCCAAAATAAACAATAAGCCCANTACANTCCNACAAAANCAGATAACCAGAAAANTTTTGTCATTTTAAAGGAAATAATTTGTGAGGATAAAAACCGCTATTTACAAGGTTTTGTATTNGTTGAACGACATAAGATTTATCTTGTTTATATGTTACACCAAACCAAGAAGATTTACTATACAANACTTGTACAAGTTCATCACCTGAATTAATTAGATCGTTAATTACACTTGGAATTAAAAATTCACTTTTTATATCATGAATATTTTTTGACAAAAANACTTCAAACATTTNATTTAAATAATCAAATATGGCAGGTGTAAAACCCCACATATTCATTGATACTGGCTCATCCCCANTTAAATCTAAATCACTATTTGATGTAATCCCTGATNNTGATTTNACTAAATTTTCTGTCTCAACAACATTAATNANTTTATCATTATTTACTGTACATAATCCTCTTGTAACAGAACCAAAATCAGATAAAGTTTTCTTTAATTTAAAGGCTACCATACTAAACGAATCATTCCCATTATTATAATAGTCAGCAATAGTTTTAAATGATTCTCTACCATAATAATCATCAGCATTAATTGCATTAAATGGNCCATCGATAAAATTAGATGCNCATAAAANTGCATGTCCAGTNCCCCAAGGTTTTATTCTATCTTCTGGTAAAGAAAATCCAGNNGGAAGTTGATGAATATCTTGAAAAACAAATTCAACCTGAATATCATTAGAAAATTTATTAGATATCTTTGTTTTGAACTCATCTTCAAAATCCNTACGTATAATAAATACAACTTTTGAAAACCCTGCTTTTATAGCATCAAAAACTGAATAATCAATAATTGTTTCACCACTGGGTCCTACTTCATCTAATTGTTTAAGGCCACCATATCTGGAACCCATACCAGCTGCCATTACCAATAATGTTATATCATTCATAAGATAATTATATTGTTATGTTTTTACCCAACTGAAGTACCAATGTCAGAATTAATAATAAATGATCTTCCTCCAGCTTTTTCAATAGCTTCAGCAACAATTTCCGGATTATTTGGGGCATATGCAAACATACATCCACCTCCTCCTGAACCTGTAATTTTTCCACCTAAAGCACCTGCGTCTAAAGCAGCATCAAGCATATTATCAATCTTTATTGTACTCACATCCAACACATCTCTTAAAATTTCATGGTGTTCTAATAGGCATTTACCAATAAAAGGAGAGTCAGGATCATCTTTATTCAACTCAGGCAATGCTTTTGATAAAATGTCTCTGTTATTAATTGTCGCTTTAAAAATATTTTGCTCATTTTTACTTAAAAAAGAAGTATCTACTTGATCTTGACTATGTAGGTCAAAGTTTGGGTCTCTTTTTATTAGTTTTTGTACAATATTAAGTCGCATGTCTCTACATCGTCTCAATATAGGTATTGTATCTTTCGGCTCACAAGAGTCACCTAAAACAAAATATCCTAAATTAGGATTAAGTTTCTCAATAGTTATCTTTGGTTCTGACTGTAAATAAATAAAATTTCCAAATGCAGAAGAATAGTGATCCATCATTCCTCCTGGTAAATTAAATTCAAGAACTTCTGATTTATATGCTAATTGACCAATTTTTTCTCTATTCCAAAGCATGGGATTATCAGCTATTTGCGATAAAAAATTTATCCATGTAACTACCAATGCGGATGAACTACCAGCACCTGCTTGAATTGGTATTTTGCTAATAATTTCAACTTCAAATCCTTTAGAAAAATTTAGGCCCTCTTCTAAGCATATTTTTACCCCACTTCTAAAAATATTCTCAGGTTTAGTGTTTATTGAATTGTTAATAAAAAATGATACCGACTTCCCAATATCAGGAAGGTGAATAATTATTTTTTTATCATTTCTTTTTCGACCATTGATTTGTAGCCGAAGGTTCATTGCCATAGCAATGACTGGCAATCCTAAATAGTCTTGGTGTTCACCAAATAAACATATCCGTCCAGGTGAGCTTACTTCCACAAGCGCATTAGACCTAATGCTGAAGCTAGAGAGAGTCCAATCAAACCGAATCCAATATTATCTCCATAAATCAATTGGCCAACACCTAATAAGACACTATAGATAGATATACACCCCAAAATCATACATAAAATCCCATTTGGAACGGGCCAAGGTTCATTTGCTTTTAAATCTGAAAACTTTGCCCAACCAGGTCCACCGGGATTTACTTTTTTCACAAAATTGCGAAGTGTTTCATCATCGTCTGGTGGAGTAAAGTAAGTTGCAGCAATCCAGACTATTGTAGTTAATAATGAACCAAGTACTATTTTCTCCCAGTTTTCATAGTTCTGATTAATAAAATTAAAATAGAAAGCAATGATTAAGGAACTGATCATTGCTACTATCTCAGTATATGCATTAATTCTCCACCAAAACCAACGAAGTACATATATCATGCCAGTACCTGCACCAATCATCAATAAAAGATTAAATGCTTGTCCTGCACTTGTGAGTAATAAACCTAATCCAGAGCCAAGTATTATAGATATCACGGTAAATAATCTTCCCATACTTACCAGTTGCTTTTCAGTAGCATTTGGCGAAATAAATCTATGATAAAAATCATTTACAAGATAACTAGCGCCCAAATTCAATTGAGTTGACATTGTGCTCATAAATGCTGCAATTAAAGAAGCAGCTACTAAACCAAGTAATCCATTTGGTAGTAGAGTAAGCATTGCTGGATACGCCACATCATGACCCAATTTATCTGAAGGGAGATTTGGAAATGCAGTTTGCAAATCAGATAATTCTGGATATAAAACCAGTGATGATAATGCAATCAAAATCCATGGCCATGGTCTTAATGCATAATGAGCAACATTAAAAAATAATGTTGCATTTACCGCATTTTGCTCATCTTTAGCGGAAAACATACGTTGCGCAATGTATCCTCCCCCTCCAGGTTCTGATCCAGGATAATAACTTGCCCACCATTGAACTGCCAACGGGACCAATAATACAGGTACCCACAAATCTGGATTTGATAGATCAGGAATCAATGCAAGCTTATCTACTACATTAATATGAGTTAATAACTCTGAAAGTCCCCCTATTTCATCTAAACTAAGAATGTAAAGCATCGCCAAAATTGATCCGGTCATCGCTAATATAAACTGAACAAAATCCGTAATGATAACTGCTTTTAAACCACCCAATGTGCTATATGATAAAGTGATTGAGCAAGCTATAGTAAGAGTTAACCAGCCTGGCCACCCTAGAACAATTTCACCAAATTTTATTGCAGCTAAGCTTACTGCACCCATAACTAATACATTAAAAACCAAGCCAAGATATAAAGCCCTAAATCCTCTTAAAAAAGCTGCTGCCTTTCCACTATAACGCAACTCATAGAATTCTATATCTGTAAGAACTCCTGAACGGTGCCATAATTTTGCATAAACAAACACTGTAAGCATTCCTGTAAGCAAAAACGCCCACCATCCCCAATTTCCTGATACACCATTTTGTCGAACAAGATCAGTTACTAAGTTTGGGGTATCGGTTGAAAAAGTAGTAGCCACCATACTAACGCCAAGTAGCCACCAAGGCATATTCCTACCAGCCAGAAAAAAAGATTTTGTATCACGACCTGCCTGTTTTGAAGCCCAGACACCAACGAATAATGAAAGTGTAAAATATGAAAATACTATAATCCAGTCCAACGTAGATAATGTCATAATCTAATATTTATCATTTATTGCAAATTTAGGTTCAGAAATTTTCCATTTACCTCGTGTGAAGTCCGGTATTTTCATTGAAGCGCTATTTTTCTTTATTGATTTCTCTGAAAGTGGACTGATTACACTCCAACTAGCAGCATCATAAACATCTAGAGGTGGATCTAAATCGCGTTTCATTGATTCTATGAAAGCGCGAAAAACAAAATAATCCATACCACCATGCCCGGATCCTTTTGCTTCATTTTCAAATCTTTTCCATAATGGATGGTCATATTTTTCCAAATATTCTTTATCACTTTCCCAACGATGATCATTAGGACTAACGCCTTCAATATAAATAGAATTACTATCCTTCATCCATAATCCTTTTGTACCTTGAATTCTAAAGTTTAAACTATAAGGTCGTGGCGAATTCGTATCATGACTTAGCATAATGGTCTGACCATTAGCGCATTTTATGACAGTAGTAATAATATCACCTAATTTAAAATCTATTGAAGTATTCGGATGATTAGGGCCTCCATGTTGAACAATATAATTATGTAATCCACGAGATTGTGTTGCGGTAGATGTCAAATAAACCATGCGATTCCCATGATTTATGTTAAGCATTGTACTTACAGGTCCTAGTCCATGGGTAGGATATAAATCTCCATTACGATTTACACTGTGATTAGTACGCCATTTTGATTCGCTATACCCTTTATCTCCAAATTCAACTCCGCCACCATACGGTTGTAAACCATTATTAAACTTTACACCTCGAAGATCATGCTGATATCCACCTTGGCAATGTAATAACTCACCAAGCAAACCTGATCGAACCATATTTAATACGGCCAATACATCTCTGCGATAACAAACATTTTCCATTATCATACAAAATTTTCCAGTTTTTTCTGATGTATTTACTAAATCCCAACAATCAGCTACCGTTAGAGCTGCAGGGACTTCTGTACCAACATGTTTTCCCGCTTTCATTGCAGCAACAGACATTGGATGATGCCATTCCCATGGGGTAGCAATAAAAACACCATCTAAATCTTCATTATCTAACATATTTCGAAAATCTTCATCCCCATTATTATATACTTTAGGAATAGGGCGACTAGCTTTTTTTAGCACTTTTATTGCTTTATCAATCATTCCATCATCAATATCGCAAATAACTGGAATATCTACATCATTACGATACGTTGCTAGGTGCATCATCCCTTGACCTCTTAATCCAGTGCCAATAAATCCTAATTTTAATTTTGGTCTTTTTATTGGACTTGATAATAATATTCTTGGTGATAAATACGCAGATGCACCTATAAGAGTGCTTATATTTAAAAATTTTCTACGCTTCATCAACTTAGTATTTAGTTCGACAATCCTGTGAGAAGTAAATAAATTGCAATTGTGGTGCCAAATATTCCAGCTGAAACCTTTTTAGCTAATGGCCATGGCGTCATATCTACTGGAGCTGGTGTCTTCTCATCACTTAAAGCAATCTCTTGATCACTTTTTGGTTTGAAATAACCAATTAATAACATAATAATGATAGACCAAGTAAAACTAATAAAGTACGTATGTAACCAATGAAGGTTATCAATTGGGTAA
>NZXC01000042.1 GCA_002701785.1 Fidelibacterota bacterium
CCAATGGTGATTCTACATATATCTGGTCATTCACTTTGCCTGACAATTTGGAAGATTCAGGTTTTATTGTTGCATCAATTACCGCCTTTGATAGCGCCCTTACTGCATTAAGTAAAGACTCTACGATTCATGATAGTATTTTTGTTGTTGATAATATTTTTCCGAGCTTTATTGAAACTGGCAGAGTTAACTCTGTTGGGTATAATAATAATCCTTCTTGGATTAATGCATATACTGATGGTGTTGATGTGATAGGAGATATTCCTGTAGATTCGTCATTGCTGGATAATCGAAGAGGCGGTATAGACTTCCAGGCGTTGAATAAGACTCGGGGTTCACTTGGTTGGGTGACTATTTCAAATATGGATTCCCCATACGGCGATAGTTTACAAGTATTTGGTTCTCAAATATTTAGTAGAACATGGGATGAAATTACTAATGAGTCTGATACTACGGATGGTTTTCGTCCAGGAATCGATATCGTTCATGGAGATACAATTATGTTTCGATTAAGAGTATCGGATCGTGCTGGCAATACCACACTATATGATACGAGTACTACACTACTTTACTATGATCCAATTCCACCACAAATTATTGTTTTAACAAGTGGAAATATGGTCACAACAACAGAATTAGTTTCTACGGATGTAATAAGTGCGGGTTGGTCGGGATCTCTTGATTCTACCTATCAAGGTTTTGAAGGATCAGGTATATTTGAATATAAATATAAGATTATGGAGTACGATGTTGTGGCTCCGGATGATACAAATACTACTAGAATAGTTGATTGGGTATCAACGGGCACAAATATTTCAATGGATACAACTGTTAGTTTAATGCCCGGTAATCTATATCAATTGTTTGTTACTGCTGTTGATGTTGCAGGAAATGAACTGGATACAACAACGGTTCATTCTGATATCCTTCAACGAGTCAATACTCCACCTGTTATTGGTTCTTTCACTATTAGAACTGCATGGGAAGATAGTTTGTATACAGGAATGGTTACAGCAACAGATGTTGATTCATTAACTATAAGAGGGGATAGTCTTAATTATTACATTGAATGGGATACTTTAACAGTTTTTGTTAATGGGAATCCTGTACCTCCGATTCCAGAAATAGATTATCCATTGGGAGCCACAATGTCCATCGATAATGTTACAGGCATTATAACATGGGTTCCGACTCCACCAGATACAGGAATATATGATATTCGTCTGATAGTAAACGATTCATGGGGTTTATCCGATACATTGGTTTATCCATTAACAATCTATCCAGTAAATGATCGACCGTATTTTCGTTCAGGAGAATCATGGGATTTAAAATATAATTTGCCAGACCTACCTTTACCAGACACATCGTTTTTTGAAGATCATGATGGATTATTTTCAATTAATCTTACGAAATATATTATAGATGAAGACAACGATGACAGTACGGATATTTCCTGGCAGGCAGTAATAGAGGATACCATATCCCATCCAGGTTATCCCAGGATTTCATTGGTGTTTGGTCCAGGAACCCCTCAATCAGTTAGAGAAAAATTATATGAAAGGTATTTTACAAAGAGTGAATTAAAAAGTATGTTACTTGAAAGTGATGTAATTCAGAGACAAATACCGGATAATTTTGAACGCCTTGCAAAACAATCTTTAACTCTAGAATTAGTACAAGATTCTTTATCTCGAACATTTGCAAACTTTGATTCCGATTCAAATTATTGGGCAGAAGATATTAAAGTTACTTTTATGGCTACAGATATTGAAGCGGCGTACGCTGTTGATTCGATACTTCTTGATGTTGTTGAGGTAAATGATAGACCAAGATGGTCTATCATTCCCGATCAAGAAATTTATGAAAATGATACAATTCAGTTTGATTTAGGTCAATTTGTTATAGATGTAGATGATACGTTATTGACATTCAATTCTGTTGTTGCAGCAAGTTGGGAGTTGATTAATGGAAGCTGGGTTATTGATACGGATGGTAATAATCTTTCTATATTTCCTGCTGAGTATATATCTACAAACTTAGGTGACACAATAACAATAATACCCGATCAATTATGGAGCGGGTATGCATTTTTTGAAATTATAGCAGAGGATGAAAAGAACGCTCGTGACACAATTAGTTTTCGGTTAGATGTTCGACATGTTCCTCGTCCACACCTTACAATTAATATGATTCAAAATAACGCGTTCACGCATTACTTTGATGTGATAATAACGGATACATTAGAAAGAGCTATAGATGTAATTCTAGATATAGAGAATAAAAGAATTGCTCTAGATACATTGGATGATTATACCTACTTGGGTCATTCTAGATTTAAAGACCCTGGTACATATGAAATTGAAGTGTATGCAAATGCTTCTGTTGGAGATACTATTGTTTTCCGTTCGGTAGGATTGGTATTGGCACGTACGTTAGGTCGTTGGAGTGGTGCTAGTTCTGATGGTCGCTTTCATGTAGATGGAGAAGCCGGTGCGGTGAGTGTGGATCAATCGATTATGTTAGTGGACTCTACCATGTTTCAAAAAGGATTTGTAGGTAGTTATAAGCTAGGAGATGAAGTACAAGAGTTTAATGATCCAGTAAAAGTATCTCTAAGGAACTATCAAGAAGATCAGGCTATTTATCAGCGCAATCATGATAATACCTGGACGGAGTTACCCTCGTACTATGATCAAGGCCGTATTGTAGCATATACGGATAAAATGGGGTATTTCCGTTTAGGTCGTAAGACATTNGTGGTGCCNGGATTAACTAGTCTGGGACAGAACTATCCGAACCCCTTTAATCCAGTAACCAAGATTACCTATGATGTAGGATTTATAGATGGTCCGCAGCAGCATGTGAACNTATCCATCTATAATCTTTTGGGACAGCATGTACAAACACTGGTAGATGCAGAACAAGCCATTGGNCGACATGCTGTACAGTGGTATGGACGGGANAAAGCAGGAATGAATGTGGCTAGTGGAGTGTATTTTATGCATATGATAACGAGCGTAGGCAAAATACAGACCAAGAAAGTGATGTTGTTACGATGAGATATAATCGAATACTATTACAGTTAATTATCATCATCGGTTTGTTTGCAGCATGTCGCAAGCAGTGGAGTGCGACAGAAGAAGATATGGCCAATTACGGATGGAGTCTGTATGANCAAGGGGATTATGTAACTAGTTATGAGTGGTTTAGTAATNCCATTATTGAAGATAANAACTATCAAGATGGGTATAATGGTCTGGGGTGGACGTTTGGCAAGTTGGTAGAACTCGATAGTGCAGTACAGANATTTGCCATTGGTTTATCAAAACCACCCAATGAACGAACCACTACAAATGTATCCCAGGAAATACTAGCTGGTCTCACATTTGCCCATAGCGCATTAAAGAAAGATTCCAGTGTGGTTTTATACGGAGATTCATTGATTTGGTTAATCAAACAACAGATTGGAGAGAAGATCTGGAGTTTTACGCATGATTCGACAACGAATTACTTGGATATACATGTGACCTTGGCATTGTCATATTATTCTTTATCNGATTANGATGAGAGTATNGCAAATGTACAGGCNGTGAAGACAGCATTAAACCCTGCATCTCCACCATATATTGTCAATACTACTACCGTNCNNGGAAGAGAANAACTTGCTGCGGAAATAGAATACCTGCAGAATTACCTCCGAGGGAGATAAAAAAGAATTTTGAATTAAATAATAATTAATTTTAATGATATGCTTAATTTTTATTATATTTTGTTTTATAATTAAATAATGCGGAGTTTTACAATATAATTCATGGTGATAAAATAAAATTATGAATATTAGAATATTACATAAAATAATCTTTATAACTATAATAATAAGTGGATATACACTTGCACAAAGCAAGATAAATGTTAACCATCTTCTAGATTATGGTGGTATTAAATTTATGCCAAATTCTGATAAACCTTTTAATGGTAAGGTGTTTGAATTATATGATAATGGTTCAAAACATTGGGAGAAAAGGTATATAAGAGGTATTGCAGCTGGATATTATAGAAGTTGGTATCAGAATGGTCAGGTTGAATTTAAAGGTAGATTAGAAAATGGCGTGAAAAACGGTTTGTTTACTTTTTATGATATAGAAGGTAATAAAATAAGAGAGGAACAATATCGTGATGGTGCCTTACATGGCTCATTTGCTTCATGGTATACGAATGGTAAAATGAATGCGAACTGTACCTATAGAAATGGAAAGTTGGATCATAAATATACGAGTTGGTTTGAAAATGGAAATATGAAAGAAGATGCAACATATTTGGATGGTGATTTAGTTGGTAGTTTTACTTACTGGTATGAAAATGGAAATATGAAATCTGATGGAGCATATGTACATGGAAAATTAGATGGATATTATACTGCATGGTCCAGTGATGGTATCAAACTATATCAAAAGTCATATGAAACTGGTTTACTTCATGGAATTACAACTCTTTGGTATGAGAGCGGTATAAAGAAGGAAGAAATAAATTATAATTCTGGAAAAATTGATGGTTTAATCACATACTGGAGAGAAGATGGAGAATTGGATAAGCAAATTTATTATAGGAATGACTTTGTAGATGGACCAAGTATGGTTTGGTATAAAAATGGTGAGAAAAAGAGTGAAATAAATTATCGTGAAGGAAAATTAAATGGACCATTTGTTCATTGGTTTAAAAATGGACAAAAACAAAAAGAAGGTTATCATATAGATGGTGAAAAATTTGGAATCTATACTAATTGGTATGAGAATGGACAAAAGCAAGAGGAGAGAACATACAGTTACAGTATGTGGGATGGACCAAGTTCAGTGTGGTTCGAAAATGGACAAAAAATGGAATTAGGGAATTATAAGAATGGACTACCTAATGGTGTTTTTATTCATTGGGATGAAAATGGACAGAAGGTAGAAGAAGGTAATTATATAAGTGGTAAACGTGAAGGTTTATACAAGTTCTGGTATTCAAATGGGCAGAAACATCAAGAAAGACATTATGTAAATGGTGGATGGGATGGTTTATCTACCGTATGGTATGATAATGGGAATAAGAAGAAGTCTGGTTATAATAAAAACGGTGAAGAACATGGTAAGTGGACTTATTGGAATAAGGCTGGAGTTAAAACAAAAACTGTAAATTTTAAAAATGGTGAAATTGATGGTGACGTAATTGAATTTACTAGTTCAGGTAAAGAAGATGGACGTCAAACATATAGTAATGGTCGTTTACAGCAAGAATTAACATATGAATATGAATATTATGATAATGGATCTATTAAAACTAAAAAATCATTTAAAAATAATATTGAAATTGGTACTTGGACTATTTGGTTTGAAAATGGCAACACTAAAGAAGAGGGTACATGGAAAGATGGTGAGTATCATTTAATTAATCGATGGAATTCAAATAGTAATTTTCTTGTCAAAGATGGAAAAGGCGGATGGGTTAGTAAGAATGAAGATGGTACGAAAAAACAAAAGCAGATGTATGAAGATGGTAGGTTGATACTAGACTTATCATTTAAACAGGAATATTATGATGATGGTCAAATAAAATCTGAAAAAGGTTATGAACAGGATAATACTCCAAATGGAGATTGGATTACTTGGCATGCTAATGGGCAAAAACAAGAAGAAGGTCTATGGAAAAATAGTGAATACTTTTTAATAAATCGATGGAGCGCTACGGGCAAATTTCTTGTTAAAAATGGAGATGGTGGTTGGATTGCTAAAACGAGCAAGGGAAGAAATGAGTGGAAAAAAATATATAATGATGGACGTTTGGTAGGAAAATGGGATTATAAATATTCCGAATATGAAAATGGTAGATTAAAGTCTGTAATAAGTTATAAAAATGGTGTTCGTGATGGTGTATGGGTTGTTTGGTATGAAAATGGACGTAAAAAGGAAGAAGGAATCATTCGTAATGGCGTTGAAACAGGTGAGTGGACTTACTGGGATGAAAAAGGTAATGTTAAAGAGGTTAAAAACTTCGATATAACAAAGTAAACAGTTTATTTAAATATTTTATATAACCCCGTCTAGTAGCGGGGTTTTTTTTAACTCAAAGTTCTAAATGGTCTTTTTGTTAATTCTATTTGTTCCAATGAATATCCGGATTTGAATTGTTTATAAGATGAAAGAAATGCTGGTAAAGAGAATAAAATTGCTCCTAATACATACCAATACCAATCAGTATCAAGAGCATTAGGATAAAAGCTTCTAAGAAGCATAGCAAAAAAGAACCCTACAGCAGCATTGCAATTATACGTTGATTGTGTGAAGGTCGTGTTTTTTGAATTTCCATAAATCATATTATTCTCCTTTATAGTATAATTAAATTTAATAATGACTAAAGTGATAAAATTAATTCTATTGATATTTGGTTTATTTTTTTGGAGTTGTGAGGATGAATCAAAAGAATTAATTATTGATGATCTATGGGGACAAGAAATTAATGATCCCCCTGAATACTATAAAGCAGCTGACGTTCCAAATAGTCAAGTTGATCAAGTAATTGAATACTATGAAATTGCAAGTACAGCTTGGGGTAATTATGGACCTCTTGAATTTTGGATTATTGGTACAGATCCTTCATCTGCTCAACAACTTGATAGTTTATATTGTGAAACAAGAATTGAAAAAGATAATGTTCTTACGGAAAATGATTTTCAAAGTTGTTTAAATAGAGGATATAACTTTATTGAATACGCAAATCAAGGGGGTGCTGGTTTAAATACACAGAGAAATCCAAATCAAGAATATTCTGTATTTATTGTAACACTGGCTTCAAAATATCCTTTCCCCAATGAATCTGATTATAATGTGGTAACTATGCATGAATATTTTCATGTTTATCAACACGCACATATATTTACTTTAAATGATAATGAAAGATCTAATTTAATGGTACGTAATCCATGGTGGTCAGAAGGGGGAGCAAATTATTTATCTGAGCTTTTATATTCACAACAACCAGGTGTTTCATCTAACTATTTAAAGGAAAGAATGAGATGGAAAATGAATGAAAAATCTGATTTTATTGCATCTGGAAAGAGACTTGAAGATATAGAATATGATGAAGAGAATAATGGCGCTCGTTTTGCGTATGACCTAGGAGCCTGGTTTATTGCATATTTGATTAACCAAGTAGGTATTGATAACTATAGAGTAAATTTTTATGATGATTTAAATGAGCTTGGGTTTGAAGCTTCTTTTGTAGAAAATTTTGGTAAATCCTCTGGAGAATTTCTAGATGAATTCCATGCTTTTCTTCATTTAGATATTGAAAATCAACTTGAAATAATACCATAACTGTCCGATATCCTTTTCTGTAGATATTTAATTTTTTATTTATATAGATTAATAATCGTCTTTATATACTGAAAAATTTGTAAAAGCGATAGCTATTTATGTTATTGAAAAATATGATATCAGTGGTTTTTTGATATTAGTTAATTTGAATCATTTTTAGTAGTTTTATAGACGAAGGGAGAGGTGGCAGAGCCTGGCTGAATGCGCCGCACTCGAAATGCGGTATACACCTAGTGTATCGGGGGTTCAAATCCCTCCCTCTCCGCAAATGAAAAAACAAAAGTATACACGGAATGATTTTGAGCATTGGATGAGTCTTCAGACACGGTGGAGAGATCTTGATGCAATGGGTCACATAAATCATGCGGCATATCTAACCTTTATGGAAAATGTGCGTTTAGAATTTTATGAATCACTTGGATTCAGCAGTAGAAATAGTGGACAAGTCGATGGAATTATACTTGCATCAATGAATGTACAGTACCATCAACAAGTCATTCATCCTTCAGATTTAGATATAGGTCAACGAATTGTGAGAGTTGGTAATAAAAGCTTTGACATGTTAACTGCTATTTTCATAAAAGATAATGAATCTCCAGTGCTTTCAGCATTATTCACATTAGTTGCTTTTAATTATAAGCTTAACAAATCAATCTCTGTGCCAGATATAGTTCGTGATATGTGCAGAGAGCTGTAGTCTATCTTACTAATAATTCAATTATAGCTTATTAAGTTTCCTCGGTTTAAATAATTATTTGGATCTATGGTGTTCTTTAATTTTTTAACCATTTCAACAGCTTCTACACCATAGCACTTTTTGAAATCATTTCTTTTTCTTTTTCCTGTGCCATGTTCGGCTGAATACACACCATCAAGCTTCAATGAAAGGTCGATTAAATAATCATAAATTTCCAAAGATTCTTTTTCTTGTTTATTATTAGGAATTAAATGAAAGTGCAAATGACAATCTCCGAGATGACCAAATAATAAATATTCAATTTTAGACTTATTCAGTCTTTCATGAACCTTTTCAAGATAAATTCGAAAATTATGTTTAGGTACAATAGTATCTGTTATAATACTAACACCTCCCAGTCTTTGTGTTTTGGTTAATGCATTATCAGGGATTGAATGACGAGCTTCAAAAAACTTTTTCCAATTATTGGGATCATTTAAAACAATAATTTTATCTAAATCTATGTTAGAATTAAATGATTGAAATATCTGAATCCATTCTTCGATTTTTGAATCCATAGATTTATTGAAGATTGGAATTTGTAAATAGATTCCTACATCATTTTCATTTGAAAATAAAAATTCTTTATGATTCATATAATTTTGTGAATTATACCCAAAGTATTCCATTGCAGTGATTTGACTTAAGTCCTGATTTAAATGATTGTTTAAAAAATCATGAAAATCAATTGCTTCTGATTCGCTATTTAATGATATAAATAATTCTAATTTACTTTTTGGATTAATAGCTAAACCCAATTGACATGAAGATATCATTCCTAAGATTCCTTCACTTCCAATAATTAAATCAACTAAGTCAATAGTTCCATTTTTATCAGAATATAAACCGCTAGCATTCTTTATTTTGGGTCTATTATATGTTGGAATTGGTAATTGTATACTATTACTATCGTATTCTAATGTAAAAAACCCATTATCTGAAATATATTGACCCCTTTTAATTTCAACCAAATCACCATTGGGTAGTAAAAATTCGATTTCTTTAACCCAATATCTAGTTGAACCTTTTTGACCTGGAACAAAACCGGAAGCATTAGTTGATAAAGTTCCACCAACGAATGCATCATTTCTACTAGTAGGATCTGCAGGGTAATAAAGTTTATTATTTGATAATTCGAGTACTTTATTTCTAAAATTTTCAAGAGGAATCCCAACTGGACTTGATGCTTCTTTATTTTTTAAATCTAATTCAATATCTGGCTTAGTCAGAAGAGAAGTAGATAATATTACACCTCCATTTGGAGTAGCACTCCCAGTTAAATTTGTTTTCCCTGCAGAAACAGTTAATAATATATTACATATATAACAAGTTTTTAAAATGATAGAACATTCAATATTGCTCTTTGGTCTAACTAATAAATCTGCAAAACCTTCCATATTAGACCAATCTTTAAAGTATGGCTTGATAATATCTATATCATATGATGAATTAATATGGAGAGATTTAAAAAAAGAGTTAAGTATTTTGAAATCACCATTCCATTTTTGCGAAAAATCAATAATTTGTTTTTGGTATTTTTGAACAATATTAATTGATTCTATATGTGATTTATTATTAATGATAAGTCTCTAGATCATTTTATTTATAATAAAATTTATTACTTACCTATAAATATAAATAAAGATTTTCTATAAAAAAAGTCGATCTTTATTGATTATAAGCGGGGTTCTTTGTTCGTGGGATGGTGGGTATCATTACTACACAAATCTAATCCAATAGCACATTTTCCAAGTTTAAAAAAAGATTAAACTAAAAACTTATTTGATATAGAATAAAATTCGGAAGCAGATTCTATTAAAGAGTTAGCGGTTAATTCTTTAACTCCATAGATATCTACGATACATCCATATTGATCTATTACTTTGCGTACAAGTAAATCAAAATCACCAT
>NZXC01000043.1 GCA_002701785.1 Fidelibacterota bacterium
TTTGGATATACGCTTGGTTCTCCATCCCAATCATCAGGGTCAGGTTTTACTCCTGGATATACATATCTTCTATTAGCATAAATAGAGCTTTCCAAACTTTCTAGATTTGCATCTGTGTCACCCCGATCATATGCAGTAACAGTATAATAATTTAGCCAACCATTTTTCACATGATCATTTACGAACTTATAATGATAAAATGAGCCATTAATTTCAACACTATCTGATTCTCCAAATTCATTGATAATCTTTATCACTTCAAAGCCTGTATTATAACCAATATCCATATGATTTGGGTGAGATAAATCATATTCTCCTAATAAAGTAAATTCATCTTTAGAGTCATTCATTGTTTTTCTAGCACCGTATACGCGGTACCCTTCAAAATCCATTTCACGACTAATTGGATCAATAAAACTTTCCGCATTATTTTGCCAGTAAACAGTAACCATTTGATCATCTACATCGATTGCCATATTTGGTACTGGAGGTGGCTCCGGTAATATATATCGATCAATAATTCCATCATCATCTAAATCCTCATCGGGATCAAGAATATTATTACGATTCTTATCTTCNCCATTATACGCCCGTTGCGCCCAGTCTGCATTCACATATAAATTTTTTCTTCGCTCCGGTGAATCATCCCCTGTGCCATTCCATTTTGCTGTAACTACAGCCATTACAATATTGCAAGAGTCACCAGGAGGTAATTCCCAAGATGATGAATCTGCCTCATTTGGAACACTTCCAAATGGTCCTGCTGAAAATAAGAAAATCCAACTGTTTGATTCATTTGGATATCCATCTGATCCGTACTCAGGACCAGTACCCTGTGGTACGGAACTAGATANTTTTTGATACCTTTCGTTATCATCTAATGGCATACTGTATACTGGATATGATGAATTATTGGAATTAGTCCACACCCATTGATTATAATTTGATCGCACATACGGTCGGGGAACGTTCCCTCCAAGCCAAGTTATTCCAATATAGCTTTGCGCCCAGCCATCATCACCATCGACATCATATTGATATGCAATATCTCGATTAAATTGAGAATCATCGCTTGAAACATCATAACCATCNAAATTATCGTACCAGGTAAAACCTCCTCCGGGTTCATATTTATTAGTATAGTTCATATTAGCAACAGAAGCATCCGTCCATAAGCCTGCATGTAAATTTTCAATAGTCTGATCTGATTGATTTTTGATTGTATAGCTTAGAATAACAAATGCATCGGCAAAAGAAAAATTCCAGGCGTAGGATTTAAGTCTAACATCAATTCCTAAGGGTGTATGGTTTGGGATGTTCATATCATCTGATGCGTCGGCACCATAATCACGAAACATTGTTTTAAAATCCTGATGAGATGTAGCATAAGGAGAAAAATATTGTGCGATAGAATCCAATGAAGTNGAAGATATNGAAGATTCAATATCTATATTTTCAACTGCAGAAAACTCAAAGCCCTCCTGGCCTGATTCAAATACACCATCAACAATTGCGGATGAAACACGGCGTTGTCCATTAACAATGCCTCCCACCCATAAACCAGCATAAGAAAAATGTTCCACCTGATCTCTTAGGATTTCTGTATTCTGCTTGTATTGACAAGAAGGCAGAATCCTTCCATCAATTTTATTCCATCCATTTCCTAAAACACCAAAGTTGGTTACCGTAAGGCCTAATTGACCNACNGAAGTNTATTTATCATACACATCAGACACTGATTGTGCCATAATAGAATATGGCAATACAATTCCAACAATTATAATATAAAAAAGTCTATTCACCCTCTCCCCGGTTTGGACAACTAATACTCTAAGTCAAATTAATGAAACGTATTTGAATTTACCAATGGATTGGAAGGGTAGATTATTTCATTAACATCAGTTTATGTGTTTTAATTTTCTTATCTGATTCAAGTGAAAGAAAGTAAACACCACTAGATAAATTATCTGCATTCCATATTGATTGATAATATCCAGGAGANGTTTTTGCATGATAAATATTTTGTACTAATCGTCCATTAACATCATAAATATTTAATGAAACAAGAGTTGTATGATTTACAGAAAATGAAATCTGTGTATTTGGATTAAATGGGTTGGGATATGGTGNATATAATTCAATTGCATCAGGCAANAAATGATTGTTTATTGTAGAAACTACTATGCTATCGTTCCAAGCTCTACCNGGTGTACCCAAATCTCCATNACCATACACCATTGATGATGATGCCCAATTAGAATCGATAGTATTATCACTAGTATGATCGATCAGATACATGGAAACACCGCTTGAATANGGNAATGTTCCTCCATAAGAAATATCATCTACAACCTTTTCATCTTGATCCAATAAAATAATCTCATCATCGCTATTTGCTAATGCAAATGATGAATAGGTATAATCAGAAACATAACCACCATTTACACTTTCATTTCCATTTCGCCCTAATACCATATACTGGCCTGGTTGGATTTCAATACTAGAGCTGATTACATGCGAGTCNCTTCCTCCATCCATAATAGTCCATCCATTCAAATCAATTGTAAGAGAATCCATATTAATAATTTCAAACCATTCTCCGTACGAATCAGATACGGCAGAAGGATTTGGCATTACTTCCGAAATAACTATATGATAATCTGATTCATCTCCGCTTGGAAACTGAAAATCAGCAAACACAGGTAAATGATCAGATGCTGCATGTANNGCATCGGCCATTTCTTCACTTACAGCGCTATTGGTACCACTATTAATTGCTTGATTAAAATGCGCACCATCATTCCCTAAAACTATATATGAATTTTCAACATATGTCATTTCATAGGATTCTTCCATCACAGAAGAAGAAGCAAATATCCAATCAAACCGATCATCCATTCCTCCATTTGCGCCACCTCCAAATTGCGTAGTTCTAGGAGATTGAGTATGTACATCAGAAAAAGAGCTATTATTATGCCANTNNCCAATACGATNAATNGGNTCAAATANTTGNCCANCNATATCTGATCTCNANCANCTGTNAGCATATCAAANGCAGGCTCTGATGTGGANCTNTTGCTATAAATATTAAAATCACCACATACAATAAAATGANNNCCTGATGATAAATTATTTAAATAATTACGTAGAATTGTAGTCTCAGCAAGTCGTTCCTGGGCATTACTTTGTCCAGAACTGGCCTTCAAATGGACTCCATACACACGGAATTGAACAGAAGATTCTAAATGCTCTAGTACCCATTCTACCACATTCCTTGTGCCCGATCCTTGAGCTGTATTGATAACAGATGTACTAATATAATTGAAATACTGAGGTTTATAATACAGTCCAATATCCTGGCTTGCAGACTGATTAGTAAATTCCGCTCCCATCCATTCATTTGGTTGGGCAATATTTAATACATCACTTAAAAAATGATTAAATCCATTATCTGCATTCACCTCTTGACAAACAATAATATCTGGCTGAATCTCATTAATAATTAATTGGTAATAGGGTTCTCTATCATCCTCATCATCATAATTCAAAAGATTGTATGTCAAAATTGTATAATTGGACTGCGATAAAACACTACTTACTACAACATAACATATTATAAAAAAATATTTTATATACATTATTATAATTCTACCTGAATCGATCCGACTTCAATCCCTCGATGATTTTGTAATTTGATATTATCATAAATCTGTAAAACTTCTAGTTGTTCTTCACTAATCAACTTTAGTTCTTTCAATATTGCTATTGTAGCTATTGGATTACATCGCTGGTTCCCATCTATTATTTTTATTGCTATCCCATATGCATCGCCTTTGGAAGTTCGAATTCCAATTCCGCGGACTCCCTCTCCTCCAACTTTGGTAACAGCATTCCCGTTCATTGCTTTAATAAAATCTGTATCAAATCGATCTTTACCAGCAATATGATATGGATTAGATATGATAGCATCATACAATATATTTAATTCATCATAATCAGTACTGGCAAATTTTTGATACATAAGAGCAAGATTATATAATGGAAGAAAGGGAACGGGGGCGCTACAACCATCAATAGTAATAGGAAATTCTTCTAGTTCTGAAAAACGTTTTACTTGCTCTATTATTTTCTTTTGTACAAGATGATTTTCATCAGTATATCCTTTGGGATCTTCTTGTAAATAATTAGCTAAAGACAGCATGCCTGCATGCTTACCACTACAATTATTATGTAATGGATTTGGTTTCTCATCATTATATAATAATGCCTTTTTCGAATCCTTATCATATGGAGAATGAGCGCCACATTCATAATACGATATATCATATCCAATTTTTTGTAACATGCTCATTGCCGTATTTACATGTATATCCTCGCCATTGTGTGATGCGCACATAAGCGCAATTTCTTCTTTAGTAAAATTAAAATGTTTCACAGCTCCAGCTTTCACTGATGCTGAAGCTTGAAAAGGTTTTAATGCAGAACGTACACAGGTTAAATAATGGGCATCGCCATTGCTATAAAGGATTTCACCTTTCGCATCAACAACTACAACAAACCCAACATGCATGCTTTCAATAAAATCGCCACGATGAACTTTACATAGTATTGGCATGGGTTATTTTACAGCGAATGATGCAAATTGAAATTTAAAGCCATTCTTTTTCAACTTTGGAATCTCATCTCTTAATACTTGAAGAGTCAACTTTTTTGCATGACCAATACCTATCGCGTTACCTTTCGCTTCTGCATTATCAACTAGCTTATATAGTTGTTCACGAATCTTGTTTATATCATCATCATTATCAAGAAATACGTGCCTTCTCGCTGTCAGGACGCCTCTTGAACGCATAATATCCTCTGCAACTGTTTGGGAAGTAGTTCGACTATCAACAAAATATTTTCCATGACGCTTTAATACATTGCTTACAATATTCATTATTCTTTTATCAGCAGTTGCTTTTGACCCTTGGTGATTATTTAACCCCACTGCTTCTGGGAATTCGGAAATTACTTTTTCTACTCTTTGTTCTATTTCACTACTAGTCATAGACTCAGTAAGTATGTATTCTATCTCACCATGCGTATCTGCAGTAGATTCCATGGGCATATGGATTATAACCTCATAACCACTCTTATCTGCTTTTTCGGAGAATAGTTTACTATTTTTGTGCCCTGGAATTACAGCAAGGGTTATATCCGCATCAAGAGTTAAAAACCCTTCAGACACTTCATCATTTCTATATCCAAAATCATCAATAATAATGATAATATTACCAAGTGTGGTTTCTTCAACAATAGGCGTTGATTGAGGAGTGGGTACCGTAGGAATTTTGGGTTCTTCAGTTCGTGAATTCAATACAAGAAGAATACAAACGGACAATAATACAATNATNANAACAAAAANGATTTTTAANCGATTAAACAGCATTATGGTAATTTTATTGATATATCAAGCATTTGCGGAAGACCTAAATGCTGAGATCCAATCTGAATACCATAATGAAAGTTTAATAATCCTAATCGAATCCCAAAACCGCCAGAAACAACTGTTACTTCATTTGAAGACTGCGTTCCAAAGCGAAGATCAAACTTTTCAAATTTTGTTTCACTGGCAACTCGAATAATAGATCCATTAACAAGCGACGATTTTTCCGCTGATAAACAAATTTTATGTCCCCAATTTGATCTAGGAAATTGATAGGATAGTGCTGATAAAAAACGAAGTGGAAGAACTGGGTTATAACTATCTGTATTATTAATAAATCCTGTATTTAATATAGAAAAACCTAAATCAATGTTCTTTCCAAAAGAACGTGTAATCCCTCCATCAAATGTCATTCCAGAAACATTTTCTGTATATAATTGAATTAATATATAGCGAACAGTAGCTCCTATGGTTATAGCCCCATAAGTTTGGGAATAACTGCTAGCCGCAGCAAATGAACTTGAGCTAAAAGTTGCCAATGGATCATCTGTGGGCCGGTTGCTTCTAAGCTCAAGATCACTGACCCCCATATGCCTGATATTTAACCCAATATTTCCACGACCTATTTTTGATGCTAAAGAAAAAGATGAGTTTGAAATATTATTCAACCAAGATCCATAAGAAATATTCAATGCAACTCCTTGGGATGGAGCATTAAGCAACGCAGGATTATTTAGCGTTAAACTACCAAAAAGAGGACTGGGGCCAAATGCTAATTCAATTGCACTTGATGGAACAGATAAAAATTGTGTGCCTAAGCTGTATCCAAAACTAACAAAAATAAATAAATATAAGATATATCTAGAAATTAAAAGCATATGTAAACACATGNATTAATCCTTGGGAAACGGAATGAGGTTCCACTACTACAGCATAATCAAAAAATGCATCATTTGTTTTCAAAAAAGTAAAATTTAATCCTGCTCCTAAAGAAAATCTTGAATTACCAAATCCCGCACGAATAAAATATTTATCAGAAAAACGATATTCTCCACCCAATCTTAATTTAGTGCCTAATATTTCTTTCTGATTAGCTACAACTCCAATATCACCTACAATATAAATTTGTTGAAAAGTTAATGTTGTTCCAAAATGATACATAGTTGGAAAAGATTCTTTATAAATACGTCCCTCTCCTTCAAGGACTTGTCCNGTATTCCATTGATAATTCGTGTTTAAATCTTTAATAACAAAAGCAAAGTTTAATTTTTCTTCTGAGAGCAACATAAATCCAATATCAAATCCAGTCCCTTTTCCAGCNAATTGACTCTCATTCATTGGAAGTTGATGGTTTAGTATTTTCACATTGATACCAAGTGAAAGCCAAGGAGTAATTCTTTGTGCAAAACTGATAAATATTGCATCTTCACTTGTTGACAACTCTTGCGTTTTATATCCAGAAGTTGAGCGACCTTGAATATTATCAACTCCACTACTTATCCAAGCAACACCCAGCCCTGCAGTAGGAGGTAAGNTAGAAGATATACTTGACATCATAAGCCTTCGATCAAGATTCAATGAATGATAAGAAAACCCAATTTGTCTTTTATTAATAAACGCCAGAGTCGCAGGGTTATGATACGCAGCAAACCCCTGATCAATTTCTGCAGTAAAACCACTTCCCATCGCTAATGATCTAGCAGAAGTACCCATCCGTAAAAATGCACCGGAATAACTTGCATAGTCTGATCCATAAATTGATGAAAANAAAATAACGATGATTATGATATAACTTCTCATCTATTTTACCACAATCAGNTTAACCCAATGAGGTGATGGNTTACTACTTTGGTTCTCAGGATATGTAAGCTTTACAAAATAAACACCATTATGAACATAAACCCCCTGTTGATCGCGACCATCCCATTTTAATGTGCCTGATGATGAAATACGTTTATCGAATGATGTAGCATACACTTTTTCCATTGCAAAATTATATATATCAATATCAATAACAAATGTACCGGACCATTCATTCGTCTGAAAACGTACATATCCATTATCATTAAGTACATTATGAGTATATGGAGAAAAAGGGTTTGGGTAGGCATAATCCTCATTGATATCATATTCTGCTCGAAAGATTTTCCAGTTTAACCCATCAAGATCATATGAATGAGCTGCNCCATCTCCTGTTCCTATCCAGATTGAGCCGTCACCATAATATGAACGATTATCAAATGCTACACTATAGACTTCATCTGCCAATACTTCATCTAGGTCATATATAGCCGTATTTGGAAAAGGAATTGCCTGATGTGCTGGCCTATATAAAGCCCAGTTAATTCCATCCTCTGTTTTCCAAAGACCATTTGCTGATGCAGCAAACACTAAAGAATCGAATGCAGCAATATTGTAAATCCTTTCACCTAATAATGCAGTATTCCATGATAAACCATCATCTATTGTATAGCTTATTCCGCGCTTTTCCGTTGGGTCATCTGCATTTACAGTAGCTGCCCAAATAATTCGTTTTCCATTCAATCGTTGAATTTCTAATCCAACAACAAAATTGCCAGATAAATTATCCATAGGGTATGAATAATGTTNCCAATCAATACAATTCCCAGATCCAAGAATTCCACGGTTTATGCCATTTGCTGTACCAACCCAAATTGTATCACTATAGCTTAATACTGAAAATGCTTTATGGTTATGATTCCCGCCATCAAGTGGNTCTCTAGGATTCAAATAATAATCTTTTAAGATGTATTTTCCTCCTATTCGTATATAGGAAGTATCCTTGCAGGTAGTTAATTCATACTGGTTNTCCATTGGAAGAGGAACTCGTTCCCATACTTGATCAATAAATTTGAAGCGGCGCAGTCCGCCTGCCCAACTTGCTGTCCATGCAAATTCTTCGGAAAGATCCATATCATAAGTAACATTAGCTTGTGGCACAGTTACAGGAAGAACTGCCACAAAACCAATATCACCAAACGGTATCGTATCTGATAAGGCATCGTCTATGGGTTGATCATAATAAATCCAATTTATTGTACTATCGGTCGCATCTGTCGTGAATATTATTCCCTTTCCAATTGGAATATCATTTTCACTCCCTGCTGCTGCTGCAAACATAAATTTTTCATAGGGGCCACCCTGATCGCCTGTTGTCATTGCAGATATTCCTCCTCTTGGGATCCTAGTGGTATAGGAGCCATTAGTCAAATCCAAAGTGTCTTGTAATGTCTTAACAGAAAGTGAGTCACTAATAATGCTAATTCCTAGACCTGTGCCTAACCAAACCAAGTTGTCTGCCTGTAGTATTACTTCTGTAACTACATTGCTGAGCATTGTATTCGTACTTAATAATAATGAATCTGTAGAATCAGCAATTACAGAACGATAAGAATAATCAGAAGGAAACAACTTTTGAGCATATATAAGGTCTGTATTAAATAATAATACTATATAAAAAATAAATCGCTTCATTCTACAATTACCCTATGAATAACTGTATCCGAATANGTATTAGACATATCCATGGCATCAAAAATCCAATTGAAAGTGCCCGTTTTCGTTTGCAATGAAGGGTCTACATTCCCTGAACCAAATATGGGAACACGAAAACTATATATTGCATCATTTGCTATTGAATCGCCACTTGTAAAATTTGGTTCATAAATAATNACTTCACTACCATCATCATAAAGATTAATTAAATCCCCTTTATTAAGAAAAGAATCGCCTTCAACATGATATGAAACAAAGCCTACTCTTCGTATGTCATCTANTCCATTTGCATCATGTGCTTTAGNTTTAACNACTTTAAATATTANACTATTATCCGTNGGCCTAACTATAGTATCTGGAGCAATAATGTATTGTAATTGTGGTATAATATTNCCNAAANAAAACGAATCTCTTANCATAAATGAAGANCCATTTCNATAATTAGCTTGAAATTTCATATGAACTTTTCCTGTATCTTCTAATGANATTGGATTCGCTAAAAATAGTGTGTCATTCAAAANTTTTAAAGAATATAAATCATCCCCTNTTATTATATCTCCACTGTCTCCTCCATCATTTAAC
>NZXC01000044.1 GCA_002701785.1 Fidelibacterota bacterium
AAGAAGCACCAGCAGAAGAAGAAGCACCAGCAGAAGAAGAAGCACCAGCAGAAGAAGAAGCACCAGCAGAAGAAGAAGCAGATAGCAAAAAAGATAAAGAGCCTAAAAATAAAAAATCTGCTAAGAAGAGCTCTGTAAAGAAGGCCAAAAAGTAAGGTCAAAATTGATGAAAAATGAAGATGGGTCATGCTAATAAGCATAAAGGCCCAAGGAGGAAATGATCATGAAGGAGTTAATTGAAAGTATAGCAAAACATTTGGTAGACAAACCAGATGAGGTAAATGTAACAGATGTAGAAACGGAACAACGTATAATCTATGAATTGACTGTGGGTGAAGGTGATTATGGTAAAATTATCGGGAAGAGTGGCAGAAATATTTCAGCCATACGTACCATAGTGTTTGCAATTAATGCTAAGCAAGGTGGTAAGCGCGCTCGTCTGGATGTAATTGATTAGCTAGCGATTGAATTATGAATAAGCTTTTTCCTATAGGAGAAGTTACTCGTGCATCTGGATTGAAAGGCGCAGTATCTGTTCGTCCATTATCCCGTTATTTTGAGGATTACATTCATTCTCATCAATTGCATATTGGACTTACAGAAAAATCATCTAGTAAACTTAAGCTAAGAAAAATGGTAGGATCTGGAAAAAAATCTAGTTTTATCTTTGAAGGAATTAAAGATAGAGATAGTGCTAAAACTATTATTGGTAAAAAGATATTTGCATTAGTTGATGAGCTGGACTCCATCCATTTTCTCTCAAGTGATTTGATTGGATATGGAGTATTTACTGATGAAGGAATCCATGTTGGGAGATTGGGAGAAATCCTTTGGCTTCCAGCAAATGATGCGTATGTAATTAATGATGGTGATAGAGAATTTCTGATTCCAATAATACCTGAAATTGTTAAAAGCATAGATTATCCGCAAAGAGCAGTATTGATTACTCCTATGGAGGGATTATTAGATTGAAGACAATTTCAATAATTACACCGATACCAGATATGATCAATTCTATCATTGAACAATCTATATTGCGCAAAGCGATTGAAGGCGATGTAGTTAAATTTGATTTAGTAGATTTAAGGGATTATGGCATGGGGAATTATAGGCAGATTGATGATACTCCTTATGGAGGTGGCGGAGGTATGATTTTAATGGCCGAACCATTGTTTGCAGCCTTAGATCAAATTATTGATAATTTGAAAGATGGTAATAATACGAAAATTATCTATCCTTCACCTCAAGGACAGTTGTGGTCACATAACAAAGCAATGGAAAATAGTGACTTCGAAAATCTTATATTTATTTGTGGTCATTATAAAGATATTGATCAGCGTGTGATTGATAAGTATGTGACTAATGAATATTCAATAGGTGATTATGTTGTTACTAATGGTGAAGTTCCTGCGATGATCATGATCGATAGTATTGTGAGATTAATACCAGGAGTGCTAAATAATTTTGATTCTGTAAAAACAGATTCATTTTTTTCTAGAATAGAGCTTGATGCACCATATTATACTAGACCATCTGAGATTGAAAATTTAACGGTACCAGATGTTTTATTGAGCGGTGATCATGAAAAGATAAATAAATGGCGTAAGAATGAAAGACGCCTAAGAACTAAGAATAAACGTCCAGATTTATGGTCAAAGAGAACCAAAAAACTAGAATCATTGGAGGATAGGTCATGAATAAATTACAAGAAGCGGTAAAAGATCAGTTGAGAGATGACTTGCCGGAATTTTCTCCAGGAGATACTCTCTCCATTGGAGTAAGGGTTGTGGAAGGCGGTAAAGAACGATTGCAAATCTTTAAAGGTGTAGTTATCTCTAAAAGTGGCGGCGGCGTAGAAGAAACTTTTACAGTACGTAAAATCTCTGGTGGAGTTGGCGTAGAGAGAATTTTTCCATTGCATTCTCCAATGATAAATTCAATCAAAGTGGATCGCAAAGGAAAGGTTCGACGTGCAAAGCTACATTATTTGCGTGGATTAACTGGTAAAGCAACAAGAATTACAGAAAAACGCTAATCTTAGCGTATTTATCCTATTTTCGACCTCGTTATCCTATACTGGTAATGAGGGCTTATCTATTTAAATATATAAAAAAATAATTCTGCTTTTATAGCTCTATTTAATTATAATATTTGAGAATTGAATATTTATAATATGAATCGAAAAGAAAAAATAATATTAACGATTACAGGCGGAGCCCATTTATCTGTTCATGCGTTAATGTTAGCGCTTCCAAGTCTGATTCCAATTTTTATGAGAGAGTTCAATATAGGAATAGATGTTTTAGGCGTTGTTGTTACCATTAGCGCATTCATGTTTGGAATTGGAGCTATTCCATCTGGTTGGCTTGAGAGTAAGATTGGTGGAAAAACATTATTAATATTATATTTATTTGGTTCTAGTTTTTCAGCAATACTTGTTTCAATATCTAATTCATTCTATCTATTGGTTTTTGGTTTAGGCTTATTAGGTCTTTCATCGAGTATATATCACCCTGCCGGACTTACATTGATTTCTAATCGCGTTCATCATATAACAAAGGGTATGGCAGTTCATGGTGTTTTTGGCTCAACAGGATCAGCAATTGGCCCTATATTAGCAACTACTCTTGCTCTTTTTATCTCCTGGCGTGCATCGTATGCAATTTTAGGATTATTTAATTGCGCTCTGGGAATCGCTTCAATATTATTAATTCCATCAAGGAACAAAGCTAAAGATATTGAAATAATGGATAATAAAAAGGGTGCTAACAAAACAAATCGTATAGCTTTGCTATTCTTTTATATAACTAATCTGATTATGGGGTTTGTATACTATGGATTCACAACATTTATGCCAATTCACTTTGCTGAGAATACGAAAGAATTCCTTCCTTTTATTCCCGATACTATGAAGGCAGGTATCTTCCCTTCTTTTGTATTTTTATCCGGAATTATTGGTCAAATTATTGGTGGTAAACTCGGAACGCGTTTCAATAGGATTGGTATCCTACCATATATTATTGCGATCAATATCCCTTTTTTATTGTTAATGAGTTATACCAAAGGGATTTTGCTTATTTTTTGTAGTTTAGGTCTTGGAATGGCGTATTTTAGCAGTCAACCAATAAGTAATACAATTATTGCAGATTTAACACATAGCAATAATAGAGGAATAGGGTATGGAATCAATTTCTTTTTAAGCATGGGCATAGGATCCGTTGCAGCAATGGCTGGTGGCGTCCTTGCAATAAATTATGGAACTACAATTGTGTTTCTTTCTTTAGGCTTTTTACTTATTCCAGCCATATTTACAAGTTATATTATTATTTTGAAATCATGATTGTTGTTTTAGTGCCAAAACTTTATCTACTTTATAGATTAATATGATTAATAAGCAGTTAAAGGAACTTCCATCAGTATCTCAAGTTATACATGAGATAAATGATAGTATAACCATACACAATAGATATTTAAAGGATATTATTAATTCAGAAATTAAGCTATATAGAAAATTGGCGCAGTCCAATGAATTAAATTATACACGTAGGGAGATTATTAAGAGTATTATTCAAGAAGTCAAAAAATTGAATCAATCTTCAATCAAAAATATAATTAATGGTACGGGTATAGTATTACATACGGGTTTTGGACGCGCTCCTATATCAAAAAAAATAATACAAAGAGTGGCAACTAAATTGGATGGTTATATTAATTTAGAATTTGATTTGTTTGAGGGGAAACGTGGTTACCGACAAAATCATTTATCCAGAATGTCTAATGCAATATTTGGTTCTCAATCTAGTCTATTAGTTAATAATAATGCGTCTGCTGTTCTATTATCCCTTAATTCTTTAGCAGAGGGTAAAGATGTAATTGTATCTAGGGGTCAGGAAGTTGAGATTGGTGGTTCTTTCCGCATACCTGATATAATTCAAAAAAGTCATGCAAAACTTGTAGAAGTAGGAACTACAAATAGGACTCATTTAATTGACTATGAAAAAGCAATATCATCATCTACAGGTATTATTTTATGGGCCCATACGAGCAACTATGTTGTTAAGGGTTTTACAAAAGAAGTGTCGCTTAAAGATTTAGCTTTGCTATCAAAGAAAAAACGAATTCCTCTTGTTGTAGATTTAGGATCTGGAACGATTATTTCGACAGATAATTATAATTTACCTAAGGAAAAAAATATTCAAGAGATTTCTAATACAGGTGCTGATATTATAACTTTTTCTGGAGATAAATTAATAGGAGGTCCTCAATGTGGGTTTATTATTGGGAAAAAAAGATATATAAATAAGATCTCACAAAATCCTTTGCACAGAACGTATCGATGTGATAAGTGGACCATAGCTTTTATGGAAGAAACGCTCAAGACTTTTCAATCAGAGAAAAAATTTGACTCAAACAATCTATCTTTAAAATTACTTACTACTTCTAGAAGAGAATTAATTGTCAGAGGAAAAAGAATTATTGAAAAAATTCCTAAAAGTAAGGTAAAGGTCCTAGGACTTACTTTAGAAGAATCTTTTGTAGAGGCAGGGAGTGGTTCATTGCCTTTAAAATCTATCCCTAGTGCAGTTTTAAAATTTCGACCTAAGGAAATATCTATATCTTCATTGGCAAAAGCTTTTCGTTTAGGTAAACAGCCTGTCGTAGGTTATACGAAAGGAAATGTTTTTTATATTGATTTAAAAGCGGTATTACCTAGTCAAATATCTCAATTGATTGCATCAATTAAGAAGGTCTAGTTTGTCTCACGTAGTTATAGGGACTGCTGGACATATTGATCATGGTAAAACATCTCTGGTCAAAGCTCTCACAGGTACGGATACAGACAGGTTAATTGATGAAAAAAAAAGAGGAATGACAATTGATTTAGGTTTCGCGTTTCTTAATGATAATATCACGATTATTGATATGCCTGGACATGAAAAATTTGTACGAAACATGGTAGCAGGTGTATCTAATATTCATATTGCATTATTAGTAGTTGCTGTAGATGATGGTATTATGCCACAAACCAAAGAACATCTTCAAATTTTACAAATTTTAAATATTTCTACATGCATAATTGNTCTAACAAAGATTGATTTAATTAAGGATGAGGAATGGGTAGANCTTGTTGAATTAGAAGTTCGNGAGATGACCAGANATACTTTTGANAATATAGAAATTGTACGAACATCAGTACAAACNAATGAAGGNATAGACCAATTAAAGAATNTTTTATTGAANCAAATAGNATTCAAAAATGATATCAAAAAAAATGATATTTTCAGATTACATGTTGATCGTTCATTNTCAATGATGGGTTTTGGAACGGTAGTTACTGGAACAGTATTATCAGGTGAACTTAATAAGGGAGATAAANTATTCGTATTACCAGATAATATTTCAACTAAGGTCCGAGGTATTCAAAGTCATGGTGAAGAAATTAATACCGTCCGTATTGGCGATAGAGCTGCAATTAATTTAGCAAATATTGAATTGNATAAAGTATTTAGAGGATCTCAGCTAACATCGAGTTCTTCCACAATATCAGTGAATCAATTTATTGCAAGTATTACTATTACTAATCANNTGATTAAAGAAATTAAACATAGACANAGGGTTCGAATCCATTTNGGAACTGCTGAAGTATTTGCTAGGATATATTTAATTGGAAAAAAAACATTAAATCATAATGTTAGAACAAATGTTTTAGTGAAAATGGAAAAAAATCTATGTGTCTTTCAAGAAGATTTATTTGTTATAAGGTCCTACTCTCCAATAACTACATTAGGGGGAGGAATTGTCTTAACTACTTTGATAATTAAAAATTTGCCATTCAAATCATGGGTTCCTTTACTTGAAAGAGAACCAATTAAAAGATTTAATCAACTTATAAATTATAGTATACCCAAATTAATTGAAGAGTGGTCATCGATANCTCAAGTGCATATTACCGATATTTTTAAATGGATAAAAGATTTAGGTCTCTTTATTACTGAAAATGGATTTGTTTATACTGAAGATATAAAGAAAGAGAGTATACAGAACGTTATTAGAANCTTACAGAGTTTTCATGATGATAATCCATTGAGAAATGGCATGGTTTCTNAGGTATTGAAACAACAATCGAGAATTGANGAAGGATGGTTTCTNGAGATTCTTTCAATGANAGAAAAAGAAGGCTTAATTAAGAGGCTTGGATCAGAATATGCCTTAACATCNCACGAGATAAAAATAAGNGATGAAATGATTAATNTTTATGNAAAATTAGAANAGAAAATCATTCAAAATGGTTTTATTCCAATTACTACTAAAGAAATTTCTGGANAATTTGAATTATCTGAAAAGAAGTGTTTAGAGTTATTACATGTTTTAAAAAATCAAAAAAAACTTGTTAAAGTAAATATTGATCTTTGGATGCATNCTAAAAATANAGATAGACTTTATCTGTTAAATAAGAATCATTTTCAATCAAATAATGANTTGGANATCTCATCATTTAAAAGTTATACNGGTTTAACAAGGAAATTTGCCATTCCAGTGCTTGAATTTTGTGATAAGCANGGATGGACATNNCGTATGGGGAATTTGCGTATAAAAGGGGAAAATCTTTGAAAAATAAAACTACAATTGATAAGAGTACTCCTTTAATGCGACAATATAATGAAATAAAGGAGCAGTATAATGATGCAATTGTATTATTTAGAATGGGAGATTTTTATGAAACTTTCAATAATGATGCTGTAATTACAGCAAAAATATTAGGAATTGTACTTACTAAGAGATCTAATGGAGCAGCTGCTGAAATCCCACTAGCTGGATTTCCATATCATTCTATAGATAATTATCTACATAAGCTTGTAAATGCTGGTCACCGTGTTGCTATTTGTGAACAAGTAGAAGATCCGAAGCTTGCTAAAGGGATTGTTAAAAGAGAGGTAATTGAAGTCGTTACTCCTGGAACAATAACAAGCGATACTGCTTTAAATGATAAATCAAATCAATATATTGGATGTATTCATTTTGATAATGAAGATTCAGGTTATGCTATTTTGGATCAATCAACTGGAGAACTATTTATAGGTCAATGTTTAGCAATTGATTTAACAGAATCATTATTGAAGTTTGCTCCTAGAGAAATATTGATTAGTAGTAATATTATTTATTCTACTGCTTTATGGTATAGAACATTAAGACCATTTATAACAGTTATTGATGATTGGTTATTATCATACNATGAATCAAATCGAATACTAAAAAAACATTTTCAAGTTCGCTCACTAAAAGGTTTTGGATGTGAGAGTTTAAAATTAAGTATTGCAGCAGCAGGTGCGATTTTTCATCATATAAATAATACATTGAATGGCTCCTTGAATCATGTAACTAATTTGAAGACCATACATGACGAGGGGATAATGGGCATAGATAGCTTTTCAGTTAAAAATCTTGAAGTATTCAGATCGTTAACAACACAAGGGACTCATGGAACATTAATTGATTTATTAGATCATACAGTGACAAATGGGGGNGGTCGAATGCTAAAGCAATGGCTTAANAGACCTTTAAATGATCTAGAAAGGTTAAATAATCGTTTAGATNTTGTTAATGCGTTTACAAATCATAAGAATCAATTAAATAAATGCAGGATTATATTTAAAGATATACTCGATATAGAAAGAATATTGGGAAAAATTAATCAAAGTAAAGTTGCTCCTAGAGATATAATTGGTTTGAAACAAAGTTTAAGTAGAATTCCAGAGTTAAAAGAAATATTATATAAAATTGATGATCAATACTTGAATAAAATAAGATCTGATTTTGTTGATACATTCTCAATAGTTGAACTTATATCTTCTCAATTAAATGATGAAGTNCCAGTCCAGATTAAACAAGGAAATATTATTCGTGAAGGTATCAATAAAAAATTAGATGAACTGCGAAAATTAATTCTGGGAGGAAAGCAATGGATTGATGAGCTGGAAAAAAATGAAAGAGAACGTACAGGTGCNAATCGATTAAGAAT
This sequence comes from Fidelibacterota bacterium, assembly GCA_002701785.1. Lineage (GTDB taxonomy): Bacteria > Fidelibacterota > Marinisomatia > Marinisomatales > TCS55. The sequence goes on from NZXC01000044.1 coordinate 8,021, forward strand.
TGGCTTTAATAAAGTTTATGGATATTATTTGGAAATTTCGAAATCACAGCAGAATAATATTCCNGATGAATATATTCGAAAACAAACATTAGTTAGTTCTGAACGTTTTATCACAACTGAATTAAAAGAATATGAAGAAAAAATATTATCTGCTGAGGATAAGATATTAGCAATTGAAACAGAACTTTTCTCAATATGTTGCAGTAAAATATTGGAAAAAGTAGAGTTAATTCAAACTAACGCTAAAATACTAAATCGTATTGATGTATTGATAACATTTGCTCACTTAGCCATTCAAAATAGATATTGTAAACCAAGATTATCTAAGAATTCTATTTTAAAAATTAATGATAGTAGACATCCTGTTGTTGAAAAGCTATTACCTTCTTCTGAACGTTTTGTTAGTAATAGTATTGATTTAGAAGTAAGTAAAAATCAAATTCATCTTATTACAGGTCCTAATATGGCAGGAAAATCTACTTATTTACGTCAAATAGGTTTAATTGTATTAATGGCTCAGATTGGATCTTTTATTCCTGCGAAAGATGCTGAAATCGGTATTGTAGACCATCTTTTTACAAGAGTAGGAGCGAGTGATAATCTTGCTGGTGGAGAAAGCACATTTCTTGTTGAAATGATTGAAGCTTCAAATATTATTCATAATGCAACGTCTCAAAGTCTAATCCTCCTTGATGAAATTGGTCGTGGGACCGCAACATTTGATGGTCTATCATTAGCATGGTCTATCACGGAGTATTTGCATAATAATCAATCTGTAGCTGCTCGAACATTATTTGCAACTCATTATCATGAATTGACCAAATTAGATCAAACTTTAGATAGATTGGAGAATTACCATGCTTCTGTTGAAGAATCTGAAGAAGAAATAATTTTTTTAAAAAAGATTTTACCTGGTCCTGGTAATAAGAGTTATGGTATTCATGTGGCAAAAATGGCTGGTCTTCCACAAAGTATTTTAGATAGAGCTAACGAAATTCTTATACATCATTTAAAAGAGAGTAAAGAAGTAGGTAATTATTTACCAGAAAAGCATACAAATCAGGTTTCAATGTTTCAAGATGATGTTTTATCTTATTTGGAGGATCTTAGGAACATCAATATCAATGAGNTTACTCCTATAGAAGCATTAAAGATATTAGATGATTTGAAGAAAAAATATGAATCATAAAAATATTACCTTCATTACCTTAGTATTCTTTTCTTTCATTTACTCAGAATCGATTTGGGTAAATTATGGTTGGGAAATATTTGATAATGCTGGTGATGGTCGCGCATTATCATTGGGAAATTCTTTTACTGCTGATGGCACATCTCCTATATCGGTTTTGTGGAATCCTGCACATCAGGATTCCCAGAGGAATCTACCTTTATCTTATGGACATCAGAATCGTTTTGCAGGTTTGGTTAGTAGCGATGTTTTAGTCTTTGGTTTTAAGAGCAAAATTAAGACTCCCTTAAGCATAGTAGTTTTACGTGAAGCAGTATCAAGGATACCTGATACCAGAGATTTTCTGCTTGACTGGGGAGAAGATGGTATGCCTGGGACGATGGATTTTGGTGAAGGAAATGGAGTGTTAGATGAAGGGGAAAGACTTGACTTTGAAAACATAAAATATTTTAATCAATCTCAATGGGCTTTACATTTCAGTACTGCAAAAAAAATTAATAATTTCACGTTTGGTATTGCTGCGAAGAGTTTATTTCATAATCTTGGTGGATACAATGGAAATGGCTTTGGGTTTGATATTGGGGCAAAGTTTTCTCCTTGGGAAGATAATATTATAGGACTAACATTTAATCATTTTACTACCTCTTGGTTTATATGGGATAATGGTACTGTTGAAAGAACTATGCCAAATATTTCTATTGGAATGACACAATTATTAAAATTATCCACTATACCTTTAGATTTTAGATTTAATGGAGGTGCTATCAAAACGTTAGCTTATAAAGGGATTAGGTATAACTTAGGCCTTGAGTTAAACTATAAGTCTAATTTTCAAATTAGACTAGGTAGTAATAATAATGGTTTTCTATCGACAGGAATAGGCTTGATATGGACCAACTTTTCAATAGANTATGCTTATAGGCCATCGCCATCNTATNCTGGATTTGGATCTAGTCAATTAATATCATTTAGGTTAGATCCAATTTGGTTTAAAAATAAAATAATTTCTTTTTTATAAATTATTTCCCAAATATGGATTTTTGATCTTTGTTTGAATANAAACGCTAAAATGAATTAAATTTATCACTCACCCTGGGTAAGGAAATATGATTTTAAGTATGACAGGTTTTGGTCATTCAGTTATAGATACTGAAGTTGGACAGCTATCCGCATCTGTNCGGTCAGTTAATTCAAGATATTTAGATNTTAAAATACGTGGATTAAATATAGATCCAAAAGTTGAGCGAGATATTAGACAATTAATATCTAAGAATCTAATTAGAGGGTCAGTACAGATATCTTTTGAAATTGGCATAAACTCTTCATCAAGTAATAGTTTTTCTTTTAATAAAGATCGTTTTGAAGCAATAGATGAAACTTTAAAAATGATTTCACAAAATTATTCTTATACCATTAATCCTGGTGATTTTATTNGTGCTTCAGATATTTTATCAGATANTAGATTAGATAATCTGAATTCNGATGATATNATTAAAGTTACTAATGAAGCAATTATACAATTGAATGAGATGAGAGAATTAGAAGGAGATAAAATTTATATNGATTTAGTTTCGAGACTTACTACTTTAAAGAAAGGAGTTAANAGTTTAGAGAAATTGAATAAATCTTTTGCTAATAATAGAAAAGAGAAATTGCAAAACCGTTTACAAAAGTTATTAGGNAATNACGAATTGGATGANTCAAGATTGATACAGGAGGTTGCTATTTTAGCAGAGCGCGCTGATGTTACTGAGGAGATAGTTCGTTTGAAAAGTCACTATGAACAATTAAGCAATCTATTAGATAGTGGTGANAGTATAGGTAAAAGNTTTACTTTTTTAATTCAGGAAGTATTTCGTGAAATTAATACTATAGGTTCAAAAAATGGTTCAATAGATGTAATTAATCAAATAATACTAATGAAGGATGAATTAGAAAAAATCAGGGAACAAGCGCAGAATATATTATGAAAAAAATAATTGTTATATCTGCTCCATCTGGAACTGGTAAATCTACTTTATGTGAGGAAATTAGACGAAAAAAACCTCAAATTAAATTTTCAGTTTCCTGCACTACTAGACCTAAACGTGATTATGAAATTGAAGGAGTAAACTATTACTTTTTGACAGATGATGAGTTTATGGAAAAAGTAGGAAATGATGAATTTGTAGAGTATGAAGAAGTCCATGGTTATTATTATGGAACTTTAAAGAATATTTTGAGAGATGCAATTATTAGCGAAGAATTAATGTTGTTTGATGTAGATGTAAATGGTGCAATGTCAATTAAAAAAAAATATCCTAAAAATACTCTTACTGTATTTATTTTACCCCCTTCAATAGAAGACTTGATGATACGTTTGATTAATAGAGGAACGGACTCAAAAGAAATAATTAATAAAAGACTAGAAAGAACAAATAAAGAGATGAAGTTTAAGGATAAATTTGATACCTTTATGATCAACGATGATCTATCTAGTGCTATAGAAAAATTAAATGAAATAATAACCAATCAAAATAAAGGAGTTGTATATGGCAGTTAAACCATTAGCATTACGCAAANTAGAGAAACAANCNAAAAATATTTATGAAGCAGTGGTAGTNATGTCAAAAAGAGCGCGTCAGATTAATCAAGAACGATATGAAGAAAAAGTCATAAATGAAACAGATGANATCTCTGAGTTTGATGTTTTAGATGAATTACCACAAGTTGATCCAGAAGATTATGAGGAAAAAGAAAAAGTAACTACCGAAGCTTTGGATCAGTTTTTATCAGGAGATTTACAATGGAGAGATTTAGAAGGTGATGATTCATAGGATTAAGCTTGATAAATAATAATTTTATTAATAAATATTTGAGACAGACTCAAGATATTTATGGAGATAAGCTTTTTTTAAAAATAAATAAAGTATCTAATGACTCTAATATCGTAGAAAATTCATTGGATGAGTTTTATCATTCGATTAATATGTGTCAGAAATGCCAATTAGGAAATAGCAGAAAAAACTTTGTTTTTGGTATTGGTGATAAAAATGCTGACTTATTACTTGTAGGAGAGGCTCCAGGGGAAAAGGAAGATCTTGAAGGTGCCCCATTTGTTGGTCGCGCGGGAAAACTATTAGATAAAATATTGGCTGCTATATCTCTATCAAGAGATAAAGGTGTTTATATTTGCAATGTCTTGAAATGTCGCCCTCCTGATAATCGTGACCCGTTACCATCTGAGATCGAAAAATGCGAGCCTTATTTGAAAGAGCAAATTAATTTGATAAAGCCTAAACTAATAGTAGCTTTAGGTAGAGTAGCAGCGAAGACGTTATTAAATAATGATTTGGCATTAAAAGATATGCGTTCAATTAAGCATGACTATTATGGTACTCCGCTAGTGGCTACTTATCATCCAGCCGCTCTATTAAGAAATCAGAAACTTAAACCTGCTGCATGGGAAGATTTTAAATGGATAAGAAATCTAATTAACTGAGAATATGGCGAATAATAAAACAGATCAAAATTTAAATTTACAACCACAATCGATTGAAGCAGAGCAAGCTGTCTTGGGCGCAATGTTGTCAAGTAAAGATGCAATAAGTAAAGCATTGCAATGGGTGCGCAGTCATCATTTTTATAAAGAATCTCACAGTAAAATCTTTTTAGTTATGTCAGACCTTTTTGATAAAGGAGAACCAATTGATACAATCTCAGTTATAAATAAATTGAAAAAGAATAAACAAATTGATGGTGTTGGTGGAGCTTATTTTATAACTGGTTTGGTAGAATCTGTACCTACTGCAGCGAATGTTGAGAGTTATGCTAAAATAGTATTGGAAAAGTTTATGCTTCGCGAATTAATAAGAGCTTCTCATGAATTGTCTAAAGACGCATATAACGATCGTCAAGATGTGGGTGAAATCCTCGATGCTGCTGAGCAAACAATTTTTGCAATAACTCAGGATCGTCTTCGTGGTGGTTTTTTGCCTATAGATGGTATATTGCATGAGACGTTTAAGAATCTAGATCGTATTGCTTCTAATCCTGGATCTGTGACAGGCGTAGCCTCAGGATTGATTGATTTGGATGAAATTACTTCTGGATTTCAAAAAGGTGACCTAGTAATTATTGCTGGTAGACCATCGATGGGTAAGACAGCATTAGCTTTATCAATTATGCGGAATGCGGCAATAGACTTTAAAGTCCCTGTAGGAATGTTTAGTTTGGAAATGGCGAATCATCAATTAGCTCAAAGACTCCTCTGCGCTGAAGGAAGAGTTGATAGTCATTTGGTTCGGACAGGAAAACTTCCTAAGAATCAATGGAAAAATTTAAGTCTTGCAGTTGGCTCTCTTGCAGAAGCTGAAATTTATTTGGATGATACTCCTGCTATAACTGTTTTGGAATTACGAGCAAAAGCTAGAAGATTGAAAGCTGAGAAGAATTTAGGTCTCATAATTATTGATTATCTGCAATTGATGCAGGGGCCTAGGAATATTGAGAGTAGACAGCAAGAAATATCTAATATATCACGTTCATTGAAAGCCTTGGCAAAAGAATTAGATATTCCGGTCATAGCTTTATCGCAGTTATCTCGCGCCGTTGAGCAAAGGAGTGAACATAGACCACAATTATCTGATCTTAGAGAAAGCGGTGCAATTGAACAAGATGCAGATGTTGTTATATTCTTATATCGTTCATGGGTTTACTCTAGAGAAGAAGAAGAGAAGGGAAGAGCACAAGCTATAATTGCAAAGCAGAGAAATGGTCCCATTGGAACTGTAAATCTATCATTTATAGATCGTTTCGCTCGATTTGAAAGTGTTTCAGCTTTTGAAGAGTTAGAGTCTGAAGTTCCATTTTAATGCAGAACCCATTAACAAAATTTGTTCCGCACCTTGTAGGCGAATATCCACGGAAATTTCTAAATTTATTTGAAAGTGTATCTATTATTAAAGGATTTGAAAAAGATGAGATACGCGATCTTTTATGGCAAGCATATGAATTTTCCAGTACTCACCATGAAGGTCAAAAAAGAAAATCTGGCGAACCCTATTTTAGTCATTGCTTAGCCGTTGCCAACACTCTTGCATTATGGAAGATGGATCATTTTACTATTGCAGGAGGAATGTTACATGATACTGTTGAGGATACAGATGCATCGATTAACGATATAAAAGCTCTATTTGGTAAAGATGTAGCTGATCTCGTTGATGGTGTTACCAAACTAGGAGGTATCCGTTTCTCAAGCAGAGAAGAGAAACAAGCAGGTAACTTTATGAAGATGTTGCTTTCCGTTGCAAAGGATCTGCGTGTAATAATAATTAAATTTGCCGATAGGCTTCATAACATGAAGACAATCAAACATTTGCCCAGGATTAAGCGTCATCGAATAGCGATAGAGACTAGAGATGTTTATGTTCCATTGGCTAATAGGTTGGGAATGGCTAAGGTAAAAGCTGAGTTAGAAGATTTAGTATTTCAAACATTAAATCCAAAAGCATATTCTGATCTTGAATCCAAAATTAAATCAAATAGAAGAGCTAGAGAGAGATATATTTCTGATATTACTAAACCAATAATAGATGAATTATCTAAGTATAATTTGGACGCATCAATTTATGGTAGAGTTAAATCTTATTCCTCTATATATGGTAAGATGGTTAAAAGAGGTAAATCTTTTAATGAAATTTATGATAATCTTGCAGTGAGAGTTATTGTTGATAAAATAGAAGATTGTTATTTAACACTCGGAGTTTTACATCAAAAATTTAAGCCTGTCCAAGATCGTTTTAAGGATTTCATCGCTACTCCAAAAACAAATGCTTATCAATCAATACATACAACTGTTATAGGTCCAGAAGGAAAATTAGTTGAGATTCAAATTAGAACAAGGGAGATGGAAGAAACTGCTGAAATAGGCATTGCTGCACATTGGCAATATAAAAATGATGGAGTTGCTAGTAAGAGTATCGATGATCATATAAAATGGTTAAGAGATCTAGTAGAGATTCTTCAAGGTGAGTCGTCTGATCCAAGAGAATTTATGAATCTTCTAAAGATTGATTTATTTAATGATGAAATATTTGTATTTACCCCAAATGGTGATTTAGTTCAGTTGCCAGTTGATTCAACTCCAATTGATTTTGCATTTAATGTTCATACAGAAGTAGGATTGCATTGTATTGGAGCTAAGGTCGATCATAAAGTTGTACCACTAAATACAATTTTAAAAAATGGAGATAATGTAGAAATATTAACTAGCAAATCTCAAAATCCTAGTTATGGATGGTTAAAGTTTGTCGTGACAAGTAAAGCTAGAAATAATATAAATAGATTTTTACAGAAGACGACAAGAGATGAAAGCATCGTTCTTGGTAAACAACTTGTTGAAAAAACGCTTAGAAGATTAAAACGAAAATCAATGATAAATGAATTAATTGAATCATATTTCAAATTTGGATATAATAATTCCGATTCTTTTCTTGAAGCTATTGGGAGTGGATCAATTGCTATTAGAGATGTATTAAATAAAATAAGCCCAAATGATAAGAACTCAATTGAGGAAGAACCTTCAGATGGAGAAAGTAGTTTTCTGGATTTTGCTAGAGGTAGATCTAAAGGTATTAAAATTCAAGGAATTAAAAATTTAATGGTATCTTTCGGAAAATGTTGTAATCCAATTCCTGGTGATGAAATGATTGGTTTTATCACTAGAGGTAGGGGAGTTACCGTGCATCATTCTACATGTAAAAGCTTACCTTTATTAAATGAAGAATCAGATCGTTTGATTCCAGTAGAATGGGATGTTGGAAGATCTGATATTTTTAATGTAAGGCTCAAAGTAGAATCAATTGATAGAAAGGGTATGTTAAGAGAAATTACAGAAGTTATTTCAAGTTCAAATATCAATATAACTAGTGTTGATATGAAGGTTAAAGATGCTTTATCGACAGCATTTTTTATTATACAAATAAATAACATAAAGCAACTTGATCGTATAATTAAGAAAGTAATCAAAATTCCTGGAGTTGATAACGTAGAAAGAACAGGCATTTAGAAATGAAAGTAAGAACATTTACAAAAAAAGATGTAGCTGTAGAAATTGCAAATCGATTAGAAGCAACCCTCGTTGATTCTTTAATATTTACTGATGAGTTATTTTTAGTTTTACGAGATATGTTAACTGATGATCATGAAAAAGTAAGGATTGAAATTAGGAATTTTGGTGTACTTGAAGTTAAACCAACGAAAGCTAAGCCTAACGCAAGGAATCCTCAGACTAATCAGGAAATCTTTGTTCCTGCGCATAAGAAAACACATTTCAAACCAGGTAAAATTCTTAAACGATTTTTAAAAAATCCTATCAAGTAAACTTCCATTAAATGGGAAGAATTTTAGCTATTGATTACGGTGATCAAAGAATAGGGCTTGCACTATCTGATCCATTAAAGATTATTGCCAGCCCATATAAAACAATTATAAATCATGATCATCATATAGTTAATCTAATTCAAGATATCATTATTATAGAAGATGTGGAATTAACAATTGTTGGCTTACCACTTGCTATGTCTGGACAAGATACAGATCAGACAAAAAAAGTAAAATTTTTTTCAGATAAATTATCTTCAAAAGGTATTAAAATAAAATTTGTTGATGAAAGGTGGAGTTCAAAAGCTGCAAAAAGATCCATGAAAGATCAGGGTATTAAAACAGGGCATAATAAATCTTTAGTTGATCAAACTGCAGCAGCAATATTTCTGCAACAATATTTAGATCAAAAATAATTATGTCAAATTTCCTTGATATATCAAAATGGAAACTATCTGTATTATCAGGTATTTTAATTGGGTTATCCTATCCGCCATCTCCTCTTGGGATTTTAGCTTGGTTTGGGTTGATACCATTAATTCATATTTTACTTAACACATCCATAGTTAATAGTATGAAATGGTCTTTTATAACAGGTATTATTGTAAATGTTATAACTGTTTATTGGTTTGGACTCAATAGTGGAGCCGGTTTGGTGCCTGCTATAATATCTATGATTGCAGCAATTTTATATCTAAGTATATTTTGGATGTTATTGGGCTTCTTATCCAGCTGGCATCATAAAATGACTGGATATGGACTATCTCTCATACCATTACTTTGGGTCTCTATAGAGTATTTACGGAGTTTCGGTCCTCTTTCATTTCCCTGGATTAATTTAGCATTAACTCAAACATTCAGCTTGCCCCTAATTCAAATTGCAGATGTAACGGGTTCTATGGGCATTAGTTTCTGGATAGTTGTATTAAATGTGATAATATATATTGCTATAAATTCTAAAGGTGCAGAAAAAAATATATTATCTATTGGAGCCTTGCTATTATTAGTAATTTTTTTATTAGGTTTTTTTCGAATCTCCTCCATTCAGAATAGATATACTGAAAATGAAGTTCGTGTTGCTATTGTTCAGCCAAATATAGATCCAAATCTAAAATGGGAACAAAATTTTCGCGATAGAATTTTTAATACGATGGATTCACTTCATAATGTAGCGATTAAACTTGACCCCGATTTTATTTTATGGCCTGAGGCAGCATTACCAACATATTTAAGAATAAATTATTCAAATCGTAGATCAATCTTGCAAAAAGTGAAAAAATCTAACATTCCACTGCTTACTGGAACTCCAGATAGGATTAAAGGGAGGGATAATCAAATAGATTATTATAATGCTGCGATGTTTATAAAGCCTGATGGCTCAACAAAAATGTACTATAAGATACATTTAGTTCCTTTTGCTGAAAGCATTCCATTTTCAAATTATTTTCCATTTCTTAAAAAACTAAATTTTGGTCAAGCAAATTTCACAGCTGGATCTGAATATACAATATTCAATGTTGACAATTTTGCATTTGCAAATTTGATTTGCTATGAATCTAGTATCCCAAAAATTGCAAGAAAGTTTGTTAATCTCGGTGCTAAATTTATTACTATTGAGACAAATGATTCTTGGTGCGGTCACTCTTCTGGTGTATATCAACATTTTCAAATTGCCAAGATAAGAGCAGTTGAAAACAGAATACCTATAGCTCGTAGTGCAAATACAGGGGTTTCTGCGTTGATTTTACCTACTGGTAAAGTAAACAAAAAAATACCTTTCAATAAACAGGAAGTCTTTCTTGCTAGTATTCCNATAAAAAATATTCCATCATTTTATACAAAATATGGNGATTGGTTTGCTTTNATTTGTACTTTAATATCAGTTATTACATTATTCTTTGGATGGTTTCAAAAAAGATCATAATAATATTTTTATTTTTGCAGGTAGTTTTTTCTCAGGAAATAAACTTAAATAAGGATTCTAGAGATCCTNTTATATCTCCTGTATTAAAGTCATTAGTTTTTCCTGGGTGGGGAGAGTATTCATTAGGATACCAGCAAAGAGGTAGAATAATGGCATTAACAGAATCNGTTATTTTTATTTCGATTTTAGGTAGTTATTCTAATTCAAACAAATTTGAGAGCAATTATNAAGCCTATGCTGCTCANCATGCTGGNGTTAGTCCTATAGGGAAAAATAGACAATATTGGATTGATATTGGAAATTATTCATCAATTGATCAATTTAATGAAGAGCATCTACGATGGAGNGATTTTAATGCAGTTTATGAACAAGATAAGAATTGGAATTGGGNCTGGAATGATGATGGTAATAGGATATTTTTTGAGAAAATGAGAATTAAAGCAGATACTTGGAAATTAAGGGCTTCTTTTTTAATTGGTGGAATGGTATTAAATCATATTATTTCAGCAATAGATGCTTTATATCTATTTAGAATCTCTAATATTGAAAATACCGANATTGTTCCTTATTATTCTCCAAATACAGATCAATATAATCTATCACTTACTATATATTTTTGATAACATAGCTATCTTATAAGTATATAATTATATTAATNCTATTCTAGATTTTTTGATTTCAATTTTATTCTAAATAATGATAATATAGTAATATCTGCAAATTATATGAGTCGTTTTAAGTTAGTTTGTCAATATGATGGTTCCAATTTTTATGGATGGCAGTTGCAGAAAGATAAACGTACAGTTCAAGGNGAATTAGAGGAAGCTATAACAAAATTGAATAAAGGNGAGTTGGTTCATGTTATNGGATCTGGAAGAACAGATGCTGGAGTTCATGCTTTTGGCCAGGTNGCGCATTTTGATATGAATACAAAATTAGANCACAATAATTTGAGAAAAGCNATCAATGGTAATCTAAATGAAGATTGTTATGTTAATTTANTTGAATTAGTTAATGATGGATTCCATGCGCGTTTTTCAGCNATTCGAAGGGAATATATATATAGTTGTAGGCAAATTAGAAATTTATTAGATAGAAATAGAGTCTGGTATACTGGNAAACTGAATATATTGAAGCTGAATAATGCAGCTNAAATATTAATTGGTGAGCATGACTTTTTATCTTTTTCAAAGAAAAATCCTCAAATTAAAGATACAATATGCAATATTTATCAATCTGAGTGGAAGAAAACTGGCGAAATNGTAAATTATCACATATCAGGCAATAGATTTTTGCATCATATGGTGCGTTATTTAGTGGGGTNAATGGTGGCAATAAGTCAAGAAAAGTATAGTATTGAACAATTAAATAAAGAGTTAGATAATCCTAGATCAGATTCAAAACAATTTAAAGCTCCNGCTTATGGATTATTGTTAAAAAATATCTCTTATGAATAGACAAAGATNTAATTTNCTCTTCTATTTATTCTTCATTGGTTTCTACTTATCTGCTGATACGATATCCGAANCAAGAAAAAATGCTATTACAAGAGCAATAGAAAAAGTTGGACCATCAGTTGCAAGTATAAATGTAATCCAAGACTTAGTAGNTCCTTTTGGNGGAGATCCTTGGTTTAATTATTTTTTTCCTGAAATGTTTTACCAGAAACGAAAAGCAAGAAGCTCTGGATCTGGAGTNGTGATTAGTCCTGATGGTTATGTCATTACGAATTCACACGTTGTTGAGAAAGCTAGTGAAGTCTTTGTATCATTAAAAGGTGGGAAAGAATATCCAGCTGAAATTATTGGAATTGATCATATATCTGACATAGCACTATTAAAATTAGATGGAAGAGATTTTTCTTATGCAAATTTATCAAATTCTGATGAATTAATAATTGGTGAGTGGGTTATTGCTCTTGGCAACCCATTAGGNCTATTTGAAATCAATAATCAACCAACTGCAACTGTAGGTATTATTAGCGCGGTAGATATGAACTTTGGTGAAATGCAGAGAGGTCAAGTATATAAAAATATGATTCAGACTGATGCAGCAATAAATATGGGTAACAGTGGTGGACCACTTGTTAATAGTCAAGGAAACGTTATTGGAATTAATACTTTTATTTATACAGGATCCTCTTATACTGAGGGTTCAATTGGTATTGGTTTTGCAATCCCAATTAATAGAGCAAAGAGAATTGTTGAAGAATTAAAAAATACTGGTAGAGTTGATAGAAGTTATAAAACAGGTCTAACAGTCCAACCGCTTACTCCTAGAATTGCATTATATATGGATTTAGACATATCTGAAGGATTAATTGTAGTCGAAGTTGAGCAAAAAAGTTCTGCTGATAGATCAGGAGTTAAGAATGGAGATATTATAACTAGAGTTAATGGCGTTGTTGTTAATACAACAAAGGAATTTAGATCAATAATTGAAGAAAGCGATTTAAGACAAGGAGATAAAATTAATATACAGTTATACAGAAATGGACGGAATATTAATAAAAAATTAATTCTAGGTAAGGGTGGGAGATAATTAATCAGTGTTAGCACCTGAAGGTAGAAGAATACTTATATCATTATTGCTATCATCTTTTTTTTTAGGCATAGCATCTCACTATTATAATTATCANNTATTAATCATATTATATTTTATTTTTGGAATACTACTAATCTTNNCNTGCAACTTTTTTCGTGATCCTATTAGANAATGTCCTNCTGATGAATCATTAATTATATCGCCAGCAGATGGAAAAATAATTCGTATCGATCAAGTAGATGATGATAAGGTAGGAAAAAATGCATCTAGAATTTCTATTTTTTTAAATGTATTTAATGTCCATGTAAANCGANTGCCTTTGACATCTAAAGTAAGTGAGGTNGTACATAAATCTGGAAATTTTATTGCGGCNTATAATCATAAAGCTAGCGATGAAAATGAAAGGANNAATATTTTATTCAATGCTANAAAATTTAATTATCGTGTTCTTCAAATCGCGGGACTTATAGCTAGAAGAATACATTGCTATGCTGAAGTTGATAAAGAGATGAAAAAAGGAGACCGTTTAGGTTTTATTATGTTTGGTTCAAGAACTGATATTATATTCCCCAGTTCTGTGGAAATAAAAGTNAANATCGGAGANAAAGTTAAAGGTGGAGAAACTATTATTGGGAAAATACCATGAAAAAAATGAANANAAAACCTAGNGAGTTTATACCGAACATATTCACTGTTATGAANATGTTTATAGGATTCATGGCAATGGGATTTATAATGAGAGGGGATCCTATTCGTGCTGGATGGCTTATTCTTTTNGCATGTTTTTTTGANGTTTTTGATGGAAAGCTAGCTAGGTTATTAGGTATTCCTACCCGTTTTGGNGCAGAGTTTGATTCTTTCGCAGATACTATTTCTTTTTGNGCAGTTCCTTCTCTTATAATATACTTAGTNTACGTNGAAGGTCTTCCTCCTATATTAGGTGGNCTCATTAGCTTTGTACCTATTCTTTTCGGNACAATNAGGCTTGCAAAATATAATTTAGATCAGGATANTAANCCAAAATCNTATTTTATTGGATTACCTACACCCATGAATGCTGTTATGATTNTTAGTTTTCTTTTATTTAATCAGCAAATTTGGGGGAATTATGGAGATCCAAGAATTGCTCTTGTTATGANAGCATTTCTTGGTTTTCTTATGGTAAGTAAAATACGTTTTTCAAAATTTCCATTGATTTCTTTTAAAAANGGAAAATCNAATACNTTGAGTCTTNTTGGNGTTGGTTTAATTATTTTGTCAGCTTTCTTTTTTCAAGGACTTATTTTATTCCCTTTGTTTACACTNTANATATTTTGGAGTATAATNCAATGGACGTTAGACAATGATAGATTTGAGGAAAAATCTGAAATCNGAGCTAAATTATAAATTAGAAATAAGAAATGAATAAAAGCAGATCGTTTGGATTAGTATTTTTAGTTTTATTTTTTGGATCTATGACAGGGTCTCTTTTAGGAGAGATTCTTGGTTTTCTACTGCCGCCTGGAGTGGTAAAAGACTTTTTTCTTACTAGTATATATTTTGATTTGGCTGGTATTTTTGGAAATGCCAAAGGTGTTATTAGTATTGATTTATTAATGTTTGTACTAAAATTTGGATTAGAAATTACAATTAATTTTACTAGTATAATCGGTTTAGCAACTGCATTTTATTTACTTCGTTTTTACAGGTAATGCAGATAGGATTATATTAAATTCCACTAAATAAATTGAAATGATAAGGAATTAACCATGTTAGAATCATCAGAAACTTTAATTCGCGCTGCAGTTCCCGGAGGATGGGAATGGGTCATTATTGCTCTTGTTGTTCTTCTATTATTTGGTGCAAAGCGTATCCCAGAGCTTGCACGTGGACTTGGTCAAGGGATTAGAGAATTCAAAGGAGCAGTAGATGACGCCAAGCAAGAATTAGATGATGCAGCAGAAACTATAACCTCTGATAGTGATAAATCAGATGAATAATTTTATAGCTTACTAGATATATTTTATTTATATAATATCTGATTAAAAAATTCAAGCTTTTGCTTCCCAATTTATTGTGCTTTATATGGAACTTTATGTTCAATTTTCCGTAGTAATACTACTTCAATTAATCTAAGCTAGGGTAAAGGGTAGTCTTAAAATGATTGAATTATTACATCCTTGGGTATTAATAGCTCTATTTTTTATTCCTCTTCTATTATGGCTATTTAATGCTAAGAGTTCTTATCTTGAAGGATCGATGCGTATTTCATCTTCTACATTATTAGAAGGATACTTTCGTAGAAAAGGAGAGCGGAAATATAAGATAGTACTTTATCTAAAGATATTAACATTAGTATTAATTATTGTAGCTATTTCAAGACCTCGGAAAATTGATCAATTACAAATGATGAATGTAGATGTAGTTGATATTATTTTAGTTATTGATATAAGTAGTAGTATGTTAGCGGAAGATTTTAAACCAAATAGATTGGAAGCAGTAAAAGAAGCTGCTCAAAAATTTATTGCCAATAGATCAGGGGATCGTATAGGTTTATTAGTATTTGCACGAGAAACCTTTATCCAATGTCCATTGACAACTGATAACAATGTTTTAAGTTCATTATTAAAGGATATTCGTATTGCTGAGAAAGAATATGATGGTACAGCCATTGGGATGGCCATTGCAAATGCAACTAATCGTTTGCGTGATAGTAAAGCTAAGAGTAAGGTTATGATTTTACTTTCTGATGGTAGTAATAATGCAGGAGAACTTGATCCTATAACTGCTGCAGATCTTGCAAGTCAATTTGAAATAAAAATATATACTATTGGTGCCGCAACGGATCAATCATTAACCTATATTCCTGGTATTGGAAGAATGATTAATGAAATTGATGAAAAAACATTAAAAGAAATAGCGAATGAAACTGGAGGAAAATATTTTAGAGCAAAAGATCGAGATATGCTATCAGAAATATATGCACAAATAGACAGTATGGAACGAACGGAAATAGAAGTAAAAAGTTATACTAAATATAAAGAATTATTTGGATGGTTTCTTATACCAGCATTGATAATTGGAATGAGTACGGAAACATTGAATCGAACAATATTTAATAGACAGACATGATTGCTTTTAGATTTCCATATATATTATTATTCTTTTTAGCATTTTTATTATTTTTTATTATGTGGGTAAAAGTAGAAAAGCATTACAATAAAAAAATTTGGAGAAAGATGGATCCAGAACTAAAGGATAAATTGTTTTCAAGATTAGATGCCAATTTTTTGCAATGGAAAAATCGATTAACTATTATTGGGTTAATTTTTCTTATTTTTTCTGCTGCTGGCCCTCAAATTGGTACAAGGGTTTCTCCTATTGAGAGAAAAGGTGTGGATTTGGTATTTGCAGTTGATGTTTCTGAAAGTATGAATGCGCAAGATATTAAGCCCAGTAGGTTAGAAAAGGCAAAATTTGAAATATCGCAAATAATTAGTCAGTTAAAAGGAGATCGTGTAGGGATAATAGTTTTTGCAGGATCAAGTCATCTTTACTTGCCTTTAACTTCTGATTATGAAGCTACCCAGTTATTCCTTGATGCAATAGATACAAAAATGATTCCAAATCAAGGAACAGATCTTAGCACTGCTCTTCGAACTGCTATGAGTGTGTTTAATAAGGAAGACGATAAATACAAGGTTATGGTACTTGTAACGGATGGAGAAGATCATGAAGGAGCAGCAATAGAAATGGCTAATACAGCTTTAAAGAGTGGGATTGTTACTCACTCAGTAGGGGTGGGTACTGAAAAGGGATCGCTAATACCAATTTATAACGATTCCAGTGATAATCGTTATAAAAGGGATAAAAAAGGTATATTGATAACATCAAAGTTAAATGAAAACATGTTGATTGAATTAGCTAATGCAGGTGGAGGAATATATAGTCGTTTCAATAATCGCGATTCCAAATATAAAGAAATTTTGTCTGCAATTGATAATATGGAGAAACGATCAATAGCAACACATATTTATTCAGAATATGAAGATCGATATCAATCATTTGCTACTATTTCTCTATTATTTTTAACTGCTGGATTAATAATGCCTACCAGAAAGAAAAAAATATGAGAATTACAAGATTAAATATTAGTGTTTTTATCATTTGTTCTTATTCAATTGCTATTTGTGAAGATAAAGGAATAAAATTGTATAATAGTAATCAATTTGATAAAGCTAGAGAATATTATGAGAAAATTTTATTGGAACGAAAAGAAGATGCTATTGCAAGTTTTGGATTAGGATCGACTGCGTTTCAACAGAATGATTACTCATCGGCGATGAAGAGATTTGAATCTGCTTTAAATACTGATAATATGGAGCTTAAATCTAGCGCATATTATAATATGGCAAATGTACTTGTAGAGAATCAAAGATTGGAGGAAAGCTTAGCTTTTTACAGGAAATCACTTGTATTAAACCCAAATGATTTAGACTCAAAGATTAACTATGAATTAGTAAAGTTTAGACTTCAAGAACAGAGGAATGATGAAAATCAAGAATCGAATGAAGACAAAGATAGTAATAAAGATCAGTCAAATGATCAGAATCAAAGTAAAGATTCAAAACAAAACAATGAAAATCAAGACGAAGATCAGAACGATCAAGCAGATTCTTCAAAAAAGAATAATGATGAACAACAAAATAAAGATCAAGAAAACAAAAACAATAAGCAGGATAAAGAAAAAGGGGATGAAAATTCATCTAATGAGGAAAAAAAACAGAAACTAATACCTCAAGATAAACAAAATGCAACAGCAATACTTGATGCATTAAAAAATAATGAAAAGATTAATAAAAAGATGCAGATTTCTCAATCAAAAAGAAAAAATTTAGAAAAAGATTGGTAAATACTATGGTTAATTATTTAAGATCTTTTTTTATATATTTATTTCTACTTAGTCATATGTCTGGCGGTTCAGTTCGTGCTACTGTTGATGCAAATAGTATTACTATAAATGAAACCTTTACTTTTAGAATTGAAGCACAGGAAACAGATAAAATGCCTTCAGTAAATATCTCATCATTATTAGATGACTTTACTATTGTGAGTGGTCCTGCTCAACAGACAAATTATTCTTGGACTAATGGAAAATCTACATCAACAAAAAGTTTATCATGGACACTAGCTCCAAATCGAGCAGGCAGGTTGGTTATACCTGAGTTAATTATTTCTACTGGAGGTAAAAAATATAAAACAAATCCAATTCGAATAAATGTTCAAAAATCTGGTGCGGTCACAAGTGCAAAAGAATTATTTGTTTTAACTGAGATTGATAAAGATGAATTATACATGGGCGAGCAAGTAACTGTAACATATAAATTATATACAAGAGTCCAACTTGGTCTTGAAAAGATTGATTATCCTAAAAGCGTTGGCTTTTGGCAGGAAGATTTATCTATACCACAACCCCCTCGTTTTAATCGGACATCAATAAAAGGGGTAGAATATCAAGTTGCAACTTTATATAAAGTTGCTTTATTCCCTACAAAGACAGGAAGTCTAGAAATTTCACCAATGAGTATTACAGCGCAAGTTAAAACAAAGCAGAAAAATAATAGAAGATCAATCTGGGATGATCCTTTTTTTAGTAGCTTTAATAATCGTACAGTTCAAAAATTAATTAGAACTGATGTTGTTAAAGTTAATGTAAATCCATATCCTGAGGGACAACCTGCTGATTTTACTGGTGCAGTTGGAGATTTNAATATNCGAACATGGGTAGANACAAGTGAAGTTCGTATTAATGAAGCTGTTACTCTCAATGTTGAATTACGTGGAACGGGTAATATAAATATGTTTAGTCTNCCTGAGATAANTTTTCCGGGGGATATGGATGTNTTTCCACCTAACTCTTCTTTTGAAAAAGAAAAATTATGGGATCAATATACAGGTACAATGCTCTGGGAATATATATTAATTCCTAGAGGGTCTGGTAGATATCAACTCCCACGGATTCAACTATCTTTTCTTAATCCAAAGGACGGATCTTGGAATAAAGCTGGAGCAAAATCTATTTCATTGAATGTCCTGCCAGGAGAGGATGATTTTATTAGTAGTACTAAAGGTTTTACAAAAGAAGAAATTTCATTACTAGGAAGTGATATTCGTTATAATACGACAAGTATATCTAATTGGGTTCTACGTAATGAACCGACGATATCAATTAGATCATTATCTTCTCATATTATAGCAGCAATTTTATTCTTACTTCCAATACCTATTACACGATTCAAAGGACATAGATTAAATAATGCACGTAAACGCCAATCAAATAAGGCACTGAAGAAAGCCTTAAAAAATCTAATAAAACCAGAAGAAGATCCATTTATGCAGGTTTCTAGAGTTTTGTATATATATCTTAAGGATCGTTTCTTTCTTTCCAGTGAACATTTAGATCCGTTATCAGTTAAACGAGCTTTAAAAGGTATCATTGAAGCTGACCATTTAGATGCTTTAATTAAAATTTTAAAATTGTGTGATGCAGGTAGATATGGACCTGATGCCTCAGAAGTTCAAGATACACTTTTAGATGATGCTAAAAATATTTTATATAAACTGGATTCGAATAGATGAAGCGTATAATAATTTTCCTTTGCTGTCTTCATATTATCTTAAATGCTGAGACAACAATTTCAGTTGATAGCTTATTCTCAATAGGTAATCGTTACTTTAGTGTAGAAAAGTATGATTATGCTCTGGATGCATTTTTAGCAATATTAGATGAAGTAGAGCATCCTGATCTATATTATAATATTGGTAATATATATTATCGGTTAGGCGATGTGGGGCAAGCAATTTGGGCATACGAAAAAGGAATACAATTATCTCCTATACATAAAGATTTAAAATATAATTTAGATTTTGTCAATGCACGTGTAAAAGATAGGATAGAGGTACCCAAAGGTATTTTATTTATTGAGATATATAGGACAATTAAGAGAAGTATAAAGCTAAAGGATTTATTACTCTGGGGTGGCTTAATGATTCTTTTAGCAGCAATTGCGACATTGTTCAAAGTATTTGGAATTTTAGATGTTCTTTTTGCATTTCGAATGCAGGTCTTTTTATTAATAGTTAGTACTTTAATTCATGTCATAGCTTTGGATAAATATTGGGAAATTTCTGACAAAAATGAAGGTGTTATTATTTCTCCAATTGTTAATGTCCGTTCTGCACCTATTGATAGAAATGAGAAGATAATTTTNCGTATTCATGAAGGTCTAAAAGTTGATATCGTTCAATCGCAACCAGGTTGGTTTGAAATAATATTGCTTGATGGTAAAAAAGGATGGNTTTCACATGAATCCTTATTGAGACTATAATGCTTAATAGAATATATTTTTTTTTGGTTTTTATTTTTTCTTTCATTTTAGCACAAAANTCTAATGAGGTAANCCAGAAAAAATTAAAAGATATACATCCTAGTTGGCCAGTTATNGTAAACAATGCTCTTGATGATTCAACATCTTTTGATGTNGTGTTAACAAAAGATTCAANTCAATTAATTTCAGAAGGATATCGTGTTCAGATTTTAGCAACACGTTANTTTGAATATGCTGATAGTCTTGCAATATCTATTAGTAATAAAATTACTGATAGTGTTTATGTGGAATTTGANACTCCTAACTATAAAGTTAGAGTAGGAGATTTTATAAATAGGGATTCTGCAGAATTACTACAGCAAGAATTGTTAAANATGGGTTATAAATCTGCTTGGATATTNCGTTCGAGNATTACTGCTCAAAAAGCNNAGTAAATTTTTTACCCTCCGAGTATTAAAGCNATTCTAAAAAAAGGTTTTGATAATTCTAATTCCTGCTTACCAGCTAAAGGTGCGTTATTTGCTTCCCANCCATTTGAATCATAAAGTGTAANATTATATCCTANACTAAGGTCAAATCCAAACCANGGCATTAGAGGNTATCTTAATGACATAAATGGGTTGATTACAGTTATATCCGTTGAAGCTTGGGTATTTAAATAAGTTGGATTAGCATCATTAAAAGAAGACCATATGTTTGTCCAGCTATTNGNTCCTGANTCTTTTAAAATTCGAATGNTTGCATTTCCAAATAATAATGCTACACCAAAATTAACTTCAAGATTNCCATAAGGGTTGTAATTAGACTCAACATAAGGACCTGCAAGAGTTGAAGAAATTGTGATATCACGGTTAANAGNGTTTGCGTCAGCACCATTGATATGNGTACTACCAGAGAACCCCATTCCACCTATAAATAAATTATTGTATACATTAACAGCTCCACCNCCACCATTCATCATTAAAGTATTTTCTAAGCTGCCCATACCAAAATTATCGGCATTCAATTCTGTAATTTGATTATTAAGNTTNTTCCANTCAATAGACCAAAGACCAAGCATATAACCTCCATANCCTCTATATGCCTGNCCATAAAGTTGAGAAGATAANGTTATCAATAATGTTAAAANCCATATATTTCTTTTCATCATANTTCTTTTACTCCAAAAATTATTTTATCNTTTAGATAAATATTCAATAATGCGATACGTTAGAAAGTAATATTAATCAATAAAATTAGAAATAGGTAGTATTGAACTATAAAATATTATTTTGGAAAGTAGTATGGCCATATTATTGCGTCTAACAACATTGTTTGNATACAAAAAAAGGTTAAGCCGATAATGCTAGCTATATAAAGCCAATTAGTTTTTTCAAAATTTGACATAAANAATGAAGAAAGTAATATCACAGAGGAAAATCCAACNNTAAATAAAANAAGTCTAACAACTANCCACAAAAAAGGTGAAGGATTATTCATCATTGCAAACGTAAGATAAATCCAGATTGCAGATGGTAGAATAATACCAGCATATAAAATATTTATNAACCAAAAACCGTATTTGCCAAACAGTNTAACAGTATCTATATTTATGTAAAATAATATATATGAAGTAAAGAAAAAATATCCCCCAGCTGCCAAAAACATAAAAATAGTATAATATGGTCTGATTAATAGAGGTACGTTTCCCCAAAGATTCATTCTAGTTAAAGGATTGCTTATTAATCCATGAGCATAAGACCCAAGAACACTTAGGCCCCCAATAATATTAATACAATAAAATAGTATAAGTTGCTTATTCATCTGTTAGATATGATATTATACATTNGAAAAGATAAGTTCAATTAATATTGNAATTCAAACACAATAATATTTATATAANAAAACAAAATATTATTTAGTATCTGCCATTGACACCATTAATTATATCNTCGTAATTTTGCCAATATGACAGAGTTTAATTTAATTAGTGAATATCAACCTAGCGGAGATCAGCCTCAGGCTATCGATGCTCTTGTATCTAGTCTAAAAGAAGACTCCAAGCATCAAACTCTATTAGGGNTAACCGGTTCAGGAAAAACATTTACNATAGCGAATGTAATTCAACAATTACAGCGTCCTACTCTAATTATATCTCATAATAAGACTCTAGCAGCTCAATTATATGGAGAATTCAAACAATTATTTCCCCATAATGCTGTAGAATTTTTTATAAGTTATTATGATTATTATCAACCTGAGGCATATTTACCTGTAACAGACACCTTTATTGAAAAGGATATGTCGATTAATGAAGAAATNGATATTTTGCGTCTAAAAGCTACAAGTTCATTATTAGCTCGAAAAGATGTAATTGTNGTTAGCTCTGTCTCATGTATTTATGGTATTGGCTCTCCTGCTGAATACCAAGAACAGGTTNTTCAGGTTCAAAAATCAATTCACTTAAATAGAAGAGCGTTTTTTCGCAAACTTGTAAATATTCATTATAACCGGAATGATGCGGTCTTTNAAAGAGGGACATTTCGTGTCCGTGGTGATATTATTGAAATTTATTTAGCTTATGAAGATATTGGTGTTCGATTAGAAATGTTTGGTGATACCATTGATTCTATATCGAGATTTAATCCTTTAACTGGAGAAGTCTTNAAGGAAATGGCTAATGAATTTATTTATCCAGCAAAACACTTTGTTACTGATCAGCAATCTATAAAAAATATAGNANCAGATATCAGAGAAGAATTAACTCAAAGACTAGAAGAGNTACGTTCAGATGGAGNTTTGTTAGAGGCNCAAAGATTAGAGCAAAGAACTAATTTTGATTTAGAAATGATGTTAGAAGTGGGTTATTGTTCCGGAATNGAAAATTATTCTAGATATTTTTCAGATAGGCAAACCGGAGATAGNCCTTANACATTAATTGATTTTTTTCCATCTGATTTTCTTACAATTATTGATGAATCCCATGTTACTCTTCCACAAATTAAAGGTATGTATAATGGNGATAGAGCCCGCAAAGAAGTTTTAGTAGAACATGGNTTTCGTTTGCCTAGTGCATTAGATAATAGGCCTTTACAGATAAATGAATTTTTACCGTTGCAAAATCAAATTATACATGTTTCAGCAACTCCAGGGGATAAAGAACTTGAATTATGTGGTGGGGAAGTAGTTGAACAAATTATACGTCCTACAGGTTTACTTGATCCTAAAGTAGAAGTAAGAAAGACAGAAGGACAAATAGATGATATTATTGGAGAAGCTAGACTAAGAGCAAATAAAAATGAACGCACATTAATTACTACTTTAACTAAACGAATGTCAGAAGATCTATGTGAATATCTGAGGGGTGTAAATCTTCGTGTTCGATATCTACATAGTGATATTGTTTCTCTCGAACGGGTTAAAATTTTAAGAGATCTTCGATTAGGGGAATTTGATATCCTTGTTGGGATTAATTTACTCAGAGAGGGATTGGATCTTCCTGAAGTCTCACTAGTTGTTGTTTTGGATGCAGATAAGCAAGGTTTCTTGAGAAGTCATACATCATTAATGCAAGTTGCAGGGAGAGCTGCACGCCATCAAGATGGTTCTGTTATACTTTATGCAGATAAAATTACTCAAGCAATGGAATATTTAATCAATGAAACGCAACGTAGAAGAAAGATACAAGAAACATACAATAAGAAATTAGGAATTACACCAACTACAATCTATAAATCTACAGAAAATATTTTATCTAGTACTTCAGTAGCTGATTCGTTTCAATATGATAATTATGATACAATTGTAAATCGTAAAGGGGACGATTTTTCCAAAATAGATAAGAAGTTAGCGCTTGATATGATGAGAAAAGAAATGCTAGAGGCGTCAGATGACTTGGAATTTGAAAAAGCTGCAAAACTACGTGATGAAATCAAAAAATTAGAAAAAGAATTAGAAGGTATATTTTAATGAAAATATTTATTACTGGAGGAGCTGGTTATATAGGATCCCATGTTTCTATACAGTTATTAGATGCTGGTCATGAAGTAACGGTTTATGATGATCTTTCGCTAGGTTTTAAAGAAAATATTGATGAACGAGCAAAATTTGTTAATGGGTCAACGTTGGATTTATATCATTTAAAAAAATCTTTATCGGATAATTTTGATTTAGTTATTCATCTTGCTGCTTATAAAGCTGCAGGTGAATCAATGGAGCTTCCATCAATATATTCTAATAATAATATTAATGGGAGCGTTAACCTGATAAACGTAATGCTAGAACATGGGATTAAGAATCTAATTTTCTCTTCTACAGCTGCAGTATACGGATATCCGAGTTATCTACCTATAGATGAGAATCACGCCTTAAATCCAATCAATTTTTATGGTTATACCAAGTTAGTAGTTGAAAATTTAATTCAGTGGTATGCGAAATTAGGGAAATTAAACTATGTGATATTTAGATTTTTTAATGCTGCAGGATATGATGCTAATGGTAGGATTAAACGTGTTGAACAAAATCCTGCTAATTTGTTACCCATAATTATGGAAACTGCAAATAAGACGCGAAAAAAGGTGGAAGTTTATGGTGATACTTATGATACTGCTGATGGTACCGGAGTACGCGATTATATTCATGTTAGTGATCTAGCATTAGCACATGAAAAGGCAATCGATTACTTATCTGAAAAAAATAGTAATTTGATCACGAATTTAGCAACAGGAGAGGGATACTCTGTTCTTGAAATTATAAAACGAGTTGAAGATTTAATATCCACAAAAATTATTTATGATGTAGTTAAAAAAAGAGAAGGCGATCCTGCAGTCATGATAGCATCATCTAAGATTGCATATGAAGAACTTGGCTGGGAGCCACATTTTTCTAGAATAGATATAATTTTAGATAGTATGTGGAATATTTATAAAGGGTTTTAATTAGGAGTATATAAAAGTGATTGATATTGAAAAATTACAATCAAGATCAGGAATTATCGGTAATTCAGACTCGATTCGAGAAGTTCTAGATTTAATTGCTCAGGTTGCCCCTGTTGATATTACTGTTTTAATATCAGGTGAATCAGGTACGGGAAAAGAAATGATAGCGAAAGCTATTCATAAATTTAGTAAGCGATTGCAACATAATATGATTACCGTAAACTGTGGAGCTATACCTGTTGGAATTATTGAAAGNGAGTTATTTGGACATAAGAAAGGCTCTTTTACTGGNGCNAATGAAGATCGAAAAGGATATTTTGAGAGNGCNCATAAGGGAACAATTTTTCTNGATGANATAGGTGAAACNCCNNTGGANACNCAAGTTAAACTTCTCCGCGTTCTGGAAACGGGAGAATTTATGCGTGTTGGAGATTCTAAGACTTTATATACTGATGTGAGAGTAATAGCTGCAACAAATAAAGATCTCAGAGAACTCGTAAAGAAAAACCAATTTCGTCAAGATCTTTATTTTCGCNTAAAAACAGTTCAAGTAGATTTGCCACCTTTAAGAAATAGAATTGAAGATATTTCTCAGCTTGTTGAACGATTTGCCTTAGAATTTACTCGTGAAAATGATATCCCGTACCGGGGATTTATTCCCGAAGCAATTCGCTTTATGAAAAATTATAATTGGCCTGGCAATGTAAGAGAACTTAAGAATTTTGTTGAAAGTATATTAGTTTTGCAGAAAGGAGAAAGAATTACTTTAAAAATGGTNAATGATAAATTAGNTGTNCCTCAAAATNTTCATAATGATAATTTACCTGTAGTTGTAAATCAATCTGCAGAACAAGCNGAGAGAGAACTTATTTTAAGACAATTATTGTTATTGCGTCAGGATGTAGGNCTTATTAAAGATATAATGAACAATAGTAAAAATATATCTGTTCCATCTCCATCAGATGTTTCTTTCTTTCCTAATGATGATCATTCCAAATTAACGGATAATATGGAAGTAGATGCAGATGGACAAAAACTAGTGCGGGATNATGCAATTGGNGATATGTCTCTTGAAGATCTTGAGAGAGAAGCAATTATTCGTACATTAAATTATTTTAATAATAACCGTCGTAAGGCTGCAAAATCTTTGGGGATGAGCGAAAGGACGTTATATCGTAAAATACATGATTATGGTTTAGGTAAAAAAAATAAATCATATAGGTCTACAAAAGAATGAANCAATTTATTTTTATAACCATTNTACCATTATTTTCAAGTTGTATATTTTATTCAATGGCGGGATCTATACCNCCACATATTAATAGTATTTCAATCCCAATGGTTGAGAATCAAACAGTAGAATTNGGCATTTCAGAGGCAGTAACTGATAATCTAGTTAATCAATTTTTGGAAACTAACATTCTTCAATTAGATGAAGAGNNTAATGCTGATTCTATTTTAAAAGGAAAAATAATTCGNGTGAAAGATGCTCCTTATACATACACTAAGGAGGAGTCAGTAACAGAATATCGNTTCACNATTACAATGGATTTAGAATGGTTTGATGTTGCAGAAGATANAGTAATTATAAAAAAACAATACTCTGGTTTTGGNGCATATGGATTGAGTGGTGATATCAGTTCAGATCAGATTGATAACGATGGTGATGGTTTGGTTGATAGTGAAGATGAAGATGAATTTGGAGATCCAAGAGAGTATGCAACAAAAGTTGCTGTAAAAAAGATAGCTCAAGATATATTAAATGAAATAATGACATCTTGGTAATTCGATATTTGAAAGGAAAAGAAAAAATAAATGAAAAAAAGATTTCTATCTGATATTTCAGAAGTTGACGGNAAAGAAGCAACATTTGATGGTTGGGTATATAATACTCGATCTATAGGTAAAATTTGGTTTTTAATTCTACGTGATGGCACAGGTATGACTCAGTGTGTAGTATCGTCAGACGAAACTAGNGAAGAAGTATTTAATTTAGAAAATATTTTAACTCAAGAGTCATCTATTACTGTAACAGGCATTGTGAAAGAGGAGCCACGTTCAATAGGGGGATATGANATATTNGTGAAAAATATTNTAGTTCATCAATTANCTCAGGATTATCCNATNTCATTAAAGGAACATGGNACCTCATTTNTAATGGATCANAGGCATTTGTGGATACGCTCTAAAAGNCAACATGCTATTTTAAAAATACGCCACCAAGTAATTAAATCATGTAGAGATTTCTTGGATAATAATGGGTTNACTCTNGTTGATACCCCAATTTTTACTGCTAATGCNTGNGAGGGAACATCTAATCTTTTTAATGTTGATTATTTTGATAGATCCGCTTATTTNACCCAAAGTGGTCAGTTATATTCTGAAGCAAGTGCAGCTAGTTTTGGAAAGGTTTATTGTTTTGGCCCAACATTTCGTGCAGAAAAATCTAAGACTAGAAGGCATTTAACAGAGTTTTGGATGGTTGAACCTGAAATGGCATATTATGATTTAGATGATAATATGGATTTGGCTGAACAATTTGTTGAGAGTATTGTTCAATCATGTCTAAATAATTGTAAAAATGAACTAGATACGCTCGAAAGAGATACTTCCTCTTTAGAAAAAGTTAAAGCGCCTTTTCCGCGTATTACTTATGATGAAGCTGTTAAGATTCTAAGTGATAATGGGGCTGATTTTTCTTATGGTAATGATTTCGGNGGAACAGATGAAACAATTATATCTGAACAATATGATAGGCCTATAATGGTGCACCGATGGCCAGTAGATGTTAAGGCATTTTATATGAANCGTGATAATAAAAACGAAAAACTAGCTTTAGGAGTAGATATGCTGGCTCCAGAAGGGTATGGNGAAATTATTGGAGGAGGTCAAAGAGAGGATGATTTGGAGATATTANAGAAAAGAATAGAAGAACATGGATTAGATAANAAAGATTTTAAATGGTATTTGGATTTGAGGAAATATGGATCAGTGCCGCATTCAGGTTTTGGTTTGGGAATTGAAAGAACAGTAGCTTGGATAACTGGAATAAAACATATTCGTGAAACAATTCCATTTCCTAGAACGATGTCTCGATTAGAGCCATGACATTNTCTCGTAAACGTATTTCTGTATTTGGTGGAAGGGATGTAAGCAATGAAATATATCATAAGACTTATATGCTNGGTGGGTTATTAGCTAAAGAAGGATATTTAGTATATTGTGGTGGTGGAGAAGGTGTAATGGAAGCAATAGCCAAAGGAGTATANAAAAATAAAGGTACTTGCATAGGGATATTAAAGGGTGAATCTTTATCTGAAATGAATAAATATATTACTATTCCAGTATCAACTAATATGGGTATATCACGCAACGCTTTGCTAGCATATAATTGCGATGTCGCTGTGGCTATTAGTGGCAAATATGGAACATTATCTGAAATTTCATATGCATTCCAATTAGAGAAGCCAGTTGTTGGTTTAAATAGTTGGAATTTAACTGGTCTTACAAATGTAAATGACCCAAATCAAGTAATAGACTTTATAAAAGAGAATACATAATTAATCAGACTTTAAGATTTTGTTGCAAATGAAAATAGCTTTATGCCAAATAAATCCCACGGTTGGAGCCTTTAAGGAAAATAAGGACCTAATATTACGTAATTACATGGAGAGCCTAGATAATGAAGCTGATATAGTAGTCTTTCCAGAAATGTCTATAACAGGTTATCCAATTGCTGATTTACTATATGAAAATGGTTTTGTTAATCAAAATATGATCATTTTAGATGAAATTTCTTCTAAATCAACAAAACCAATGATTTTAGGATATGTTCATGAAGATCATGGTCATTTATTTAACTCTGCTGCTGTCTGTGTTAATGGAAAACAAACTTTTAGGTATGATAAAATATTATTACCAACCTATGATGTTTTTGATGAAGATAGATATTTTTCTCCTGGGAAAGAATTGGGATTGTTTAATATTGATATCAATGATGAACAAATAGTTATTGGTTTACAAATTTGTGAGGATCTGTGGGATCATGAATATGATCGTAAAATTTCACATGAGCTATCTAAATCTGGTGCATCATTTATTATAAATATTTCTGCATCTCCTTATCATAGGTTAAAGTTCAATGAAAGGATAGATTTAATTAAGGATAAAGTAAATAACATAAATAAACCAATTTATTATTGTAATCTAGTTGGTGCGCAGGATGAACTTATTTTTGATGGAGAGTCCCTTGGTTTAAGTAGTGATGGAAAATTAGTTGGCTTAGGAAAAAAATTCTCAGAAGATATAATCTATATTGATTCTAATGCGGATTTAGCTATTCCTAAACCAAAAATTGATAAATATTCTGAAGTGTATAATGCACTTATACTAGGTGTTAAAGATTATTTCCATAAGACTTTTCATTCTGAAGCCGTTATTGGACTTAGTGGAGGGATTGATTCTTCATTAGCAGCATGTATAGCAACAGATGCTCTTGGTTCTGATAAAGTACATGGCGTTTCTCTTCCTTCAAATATTTCAAGCGATCATAGTAAAGATGATGCAAAGCAACTTGCTGCTAATCTTAATATTGACTTTAGATCAATTTCAATAGGGAATATTGTTGATGAATACGATGATACTTTGAAAAATGAATTTTTTGGAACTGAAAAGAATGTGGCTGAAGAGAATATACAGGCTCGAATAAGGGGTGATATACTTATGGCATTAAGTAATAAATATAATTGGCTTGTATTATCTACAGGAAATAAGACAGAAATGGCTTTAGGATATTGTACTTTATACGGTGATATGTCTGGAGGTCTCTCCGTTATATCGGATTTATCAAAGGATGATGTTTATGCTTTAGCACATAAAATTAATTCTGTAGCTGGATATGATAGAATTCCAAAAAACTGTATAGAAAAACTTCCATCAGCAGAATTATCCGAAGGACAATTTGATCCATTTGATTATAAAATTGTCAGCCCCTTGGTTGATCGTATAATTGAATATCGTGAGTCCCCATTAACTTTAATGAATGATGGTTATGATCCTCAACTAGTATATGATATATATAATAGAATTAAAGCCAATGAATATAAACGTAGGCAAGCTGCACCTGGTTTAAGAATTAGTTCTAAAGCCTTTGGTGTAGGAAGAAGGATTCCCATAGTTAACCATTATAAATACCAGGAGGAATAGTTGAAAATATCGCTTTATTTTTTATTGCTCTTTACATTACTAAATNGTCAATCTGAAGNGCCAGCAGATTATTGGACTAAACTNAGNCAAGGTGAGAAAGTTGCTTTTGTNAATGGTGCTTATGGTGGTGTAGCTAGAATGAAGTTGCATCATGAAAGAGAAGTTCAAAAACAATATATGAAAGATCCATATTGGGTTCAGCCATATTATATTAACAGGTTCTATGNTNTAGTTGATGAGCATATATCTCAAGGNGTAACATATGATTTAAATATTGTTGCAGGGCACTTAGATGCATTATATGCAAATTATGATAATAGAAATATACCTNTATTAGAAGCTATTCGGATTGTTTCTGTGGCNCAAGATGGGGAACCACAGAAAGCAGACTTAATCTTACTGAGAGCTCAAAAAAAATATAGTCCTTAATTAAGTATAATAATTTCTTTGGTAAATAGTATAGAGTTTGGTACTAGCACTTTTTTATCTTCAGANTCAATCGTAGTATAACGCAAATCAATNTTGATAACTTTTCCCTCGTGACCNACAATGCTTATTNTATCATTAATTTTGAAAGGTNNATGTAATAAAATGATNGANCCAGCTATTAAATTTGANACTACATCTTTTAGAGCGAATCCAAGAGCAAATCCTGTTAANCCTAAACCNGCAACCAATGCTGANACATTTATTCCAAAAGTTCCAAGCGATGTAATTAAACCGAAGACTATAAGACCAATTTTTGCGATTCGACCAATAAGGAATAAAAGTTGCTTATTTAATCCACGCTTATTTGCTATTCTTATAATCAAAAATTGCGTAAAAAGACCACTGACCCAAAAAAGTAAGAATATTAAAATACTAAATACCAAGTTAGGTAGAAATTCAGNAATATTCTGATATATGCTATTTAATATTAGCTCTATGTCCATTCTTCAACTTACGTTCAAAGGNAANTTTAACCCAAATTTAATTGGGTTTTATCCGTATAAATANTTTTATGAGCAATGAGTTTCAATAGTCAATATATCTTTAGCTACTTAATTTCTTCTTAATGAATAAAAGCAAGATAAGAAATTTTTGNATTATCGCTCATATTGATCATGGNAAGTCAACTTTAGCAGACAGGTTNTTAGAANATACTAAAACGTTATCTAAAAAAGATATGCAGNACCAAGTTTTGGATAGTATGGATCTAGAAAGAGAACGAGGTATTACAATTAAAAGTCATCCCATACAGATCCANTATAAACATAATGATGGAGAATNNTATATATTCAATCTTATTGACACACCTGGACATGTTGATTTTTCTTATGAAGTATCTAGATCNCTGGCAGCGTGTGAAGGNGCTTTATTAGTNGTNGATGCGGCACAGGGAGTAGAAGCACAAACAGTAAGNAATACTTACTTAGCAATCGAAAATAATTTACAGATTGTACCTATTATTAATAAAGTAGATTTACCTAGCGCNCAGATAGAGGATGTTGCTCAGCAGATAATTGAATTAATAGGTTGTGATAAAGATGAGATTATACATGCTAGTGCAAAAAATGGTATAGGTATTAACTTTATTTTCGATGCAATTGTTAATAGGATACCTCCTCCAATTGAAAATATTAAANCATCTCCTAGAGCGTTAATTTTTGATTCTACGTATGATAATTATCGGGGNGCNATACCTTATGTACGTGTTNTTGATGGNGTTTTAAAAGCTGGNTCCACAGCTANATTTTTTGGCCATCAACATGAATATGATATAACAGAAGTTGGGCATTTTGTAATTAAGATGATAAAATCAGATGAATTAAGACCTGGTGATGTTGGCTATGTAATTGCAAATATTCGTGATGTATCACATATATTGCCTGGTGATACTTTAACAATAAAGCAAAACCAGGCTGAAGAACCACTTCCTGGATTTAAAAATATTAAACCAATGGTTTTTTCTGGTTTATATCCATCAGATAGCGATCATTATAATCAATTGCGAAGTGCGTTGGATAAATTAAAGTTAAATGATGCATCATTAATCTATGAACCAGAAACCAGTGAGGCATTAGGCTTTGGCTTTCGNTGTGGATTTCTTGGACTATTNCATATGGAGATTATNCANGANCGTTTAGANAGAGAGTTTGAAGTTAATTTGGTAACCACTACACCAAATGCTAGGTATCTTATTATTAGGAAAGATGGNTCGGAAATCGAAGTTGATACTCCGGCTAAAATNCCTGCAAGNTCTTNTATTGAAAATATTAAAGAACCTTANATGTCTTGTGAAATAGTTACCCCTGTAGATTACATAGGAAATATTATGAAATTGTGTCAAGGAAAGCGTGGTATATATAAGAATACTAATTACTTGACAAAAGAAAAAGCACAATTACACTATGATCTTCCTTTGGCAGAAATTATTTTTGATTTTTATGATAAATTAAAGTCAATTAGTCGAGGATATGCATCCTTTGATTATGGATTTTCAGATTATAGAGATGGAAAATTGATGAAGCTTGATATACTTCTTAATGGGGATGTGGTTGATGCNTTATCTGTTATTACACATGCTGATGATGCTTACGATCGTGGAGTTGCTTTATGTAGTAAATTAAAAGAGTTAATACCTAGACAATTATTTGATGTCCCTATACAAGCATCTTTGGGAGCTAAAGTAATTTCTAGAGCTACTGTAAAGGCGTTAAAAAAGAATGTAACTGCAAAATGTTATGGAGGGGATATCACTCGTAAGCGCAAACTATGGGAGAAACAAAAGAAAGGTAAAAAAAGGATGAAATCAATTGGAAAAATTGCAATCCCACAGGAAGCCCTTTTGGCAGTTTTACAGTTAGATAAATAATAATTATTAATCATAAAAAATGAAGAAACTCAATAGGATATCAAAAATAGCATATACACCAAGACCTCCTTATGTTTGTGCGATATTTACTTCTATTAGAACTGATGTTCAAGAGGGATATGATAAAATGGATGAACTTACATTTAAAGAAATAGAAACTATTAAGGGATACTTGGGGTATGAATCATTTAGGGATGAAAATGGTTTTGGAGTAAATGTATCTTATTGGAAAGATATGATTGCTCTAAAAAATTGGAAAGAAAACACATTACATAAAAAAGCACAAGAATTGGGAAAAGAGAAATGGTATAAAAACTATAAATTAAGAATTTGTTCAGTTGAAAGAGATTATGAAAAATAATCTTTCTGCTTGTTTTTAAGTGCGGAATGATAAATAATTATTTCACTCTATGAAAAACTCAAATTACTTATCTGTAACAAATTCGCCTTTATATAGCTTTATTTTTACTATACCTTTATTCATCATATATGAAATAGGTGTTTTTACTATTTCAGTAAACGATATTGTAATTTTAAGGAATGGTGCAGATGTATTAATGCGTCAAGTATTGGGGTTATTTGGTATTTATGGAATTTATGGATTTAGCGCCTCATTCATGATTGGATTCATGGTTGCCTTCTTACGACAAAAGAAATCTCTTGAGACTACAGTTATCAAAGGAGAATATCTAATTTGGATGTTTTTTGAAAGCATATGCTGGGGAGCTTTACTTTTTATTTTAATGGGATTTACTACTACTTTATTAATGGCCAATTCTACTGGTACAATGCTACAACAAGTTGTTTTATCTATCGGAGCAGGGATTTATGAAGAATTTGTTTTTCGTGTCATTCTTATTGCAGGATTTGGCTCCATATTAGGATTTATTTTCCAATGGAAAAAATTTGCTAAAACAACAAGTGGAATCATTCTTTCAGCCGCATTATTCTCATTATTTCATTTTATGGGCGATTATGGTGAAGAACCAAATTTCTCTATCTTTATGATGCGTTTTATCGCGGGGATTTTTCTAGGATTGATTTATGTATTTCGGGGTTTTGGTCCTGCAGCATATGCTCATACAGTTTATGATTTAATTATTCTTACTCTTGTAACAACGCAATTATAATTTTTTATAAGTAATTGATTTAAATGTATTATTTTTTAAATGAAAATTTTAACTAAAATGCAGAAATATTTATTTAGCATATTTATCCTTTTGTATAGTCCGATTACTGCAGGTTCAAAGATCAGTGATCTGAATGTATATATTTACCCTGAATACTACTATAGCGGTATTATGGTAGAAATAAATGGGAAAGTTGATTTGTCAGATGGCCATTTATCTATAGAAATGCTCGTTCCAGCAATGACAGATTCTGTTTTTTTTGTATCAGGATCTTCCAATGATGAATCTGAAGTAAAAGCATTAGATATAAAGGATGAAAATTCAATGAGATGGGTGCATTTAGATTTAAATAAATCCCCATTTAGAATTTTTGTTTTTTATAACCCTTTAAATTCTTCAATTAGAAGAGATATTCAATATCCTTTGCAATTCTCAACTTCATTAGGTGAATTTCATGTTTTTGTTCAAGAACCGCTTATTTCAACTAATTTTTATATTGATTTAGAATCAACTTCAAATAAAGATCAGCATAATATTGTATTCCACCAGATACATTTTCAAGGATTAAAAGAAATGTCTAAAGAGATGATTAATCTAACTTACGATAATCTCTCAGGGAAGACTACTATGCAATATTTACAAGATAGATTAACTGAAAATTCAATTGATAATGATAAAGTCACTCAATTAAAAAATAATAAAATTCCGAAGCGACACAGGATTCCATTGTGGGAGCCATTTGCAGTATTAGGTATTTTATCCGTTTTAGTTGGAGGGTTATTTATAAAGAATAATCAGAATATGAATTATAATAATAACAAAAGTTTTTGTTCAAAATGTGGCAATAAATTAGATAATAGTGATAAATATTGTTCTACTTGTGGGAGTAAAATATAATGTGGCCTATCGTATATGATTTTGGTTTAATTCGAATCTTCGGATTTGAATTTCATCTAGCAATTTACTCATATGGATTAATGTTAGTAGTTGCTTTTTATACTTGTTATGCATTGTTATTTAAAGAAATGGAACGCTTAAAATATGATCAAAATTTAGCTTCAGATATTGTTACTTCGGCAGCCTTAGGAGGAATTATCGGATCGAAGATATATTACTTAATAGAAAACTTTGATCGTGTGATTGTTGATCCATTTGGAATGATATTTAGTGGTTCAGGGCTTGTATTTCTTGGGGGGTTAATGGGAGGAACAATCGGTGTTACAATTGTACTAAGAAAGAATAGATTACCATGGTTCCAATTTGCTGATATTATTGCTCCATTATTAATTATTGGATACTCTATTGGAAGAATAGGCTGCTTTTTAGTTGGTGATGATTATGGTTTGCCTACAAAATCAATTTTTGGTATGTCATTTAAATTTGGCGCACCTCCAACAACATATGAATCAATTGCTTTTAATTATCCTTGGTTAGATATTTCTAATTTTAATCCTGGTGATATAATAACCGTTTATCCTACTCAAATAATTGAATCAATTAT
This sequence comes from Fidelibacterota bacterium, assembly GCA_002701785.1. Classification (GTDB taxonomy): domain Bacteria; phylum Fidelibacterota; class Marinisomatia; order Marinisomatales; family TCS55. The sequence goes on from NZXC01000044.1 coordinate 44,013, forward strand.
CGGATTTGGGATCTTCATATTTTTATGGAAAAAAAGAGAAAAAATAGTAACGCAAGGTAGCTTATTTTTTACTTATTTAATCATTGCAGGTATGGAACGATTTTTTATTGAATTTATTCGTCTTAATCCAAAATATATATGGATTGTAACTGATGTCATTGGATTTTCTGGAGCACAAGTTATTTCACTTATTATGATTATAATTGGGATATATATGTTGACTAACCCTCCACAAAATTCTGAAACAAAAGTAGCAACTTAATCATATAAACCCTATGATTAGGGCTGTTATTAGTTTTTTCTTTATTAGCAGTTTATTAGCTCAAAACTTTGACATTTATGATTTTCCTGCTAAGCTAAAAAAACAAGATTTTTCTATTGATAAAATAATAAAGGGACATGGTGGATGGACTTTTTATATAGATATTGACTCAAGGATTGCAGCAAGTCAATCATCTATGGGAAGGTTTTATTTCGCTGGTGGATTTGGTGATAATTATGATTCATTTATTGATCCCATAGGATTTAGTATTTCAAATTTAGATTTATATATATTTGATAGAAGTCAAAATAAAGTTTTTCGTTTTGATTATTCTTTAAACCTAATTAATAGTTTAGATCTAAGTCTTAATTTGAATAGATCTAACATAGTTATAGATGATTTCGCAGTTGACAGTTGGGGATATTATTATCTTCTTTCTAAAAATGATAATGCAATTCTTCGAGGAAATATTTCAGGCGTAGATCCCCTTATATTTATTGATTTAGATCAGCAGATGATTGATAAAGATTGTTGTGATAAAATTAAAATTAGCTCTAATGGAGATATAGCTCTATTGTATCCATGCTTAAAGCAGTTAGTTATATTTAATCGATTGGGTAGATTAAAATATAAACTAAACCTTGCAATAGATAACCCTAAGACCATTACAGATATTAAAGACTCATGGGTCATGCTAAATGATCAAGGAGAAATAGAGATAATTGATAAATCAATATCAAAACTATTTTCAATCCCATTAATTGATAATGAATATTTGATAGATCTAACTAATAATAACTTCAAGATATTATGTTTAACAAATCAAAGGATAATAGAATTTTATCTTGATTAATCGAATTATTTTGATTGGTTTGTTTGTTTCTATTATAAAAGGACAAATCATTTCAACATTAGATACAATTAATGTTCTTCCATACTCATCAGAGATAAAGCTTCAACATAATTTGATAATTGATACAACTTTTTCAATCTTAAAACAAGATACTGATTCTNTTGAATATTCATTAGANCCAATTAATGGGTTATTTTTTATAGATAATCAGAAAAAAANGNTCCAATCCATAATTGTCAAATATGATTATTATTCAATACCGTTGCCAACGAAGATTGGCCCAAAATGGATAGATCTTCCTCTTGTAGATTCTTTGATAATAAATCATGATCTAAGTAATAATATTGAATTAACATCATATCCAATTGCGAAAGAAAAGGAATCGATCTATTCTTCAGGAACAGTTTTTAGAAATTTGAATATTTCCCCAAGAGGAGGNTCAGAGTTTAGCGGCGGATTTCAAATGCAGATACAAGGATCATTAGGAAATGATATAGTAGTTGGTGGTGTNTTATCTGATCAAAACTTTCCTATCCAACCTGATGGAAATACAAGCAATTTANATGAGATNGATAAAATATTTTTTCAAATTAACCATNATAATTTTGAAGTTACNGCTGGTGANGTGGATATNAATATTGAATCTGGTAAATATTTAAATGTAAANAGAAAAACNGTTGGTATTAATAACCAATTTAAATATGAAGGNGTANNTGGAACTGGTGCTGTCGCTGGTTCAAAAGGGATAATGCATCAGATCGAATTTAAAGGTNTTGATGGNAAGCAAGGNCCNTATAGTCTTACANCAAAAAATGGTAATAANGATATTATCATTATAGCAGGATCTGAAAGAATATGGCTAAATGGTGTACNTTTATATCGTGGAGAAGATNATGATTATACAATTGATTATAGTCTTGGTGAGATATNCTTTATGCCAAGAAATATAATATTTTTNGATAGTGATNTTTATATAGAATACCAGTATGCTGATGAACAGTATAATCGCAACCTTTTNACTTCATCAATAAATANAGAATTAAACAATAAAGGCAATCTTCAATTAAGTTGGATTCGCGAATACGACCAAACATTAAATACAAANAATGAAATGAATAGTGAGGCAATATCACTTTTCAAAGATTTAGGGGATAAAGAGATATTTNTTAGTGGAGCTCAAGAAGACTCGATAGGTATATATGTATTTATAGATAGTATTTATTCTTTTGATTCAACAAATACAATCATTGGGCAGCATTACCAGGTCTCATTCACTNATGATAGTAAAAATGGNGAATATGTAAGAAAATTATCTAATAGNGGGGTTNTNTATTATCAATGGGTGGATAGGCAAAATATNGAACTATCAAACAAATCAATAGATTACTATAGCCCTGTNAGACAATTGGTTGCGCCAGAAAGTCATCAGTTAATTCAAGCATTAAGTAATTATCGTGTNAATNATTGGCTAGATCTATCTTTNGAACTNGCNTTNTCAGAGTATGATANAAATAGCCTNTCNAANATAGATGATAATAATAACCAAGGTATTGGTCATCAAATAAAAATATCTGGNGATNAGATANCATTGAATAATAATATAATTATCGGATATGAGATTTTACAGTGGGGTAGAAATAAAAGATTTCATTCATTGCAAAGAGATCGATCAATAAACTTNAATCAAGATTGGAATATTNCACCTATTTANGGTGAAAATGAACTAATGCAAAATATCAATTCGANGGTTTNCATTGATTCTCTNTTATTANTTAATACAANNCTATCNAGTTANAAGATTGGATCTAATANGAAAGANAGNNCCCAATTAGATTTTAAAGGTAGTNCTAGNTTTTTTAATAATATTTCGGGAANNATNAATCAAGTNCGATCTAANAATGAGTATTATCAAACAATAGATTTTAACACAAAACTATTTTCAGGATCCATCCACCCAGTGATTGATTATAAAAATGAATATTCNGATAAATTATATCATTTTAATCATNTTACATCTGGNCTTCAATTNAATGGANAACGATTACAAAGTATTTTAGGATTNGGGCGTAGAGAAGATTTTGTATATAATNATAATAAAGAGNCNTTATTCTCAAAAGGATATTTTGGNGAACTTGATNTAAAATTTAAATCNTTATCTGGATGGAATCATTNTGTNATATATCGTAAGAGGATTAANACAGAGTTTATAGATAATCAAAAAATTAATTATGATTTATTNCAAGCAAGGACTTTTATTAGAAAGCCAAGAATTCCATTGCGTTTTGATGCAAAATTTAAAATTGAAGAGGTTNTNACAGAGGAAAGAATGACAGTNTATGATTCAATAGGTGTTGGTNTAGGAACGCATCGTTACGATATGCAATTTGAAGAATATGTTCCTGATCCTAATGGTGCNTATATCGCTTATACAGTATTATCTGGAAGTCGAATACCTACAACGAAATTTGAAGGAATTCAGCGTTTAGAATATGATTTTAGTAAAAAGTATAAAACATTTTTAAAAAATATTAAATATAGGATGGATTGGAAATGGGACTTTAATGGGAATGATTTTCATATTAATAAATATAGGGAAAATAATTTAAATAGTAAGTCAGTAGTACGTTCTAAATCGAAACTACTTAATGAAATAAGCTACTTAAACCAAAATGGCCACCAAATAAAGATATGGAATATAAATGAGAGAGATTTAAATAGCTTGGATCCAAGAGGGCCAGATTTAAGGATTAATAATGAAAATGGAGTGGATTATTTAAAACCAATTATAAATGANATGCATTTTGGTTTAAAATTAGATCAACATCGCANAAATATTAAGTCTAGTTTTTCTTCATTGAGAGATCGTAGTACAGNAGGATATTGGTCTGAAATNGGNTTAAAAAAACGTTTTTCTTCTNTTTTACATATAGAAGGGTATTTNCAATTTGGATATGATGCAGGTACTCATCAGTTAAATAANTTTTCATCCTCCTTAAAAGGGGTNCAATTTGATCTANTACATTTTTTTAGTTCTAAAGGCCGAATACAAACCAGATTTGAATGGTCGAATGTGNATTTNTTCGGTGAAGCACGTTACTTGCCACCTGAGGCNCTTCGGGGACATGGTATAGGTGAAAATAGAAGGGTTAACATAAATGGTAATCTTTTTCTAAAAGATAATTTTTCAATAAATATAAATATTAATTATATATCTGATATTCGATATGATAATTTTATTAATCTTAGTGGAGAATTACGTGCCTATTTTTAAGATAATATTAATAGCTACATCTATTTTATATAGTCAAGTAGTAGAACTGACAGTTGGTCAAGAAGGAAAAACAGGGTTATTAGACGCTGGAAATGTAGAAGATTATTTAGACTCGTTGATAAGAAATGATAAAAGTATAAATCATAGCTATATACTTGCTTCAATTAAGGGTGTAGAACCTATCACTGTTAAATATATTGCAAATCATGAATTGATATATATTGATACATTATTTATCAAAGATAATAAACAGGTAAGAAGTCAAACTTATCAGTCATTGTTAAAATCAATATTAAATATTTCATCTGAAAAAGATATTCTTCAACAAATTGAACGCTTAGAGTCATCCTATAAATTTTTGCAGAACAGTATTCATTTTAGATATGGTAAAACCAAAGGAGGGGGATTAGCTCTATTGTTAGATATAATTCCTGAATTTGAAAATAATATTTCAGGATTATTTGGTGCAAATAGAGCAAATGATGGTAATTGGATTACTAATGGAGAGATAGAANTATNTTTGGAAAATATATGGTCTACTGCAAGCAATTCTTTGTTTNACTGGAAAAGACTTAATGAAAAGTCAGAAATAATTTCGATCNTTCATTATGAGCCAACTTTATGGAACTTNCNTTTTGGATTACAGTTAAAACTTGATAAAGAATTAAGAGANCAAGAATATATNTTGCAAAAAAAAGAATTTAGGATCTTTTCTAGNCCGAATCGTTACGGTAAATGGTTTTTTGGTAGCAATNTTTTAACAATTATTCCAACTAATATTGGTAATTCACTGGGCCTTTTAAACCATAAATCATCTTCGATTTTATTAGGCATTATAAATGACAAAAGGGACCATAGGTGGATTCCAACAAATGGTAGTTATTGGGATATTTCAGTATCAATTGGAAAGCAAATTGAGGATAATATTTCAAATNTAAAGGGTGATTGGTCATTAGATAATGGATTTTTTTGGAGAATTAACTCATTCCTATCATATCATATAAATTTATATGTAAAAGGTATTTGGGTAGAAAATGGCAATGTTCACAAAGGACAAAAAATTAGATATGGAGGAGTAAATAACCTAAGAGGTTATAGAGATGACCAATTTATATCTGCAAGTCTTTGTATTCCTTCAATGGAGCTAGTATCAAATATTAGAAAAGACCTTCAGTTATTTGCATTTATAGAGAGCGCTATCCAGAAAGAACATATGCCATATCCTTTGGGTTTTGGAATGGGNATTAAACAAGTATCTAGAAGTTCAATTGTAAGCGCTACAATTGGATTTGGAAGAGGAGACCCTATATCAGAAGCTAAACTTCATATTAAGTTTTCAAGTCGATTGTAAAAGCAATTAAGTTGTTTTTGGTTAATAATGTACTAATTTTGTAATACCATGAATAAATATTTATCACAGTGGANATTTATATTATTGGGGTATTTAATAATATTCCAATTTAGTTGTGCNGTTAAAAGAGAGGCNCTTGGTTCANATGATGAAATTATTGTTGTTTCTGCAATGGAAGATGAAGTCCATTTACAATCTATANTAAGCACAATTTTCAATGATACATTATTTACTCCGGAACCAGAGCCATACTATAAATTAATTTTTGTTTTACCTCAAGATTATAAAAGAATAAAGAACAGTACNCAAATTGTAATTGGAGCAATAGGGAAAGANCCCTCAAATCCTGCAGTTGATTTGATAAAAAATATTTTATCTGATAAACAGTATCATAATTCTATATCTGGANATAAACCAATTATTATCTCAAAGGATCCTTTTGCAAGAAATCAATTATTAATGGTAATTAATACTCCAAATCTTGAAAAGGCTAAGGAATTTGCGNNTAAAAATAATGAAAANATAAAGAGCCAATTTTNNACATTGTTTAAAAACCGTCAAGAAAAATATNTGTTTAATAATGCACGACAAAAAGAGTTGGANAANCATTTGATTNAAGATTATGGATGGAGTATAAAAATACCTTGGGGTTATGAGGTTATTACAGATAGTTCAGANCAGCAATTATTTTGGATTGGTCGTGAAATGCCTTTTCGATGGATTGCAGTTCATTGGCGGGACGGAGCAATAGTTGAAAATTATGATTCAGCAAAAGAATTTATAATGGATTTNCCAAGAGAATACTTTGAGAANATTCAATACAGTGAAAATTATTTTGAATTAAATACTACNAACAAATTTAATCAGTGGCTTACTTGGAAGGTAAATGGNTTATGGGAATCCATTGATGATACGCAAGGAGGGCCATTTTTAGCTTATTTATTTTATGATGGNATTTCTGATAGAACTTATTATATACATGCAATGATATTCCATCCAGGAAANAATAAAGTGATTTTTTTGCAACAATTAGATCTCATTGCAAAATCATTTATTGTTTATAATAGATAACGTATTATGAAAAGAATATTAATTACAGGGGCATTTGGTCAGTTAGGTACTTCATTATGTGAAGTTCTATCAAATGAATCAATTTTAGCAACTGGTAGAGCCATTATTACAACAGAAAAATACCGGTGNATTGAGCTTGATATTACAAATCAAAANAATGTTNAAGATGTAATTCGTGATTACAANCCAGATATTATTATCCATCTTGCAGCAATGACAGANGTAGATGGATGTGAAAAAAAACCAGAAATTGCTTTTGATGTAAATGTAAAAGCAACAGAGAATTTACTTGNAAACTTTAATGGGAAATTCATTTATATATCCACAGATTATGTTTTTGATGGTGAGAAAGGTCCTTACTTTGAGGATGATAAAGTAAATCCCGTTAGCGTTTATGGTAAAACAAAATTATATGGCGAAAATTTGGTTCAACAATCAGATATAGATTGGGTTATTTTGCGTTCAAATATNATTTTNAGTTATAATGATAGGACAAAAGCAAGTTTTGTTAATTGGGTTGTTGATTCACTTAAAAAGAGGCAAATGATAACAGTCGTGAACGATCAGTGGAATAATCCNACTTGGACNAATGATCTTGCAAAGGTAATCTCAATAATTATTGAAAAAAATGTTGGNGGNTTATATCACTATGGTGGTGGANATTTTTTNAATCGACTTGAATTTGCNAANATGATAGCATCTACATTTGATCTTGATGGAACNTTAATCAAACCTATTACCACACCTGAACTAAATTGGTTTGCNCNAAGACCTTTGAAAAGTGGTTTATACACTAACAAGATTGAATTAGATTTAGGTATAGAAGCNCTNCCAATCCAAAAAGCATTAGATGAAATGGTATCTTTATTATGAATACGTTGATTATATCGCCAACTTATAATGAAAAGAAAAATATATCATCTCNCATNGAGANTATATTNAGCATTGATGAAAATTATCATATTTTNATTATTGATGATAATTCACCTGATGGAACAGCTAATATTGTAAAAGAATTACANTTGAAATATAAAAATTTNTTTTTNGAAGAACGTCCTGGGAAAGCAGGTTTGGGGACTGCNTATAAANATGGTTTCAATTGGGCATTGANAANAAANTATGANAACATTATCCAGATGGANGCCGATTTATCNCATGATCCAAAAGAAATAANAGAGATGGTTAGGTTGCTTAATAATTATGATTTGNTAATCGGAAGTAGATATATTGATGGTGTTAGTGTAGTTCATTGGCCNATTAAGAGGTTNATACTTAGTTATGGTGCTAATGTGTATGCGCGAATTNTAACNGGATTGCCTATTAAGGATTCAACAGGTGGATTTAAAGCATGGAAGAGGAAGGTANTTGATTCTATAGATNTNAATGGCGTTAAATCCCAAGGNTATTCTTTNCAGATCGAGATGAATTGGAGAGCATGGCAGAAGAAATTTAGCATATTTGAACATCCAATNATTTTTNCAGATAGAACTATTGGTGAATCAAAAATGTCNAAAAAAATTATGTTTGAAGCANTTATTGTNATCTGGAGAATGAGAATATGGAAACTATTTGGNTGGCATAAGTAATATTTATGAAAAAAAATGTATCATTATTAATCGTAAGTTATAATGTTCGTCAGTATATAGCTCATGCAATTGATGCTATAATTAAATCTGATTTGGATGATTTTGAAATTATTGTTATTGATAATAATTCTTTTGATAACACAGTTCCATATCTCAAAGAAAGATATAGCCATTTACGACAAATTAAGATTCTTCAAAATACAGAGAACGTTGGGTTTGGCAGCGCAGTTAATCAAGCTGCGACTATAGCAAAGGGTCAATATTATTTAATATTAAATCCTGATACAATTATTCAAGAAGAGACTATCTCTACATTGAAAGATTATCTTGAAGATAATCCTAAGGTTGGTATGGTTGGACCAAAAATACTTAATGCTGATGGGACGCTGCAATTGGCATGTAAACGTTCATTTCCAACTCTAAGCGTTGCCCTACCTAAATTACTTGGTTTAAACCGTTTATTTCCAAATTCTAAATGGGCAGGGAAATATAATCTAACATATCTTGATGAAGATGAAATATCTAGTGTTGATGCTATCAGTGGTTCTTGCATGTTTATTCGATCATTCTTGTTTCATGAATTGAAGGGTTTTGATGAGCGTTTTTTCATGTTTGGTGAAGATTTAGATCTTTGTTCTCGAATATGGAAAAATAATTATGAGGTACATTATATCCCCAATACGCAGATAATTCATTACCAAGGAGAATCAGTTAAATCAGCTCCTTTTGATAGTATAAATGCATTTTATAATGCGATGATATTATTTGTGGATAAGCACTCTTCATTTGGAGCGGGATGGCTAATGAAATTTGCAATTCGTTGTGGGATATATATACGAAAATTTCTTTCAATGGTTGGTGAAAAACGATCACAAATACTTTCTGTTACAATAGATGCTATTGTTATTCTATCGGCATTCTTGATAGCAATTTCGATGCGATTTTCACATTTTGAGCCAATAACAATGAGTAATGGTTTAGTTCCAGCTATTTATATAATATTTTGGATAGGTGTTGGTTTTATTTTTCAATTATATAATCGATATATTTTATCTTATTCGCGTGCAATTATTTCTTCAGTAACGGGGTTCTTTTTAGCCGTTGCATTTACATACTTTTTCAAACAATATGCTTTTTCACGATTTGTAATTATTTTTGGATCAGCAATTATTTCCATTCTTATTCCTGGATGGCGAGTATTTGTTCATTTCTTAATGGCAAGAGGGCTTTTGAATCATGTAAAACAGAAGAATCCTATTCTTTTTACTAGAAAAACATTTATTGTTGGCGCTGATGATGAAGGGTTAAGAATAGCTGATAGTTTACTAAAGAGATTTGACACAGGATTAGAGTTAATAGGCATTATTGATACAAAATTACCTGAAGAAGATAATAAACTTCCTGTAGATTTTATTGGTCAACTATCTGATTTGCGTGATCTTGTTATTAAATATCGTATTAGAGAATTAATATTTTCAACTAGCGCATTTACGAATAAAGAAATTTTAAATTTAATGAATCAAACTAAAGATTTACGATTAACGTATCGGATGATACCTAGGCAGCAAGAAATATTATTAGGAAAGGCATCAATTGAAGATATTGGAGACTTATCTTTCTTAAATATTGAATATAGTCTGTTTTACAGTTTGCATAGACTTACAAAGCGTGTTTTTGATTTAACTATTTCATTATTAACGTTAATTATATTTAGTCCCATTATTTTATTATTGCTATTACTAAAAAAAGGGAGGAAAAAGCAATACTGGGGTTTAGAAGGCAATAAGTTTGATGTATCTATCTTTAATGTAAGATCTCGTTTTATTAGAGAGCTACCGCTTTTCATTGCAGTTCTATTAGGTGATCTAAGTTTAGTTGGTTCAACTATGTTTGAAACTACTGAGCCAAATCCAAATTTGATATGTCAACCTGGATTAACTGGGTTGGAGAGAATAAGATCTATAAAATTTAATCCTGAAGATAGACTGGCTTTAGATCATTATTATGTTCAGAATCAAAGCTTTACGATGGATCTTGAAATTATTATGAAAACAGTATTCAGCAATTAATATGGCAAAACATTATTTAGAATTTGAAAAGCCTATTCAAGAATTTGAAGATAAGATAATTAAACTTCAATCTTTGGAAAATGATAACGGTGATTCCCTGGAGCTTAATAGATTAATTGAAAGAAGAGATAAAAAAATAGATGAAATCTATGGAAGCCTAAATCGATGGCAGAGAGTGCAACTAGCAAGACATCCAGAAAGACCTTTTAGTTTAGATTATATCAATAGAATTACTGAAGAATTTATTGAATTGCATGGTGATAGAACGTATGCTGATGATAAGGCGATAATAGCAGGTATCGGTAAGATAAATGAACGTTCAGTTCTATTTATTGGTCAACAAAAAGGAAGAAATACAAAAGATAATTTATATAGAAACTTTGGAATGATGCGTCCCGAAGGATACCGTAAAGCTTTACGTTTAATGCGTTTAGCAGATAAATTTAATCTTCCAGTAATTTCTTTAATTGATACTCCTGGAGCATACCCAGGATTAGGGGCAGAAGAAAGAGGGCAGGGAGAGGCAATCGCTAGGAATTTAATGGAGATGGCAAAGCTTAATGTCCCAATATTAGCTATTGTGATCGGAGAAGGTGCAAGTGGAGGGGCACTTGGAATAGGATTGTGTGATCGATTAATTATGTTGGAAAACACTTGGTATTCTGTAATTAGCCCTGAAGGATGTGCCTCAATTTTGTGGCATGACGCCATGAAAGCTTCAGATGCTGCCGACGCAATGAAGGTTACACCCAAAGATTTAAAAGATATAGGAATCTGCGATAGAATTATTAATGAACCAACTGGTGGAGCGCACAGAGAGCCTGAGAAAATGTATGAAATTTTGAAGAAGATTATTATAGAAGAACTTGATTTAATTGAAGAAAAAAATAATAAAAAGAATTATCTTCAATCAAGAATAAAACGATATGAAAAAATGGGGTTCTTCCAAGAAGGAAAATGATAAAATTCACTTATAAGACAAAAGTGTATTATAAGGACGTAGACCAGATGGGTGTGGTTTATTATGCACGTTATTATGAATATTTTGAAGCAGCACGTACAGAATTATTACAATCAATTTCAATTGACGTTACTTCAATAGAAGATGAAGGATACTTTTTACCAGTAATTACTAGCCATTGTGATTATAAATTGGGTGCAAATTTTGAGGANTTACTNTTGGTAAAAACATTAATAAATAAANCTCCAAAANCNACAATGAGAATTGATTACGAAATTTATCGAAGTAATANTAATGAATTACTNGTCACTGGNCATACGATACACGCATTTACAGATCAATCAGGAAAGGCTGTNAAGCCTCCAAAAAAGTTATTANAAGCACTCCAAAACAATATTTAATCAATTGGTTCAGTNTGAATCTTTTNTTTATTGATTAAATAAACTGCAGTCNTAGTCATAATTCCTCCAATTATAGTATTTATTCCCAATTTTTCACCAATCAGAAACATGCTAAATATTGGAGCAGTTATTGGAACTAAAAAAATAAAAGAACTGGCTTTAGACGGACCAAGTTTTGTTGTTGCAATAAAATAGACTGTAGTGCCAAAAACTTGCGCTCCAATTGACAGTATAATTAGATTAAACCAAAACACGAAGTCAAAGTTCATAACAACTAATATATNGTTATTTACATTTAGNAATAAACAAAATAATGAAGAGATAAAATATACCCAGAAACTAAATGTAAGTGTTGCTACAGCATTATGAGATTTNCCTGAAATTATTGACANTATACCCCATGAAATTGAAGCAAATAAGAAAAATAGATTACCATTTGNAATCATATNTCCAGTAGATAGGTTCCAAGCTTCCAGGACTATTATTCCTCCACAAATTCCAAATNCTANCCCNATAAANTCTTTGTTATAAATTTTTTCTCTGAAAATTATTACAGANAGAATAAAAGTAATAATTGGATTCAATGTAGGTACGAATACACCTCCAANATTCGCAAAGCCTAAATTGGTGCCCATGAAGAAAAATATATTGTAAGAGAACATCAAGATAGACCCAACAAAAATATATTTTATACCCTCAAAATTGACNTTAAAATTATTTTTAGTTATTAATAGTACTGGAATCATAAATATGCTNGATAGAAAAAACCTCCAAAATGCTAAAATTGAAGAGGAACAGTATTGNGATANGATTTTCCCATTAGTCCAAGATAGTCCCCATGTTGCCATAGNTANAGATAATAAAATATATAAAAGGGTATGGGACTGTTTANTCAAGATNGTNTATAANATATTATAANTATAATAAANATTACATTCGAAATACNGGAAACTTCATTTCTTCAATNGGTTTTGTATTTACAGCCTGTAATGNCTGNATNANAATATTNCGTGTTTCTATNGGGTGAATTACACCATCATCCCATAATCTAGCGCTNGCATAATAAGGATGNCCTTCTTTTTCATACTTCTCCTTTATTNGTTTTTGTAGNTNTTCAAGNTCTTCAGNAGATATTTCCTCACCAGCTTTNTTNAGTTGTTGTTTTTTTACTGTAGCAAGNACATTGGCTGCTTGNTCTCCNCCCATNACAGAAATACGAGCATTAGGCCACATCCAACAAAATCTTGGTTGATATGCTCGTCCAGCCATAGCATAATTTCCTGCTCCAAAACTTCCACCAATGATGACTGTTAACTTAGGAACGTTAGCAGTAGCAACAGCCTGAACCATTTTTGCTCCATTTTTAGCAATTCCACCTTGCTCAGCTTTTTTACCAACCATNAAACCAGTTATATTTTGTAGAAATAGCATAGGNATTTTTCTTTGTGAGCANAGTTCNATAAANTGAGCNCCTTTTAAAGAACTTTCGCTAAATAAGACNCCGTTATTAGCAATAATNCCTACAGGATATCCTCCAATTTTACTAAAACCNGTAATAAGGGTTTTTCCATAATCAGATTTAAATTCTTCAAAATTTGATCCATCAANAAGTCTTGCAATAATTTCCATTACTTTAAAAGTTGTTCGATGATCTTTAGTTAGAATNCCAAGAATCTGATTTATATCATATTTNGGATCAATTATNTCATCANGATTTAANTGATTTAATTTTGGTAAATGATTTATGATANCACGGATCTTNTNTAANGCATCATCATCATTTTTCGCNAAATGATCAGCAACACCACTAATTTTTGTATGCATTGTAGCACCGCCNAGTTCTTCTGCAGTNGCAACCTCACCAATAGCAGCTTGNACAAGTGGNGGGCCTCCAAGAAAAATAGTGCCGGTTTTGTTAACAATTATAGCTTCATCACTCATTGCGGGTACATAAGCACCACCAGCAGTACAGCTTCCCATAACAGCAGCAATTTGAGGTATTCCCTCAGCACTCATTCTTGCTTGATTATAAAAAATTCTTCCGAAATGATCACGATCTGGAAAAACATTATCTTGTTTTTGAAGATATGCACCGCCACTATCAACTAAATAAATACATGGTAGACCATTTTCCATGGCAATTTCTTGTGCACGAAGATGTTTTTTAACAGTAAGTGGATAATATGTTCCGCCTTTAACTGTAGCATCATTTGCAACTACAATACATTGCCTACCTTTAATTGTAATTAAGCCAGTAATTATTCCTGCAGCTGGAATAGANTCTTCATAGATATTATAGGCTGCTAAAGCTGAAAATTCTAAAAATTCTGTTTTAGGGTCTTTCAGATTATTGATTCGTTCTCTAGCAGTTTGCTTTCCTCTTGATTTATGTTTCTCTACCCGATTAGNAGNACCCATCATTTTAACTTGATCAAGAACATTACTTAAATCCTCAGAAAGTTTGATATGATGATCAAAATTAGATNTATATTTTTCTGATGATGGATCTACTCTGGATTCAATTATTGCCATGATATAATTTACATGAGTTAATTGATCATTGTTGAAAAATTAAAGGAACAATTTCGCNCCTTTNAAANAATATTGATTAAAAATAATATTTTCTATTATCGATAATTTTAGCTTNATCAAGAAGATCTTGATACCAGCTTTGAAAATTAGTATTCCTTTTCTGGNTTGAAAGATTATCATAAATAACATCGNGTTTCATNTCAAAATCNGAGCTATCAATAGGGGATATATCTACAATATTGACAATNCCATAGCCTCTAGGAGTTTTAAGNGGTCCAATAATATCTCCTTTNTTTGCACTNGCTAATGCNCCTACAAAATAATTGCTCTTTCCTAAGGATTGAAAGCTTCTAATTANCANCTTTNTGTCACCAGTGATAAGATCAATATTTTCAAAATTATCTTTTAATTGCTGGAAGGTAGATCCTTTTCCTANNTCTTCTCTTAATTNNTCAGCAANTTTTTTAGCTTGAGANAATTGACGCTCTTGATTGATAGAATTTTNNATTTGATTTTGTACTTCTTCAAAAGATTTNNTCCCCTCAGGCAATACACTATCTAGNTTAGCNACAATGAAATACNGATCATTCTGCATTGGGTCTGAAACNTCATTTACTTCACTATTATAAGCAAATCGAACTGCTTGACGAAANGCGCCAAAATTTTGAAGNGTTGTTGTTTCATCTAAAATTTTGGTCACTTTTTTTGTAGTAACTTGATGTGAGTCAAGAGCGGCAGAAAAGCCTATCTTTGGGTCAGAGGCATCATAGCTGAAAAGAGTAGATTTACGTTTAAGCGCATCATTCGNATTAGGNCCCATCTCAATTTTCAAAAGNATATGTGATGCATTNATTTCTTCNTTATCGTTCTCATTTCGACGNTCATTTACNTTAATTATATGATACCCAAATCGGGATAAAACTGGACCTACTACATCTNCAGCTTTNGCAACAAAGGCAGCTTCTTCAAATGGTTTAACCATTTGACCTTTTCCAAACCATCCCAAATCTCCACCTCTCCCAGAATCTGGAGAAACTTGGTTACCAGGATCTTGGGTGTATGTATTTGCTAATTCTGAGAAATCAGATCCATTATTTAATTGATTTATAATTTCCTGGCATTCATATAGCGCACGACTGGAATCATCACTGGATGGCTTCTTTTCCCAAGATACGACTTCAAGATTCCGCATCTCTTCACGATAAAAATCATCAATTTTTTCAGTATATTCATTAAATAATTCTTCTTCAGTTGGCTCTATCACATCATCTTTTACAGCATTTGTAGTGATGTGAACACCATCAATGGTGTAATTAACATGTTGTTTAATATAGCTTTCCCAAACATCTTCATCTGTAATAATTAAATCTGCATTCACCATTTCTTGCAGTTTAATATTTGGTATATAGGTATCTTTCATAAATTGTTCAATTTGCGTCCATTCATTACCGCTAGGGTTATTTATAGCTTGTTCATATTTCGCTTGATCAAATTCTCCATTTGTTTGAAAAGCCGGATCAGATATTAAAAAAGGTGGTGGTATATTCTGTAAGTGAAATAAAACTTCCTGATTGGTTGCAGATATTTCAAGTTTTTCTATGGATTGTGAAATTAGGATTTCACGAATATAATCATCCCACACTTGTTTTCTAGCTTGATCAAAATCAAGATCAGTTATTTCACGACCACTTGCACGAACTTGTTCTAATCGAGCAGAAACAGCTCGTGAAAAGTCATCAGGAGAAATCTTTTGACCATTAATTACACCTATTGCAGTAGAAGGATCAACTCTACCAAATAATTGATCAATAATATTTGCACCGCCTACTAAACCGCCAATGGATATGCTTAATATGAATAGAATAAGTATTGCCCATAAAAATACATGCATTCGGTTGCGCATTGTTGTCATTAAAGCCATAATTGATACTCAATTCATAATGTTAAAATTGGGTGCGAATTTATATAAGCTTGGGTGTGGAAGCAATGAACATCGAAAGTAGTATGATGATTTATAAAAACCTAAATTATAAATATGATTAAAGATGATAAAGATAAATTAGATGATTTTAATGAAAAATTAATTCATTGTAATGATTGCACTCGTTTAGTTGATTTTCGTACGAAAGTTGCAAATGAAAAACGAAAACAATATATGAATTGGGATTATTGGGGAAAGCCTGTTCCAGGATATGGAGATCATATGGCTTCAATTATTATTGTTGGGTTAGCTCCTGCAGCACATGGAGGGAATCGCACAGGAAGAGTTTTTACTGGAGATAAATCCGCAGACTTTTTAATGATGTGTATGCATGAGGTTGGTTTATCTAACCAGCCGAACTCTGATAGTCTGCAGGATGGATTGAAGTTAAATAATTGTTATATGACGCCCGCGCTTAAGTGTGTGCCTCCTCAAGATAAGCCAACAGCACAAGAATTACGGAATTGTTTTACTTATTTTAATGATGAAATCAATTTATTGAAAAATGCTACATGTATGCTTGCTTTGGGAAAAATTGCATTTGACGCATGTTTGCGGTTTTGGCGATCCCAATTCGAAATAAAAGTAAAAGATTATCCTTTTAAACATCATGCAATATATACATTGCCAAATAACTTCCATTTAATTTCTAGTTATCATCCGAGCCCAAGGAATGTGAATACACGTAGATTAACGAAAGATATGATGGTAAAATTGCTTAGCGAATTAAATAAATATAGTAAATAAATAAATTAAATTTTCATGTGCGGTAGATCATGGTTTTATTGTATCTTATCCTGTAATTTGCTACTATATCTACGTATCATTGTTATGTGGATATAAATGTAGAAGTTAATGGATGCTAAAAAATATAAAATAAGCTTTGGGTATTGTATGTTTAGGCTACTTATAGTTCTTTTATTTATTACAAACTTATATGCGAATGCAAATAATGAGTTTAGTTCATTCGCGGAACAGGATACAGTTCGGTTAAATCAAACTGTAGTCAGTACTCCTCCAGTTGCTGTTGTGGAAGGATTTAAAATTGTCCTCCGTGAGCAGAGAATCTCAACGGGTAAAAAGCAATTTAGTAAAATGCGTTTGGAGTCTATTGATGCAGCTTCTAAAGAGAAAATAAATCAGAAGGTAGATATTGTTTTTGATGTATTGGGTGGGGATACGATATCATTAGACTCTCGAAAATCCTATGATGATAATCAGGATAAAATATCCTATAAATGGGAGTCCATGAATAATTTAGAATTTAAACAAGCAAGTGATTCAGAAATTGGATTCCGAATCCCTGAAGTGATGATTGAACAAATTTTTCTTTTTAAGGTGACATTAAATGATGGAAGGTATAATACTGTCCATCTAGTTGGCATGAGAGCAAAGCAGGGCAAAATGACATTATTTAAAGGTCCCGGAGATCAGGTTGCTCAAAGTGGGGAAAAAGTACAGATATCAGCTGTTGCTCCTGGTGCTGCAATCAATCAAGATTTAGCTTATCTATGGCGCTCTCCAGAGGGTATTGCTCTATCATCAGCAACAGATCCGGTTACCACGTTTAAACTGCCAACAATTGAAACGGAAACTCATTATATTTTTTTCCTATCCGTAAGTGGTCCAGATGGGCAGGTTGTTGATCGAGATACAGTCCGAGTCACAGCAAGGCCAAAAGCGAAAAATCAAGTTGGACTGGTACAAGGAATTAATGTATCAGGGTTATCAACTGCAAGGGTTGGACAATTTAATGATTTTCTCCGTAGTACCGTTAATTCCGTATTGTTCGATGGTGTAGATGTATTTATGCCTCTTGAGTCGCCTGTTAGTAGTAATTTTTTATATCCTGGAGGATATGAGACACCTGAAGTGTCTCCATTCCAGCCTGAGTTTAAAGCAAGATGTAGTTCTTTGGCTGATGCAACAGAGAATGCCCTCACGGTAGGTGCAACAGATGTAATTACGTGGGATTTCCAAAAAAATGATGTTTTAAAACTAAGTTATTATTCAGTTTTTCAGACTTCTGGTGGTGAGCCAGTTGTGGCGACACTTAAAAGCGGTATGGTTCCATTGAAAATGGCTGATCAGATTAATTTATCCACTACGATTGTTCTGGATGAACAAGGATCTCCTATGGGGATGATCGATATTAGACCTGCCGTTGCACAAACATTGAAGGATATGTTTGCTGGCAAAAAGATAGATAAGGGACCCAAGAAGAAAAGAGGCACCTCACAAGGAATCAAAGGCAAATTACAAGATTCATTTTATGATACGGTGGAGTTTTATAAAGATCACCCAGAAGTTCTTGCGGTAACTGCTGTAGTTATTGGGGGATTAGCTATTGCAATCTTTGGCGGAGATAATGATTTAGGTATGCCCGCAGATTTCCCTTTTGAATAATTTTAATTATGACAACAAAATATAAATAGATTTTGAATAAATATTTAATAACAGATCAACAGAGTAAAAAAAAAGGAGTAGTATAATGAAGAATTATATTCTCGCGTTTATGCTAGTACCGTTCCTGTTGTTTGGACAGAAGTTCAAAAATAGTGAACTAATAACAGAAGATAAGGAAGGAGATAATAAGAGCAGATCTATCGCGGTTGAAACCGTACCAAGATTGTTATCTTATCAAGGCTTCCTAACAGTCGGTGGAGGGGGCCCAGTCAGTGATGGCCAACGCACAGTGAATTTCCGACTGTTTGACCAAGAAGAGGATGGTAATGAGTTTTGGAATGAAACACATATATTAACTGTTTCAGATGGGTTGGTTTCAGCTCTTTTAGGATCCAATGGATTCCCAATAGAGACTGTTCCAATGAATTCATATCTTGAAATAGAAATTGATGGTAATACGTTGTCTCCTCGTCAGCAGATAACNTCNGTNATGTATGCAATAAANTCGGATACAACNTNTTNTGCNAAAGGTTATANCAAAACNNCNGATNTTTCNNAAGTTGCTTTNAGTGGTGAGTACTCTGATCTGTTAAACTCTCCTGATCTCACTCCATTTGCAACNAAGGATTCNCTNGGCTANTATGCAACATTAGATAGTCTTGATAGNTATACGCTNACNTCNGAGCTNTCAGTTGTAGCGTTCTCTGGTGAATATGAAGATATATTGAATATTCCTNACCTTGCNAACTATGCGGTAACTGATACTCTGAGTTATTATGCAACATTAGATAGTCTTGGTTACTACGTTACGGAGGATTCNTTAAGTCAATATATTGGATCTACAATACAGCCATATGATACGGAACTGTATCAAATAGCTGAGTTGAGAGATTTGATACAAGGACAACTTATTGTTTATGATGGTACCGAGCTTACATGGACTGCTCTAGGTGGAGCAGATGCACGTGCTACCCTTGGTTTAGGTGATATGGCCGTTCAAGAATCGGATAGCGTAATCATAACAGGAGGTTCTATATCGGGTATTGAAGATATAACCGTATCAGATGGTGGGACAGGTGCGTCTACTAGTGAAGGNGCAAGAGACAGTCTTGGTTTAAAAATTGGCGAAGACGTACAGGCTTTTGATTCTGATCTACAGACAATTGCTACTCAATATCATTCGGAAAATCCCAATGTAAAACAAATGTTAATTAGTCGTGGATATTATTGGGAAGCTAGATCTGCTGATTCTGCAAGAATAGATCTTGGGTTAAAAATTGGTCAAGATGTNCAAGCTTGGGATCAAGATTTACAANACTATGCAGATGGACAGGATATTCCAGCAGATAAAATTCAATATGGCGAATATTTTATCAATCAACCTGGTCAACAAGGTCAAATTTGGGCTTCTGATGAAAATGAAGCTGGACGTTGGTCTAATCTTGGTGAATACTTGACTTATGAAGTNTCTGGNGCAGATTCTGCTACCANTATTGAATTTAATGTGGATGTTGGTACAGGGCCAAATCAAGTCATTGCGCTTGATGTAAATCAGAAATTACCAGCTGTAAATGCATCCAGACTTNAAGGGATAACNGCTGATCAAATCAATGATAGTACTGTTTCTAATTCAGAATTTAACATGCTTTCAGGTGTCCGTACGATACCTGGAGAAGATGGACCTGGAGGGCTATTACAAGATCAATTAGATNNCAAAGCTCAAAANGGTAATANTGNNGATATTATATCTATTACTGGTCTTACAACAATGTTAGCGATCAACCAAGGTGGGACAGGTGCGTCTACTGCGGAAGATGCAAGAATAAATCTTGATGCGCAACAGCAAAATGTGCATTTGGATGATCTAGCTGAAGATGGAATATTGTCTGCATCAAAAGTACAACATGGTACTTTCTTTATCAAAGATGCTGGTGATCCTGGTTTNCAATGGACTGCTGATGGAGAGGATGAAGGATTTTGGGCTCCAGGTGGTGACATTGCTTATGTGTATACAGATCCTGGAAGAGGGATTCTTATAAATAGTGCTACAGTTGCAGAAGCAGGTAGTGTACATGTNGTTGTTGATGTTGGTTTAGAAGNGGGTAAAATTCCTCAATTAGAGGCTGTAGAAGGCGTCCTTAGTGGATCCTTGCCCGGNGTGGATGGATCACAGCTAACAGGACTGGTTGCAGAGCAAATTAATGCCAGTAGCGANCNACCTGTTACNAATGCACAGTTTGACTTATTAACTGATTTGCGTACAACGAGCACTGCTGATTTAGCAGGTGGTCCAATTCAAAGTCAGTTGGATAATAAACAGAATCAAAGTATTTATTTGGATGAGATTGTAACCGCATCGCTTGGAGCCTCTTCACGGGAAAGTTTATCTGATCATGATCTACTGATTTGGAAAGTGGTTGATGGAGATGGTGGTTGGGCTCTCTTAACATCCGATGATGNAACCCATAATGTTACTGCTTCAAGANTAGAGAATGGTNATTTTTTTATTAATGATGCTGGAATTAACGGACAGTATTGGTCTTCCGATGGCGAAGAANGTGGTGAATGGAGAACATATGGTCCACGTTTTACATTCAGTAGTGGTGCAGATACCTTAAATATTCGTACAGGTACGAATGCTGGAGATATTGTTGAATTAGNAATTGGATCAAAATTACCAGCAGTGGATGGGTCGCAATTAAGGCAAATNAATGCGTTACAAATCAATGATAGTACTGTGNTAAATGCAGAATTTGATGCCTTAGCAGGNCTTCGCTTGGCAGGGCAGGAATTGCCGGAGGCCAATGCTACAGAATTTCGNTATCAAGCTGGAGATCTCCAGGTNCAATTGGATGGAAAAATGAACTATCATGCAAANTTAGCTGACCTAGTTGATGGTCCGTTAACCTATGATCTTGTTCAGTATGGTCAGTATTTTATTCAAGAGCCTAGTAATTTAGATGGAAAAGTATGGACATGGGAAGGTGACNAAGCTACGGGATTTGGAATTTGGGAAGCACCTCCTGGGGCACAAAATATTGATGATTTGAACGATGCAAGTACAAGTCCAGCAAACAGTAACAATCTATTTTTAGGTGATCGCGCAGGTGCTAATGCAACCGGCGATAATAATGTTGGAGTTGGCACTGGATCGTTGTCAGGTATTACAAGTGGAACGATTAATGTAGCCGTCGGAACAAACGCAGGCGCTATTATTGAAACTGGAGTTGCCAATGTACTTATCGGGAATAACGCTGGTAGCAATTTACTACCCAATGCCGATAATAAACTGATAATTGATAATGGAAATTCAAATCTTGCTGGTGTAACAAATCCACTAATCGGCGGATCGTTTGCTGTGGCTGATAGAGGAGTAACCGTAGACGGTACTCTTNTATCAAGAGATGATNTTTCAACTGCAAATGATATTAATATTGTGCAAGTAACNCAAGACAACNCCGTTNTTNCTGATCTATTTACGATNANCGAGANTTCTGGCGATATTAATATGACAAATTACNCAATCNGGACAGAAAATTNATTTTNTNNTTNATGAAANTAGNTACCGTATTAACCCTGGATGGGAATGATGGTATGGTTAAGCTTCCTCTCGAGAAGAAACTGGCTTCAGATGACGATACGGATACCTACATCAATGCTGTGGGTAGTGGTGCAAGATTAAATGTGAAAGGGGCAGATAAAGTATTGGTACATGCCCAAGATCCTGCGCTAGGTGTTATACAATTATTAGCCGCTGATAGTATTCGGATGACTTCAGATAATATTGAAATCAATTCCACGCAGGAATTTATTGTGAGTAACGATATGCGTGTTGGTAGAGATTTCCGTGTTGGTGATGTGACAAACACAGAGTTTAAAATTTCTCACTCAGGTGCTTATAATACTATTATTGAAAATAAAATAACGGATAAGGATCTAATTTTCAAAACTGCACCAGGAGGTGCTGCAACGGAAATAATGCGTATTGATGGCGATGGCCAATCCATGTTGATGGCCGATACGAAAAAGCTTGAGTTTCGAGATACGGAAACGTATATGCATAGCACGGAGGCCAATATATTGGCCTTGGTGGCACCTTCATTGAATATCACATCAACTAGTGGTGTTACATTGGATACGGATAATCATTTCCAATTCCGGGATGCAGCAACGTATGTAGCTAGTTCTGCTTCAAACGTATTAGATATTGTATCTCCAAGACTCGTCCTCTCCCAATCCAGTACTGCTGCAGGAAGAGTGGATATTGGAACTGGTGAAGCAAATAAGATTGAAAGTGATGCTACTTCAATGACCTTGACAAGTCCAAATCTTACGCTCAATGGGACAACGAAAACCATTGCGGTAGGGGAAGTTGAATTTCAAGATAGTTTGATTTTTGCAAACAATGGATCAGAAGTCAACGAACTGGTCATTGCAGAAACTGGTACGGATGATTATACAATTACCAATATGGTTCAAGATAAGGATATTATTTTTAATCTTAAACCAGGTGGCACACCTACAGAAATTGCACGTTTTAATGGTTCAGCAACTTCATTCAGAATGGCCGCAACAAACAAGCTTGAATTCACAGATGGTGATGATTATATCAATAATGAAGACAGTAAATTAAATATTGTATCAAAGAATTCTGGTAATGTAAAGATTGGTAACATTGGTGCTGATGCAGCAAATACTACAAATAGAGTTGAGATACATGCTTTAAATACAATTGAGCCTAATACGAATGAAATACTCGTTACAGCTCCGGATGAAACACCAAAGGTAACTTTGTCCAGTGTTAAAGATGATATTACTCTTATGCCACAATTACATTTTAAAAAGATACGTGGTGCAGCTACAGGTATAAACAATGACTTGTTAGGAGAAATTGCAGCTATTGGTGAAGATGATGGCAATACAGTAACAACATATGCGAAGATTCAATTTAAGAGCACAGCTGTTACAGATGCTGCTGAGCGTGGATCCATACAATTTATTACGGATGGTGCTACTGGACCTTTTGATGATAGTGAGCAAGGTGTTGAAGATCTGTTAATGGATATTAATCATAGTACTGAAAATGCTGTTACTGTACATGCAGATCTATTTGTGGAAGGAGCAATGAGCTTAAATGGTGCTGCATTTAAAGATGATATTACTTCAAAAGAAAAAGGGGAAAATAGTCTTGGAACGGATGGTTTAGGAGAATGGAAATCACTCAACCTTTATGATGCAGCTGGCATTGGCTCTATGATCACTTTTGGTGTTGGTGACCATAATGATACTGATTTGCGTTTAACCTATAATACAAGCGATGGATTGACGCTTAATAGAGATAATAAATTGTTTTTTCATACAGCAAATGCATACATCAATAGTTCTGCAGATCGAACCTTGGATTTGGTTGCTACTGGGAATGTAGCCATTTCGGATGGTGGAACAGCTGCATCGATGACGTTTGCCGGTGATAACAATTATATTACAGCTGCGGATGTAAGCACACTAGCTTTAGTAAGTCCAACTCTTAATATTGGTACTTTTAACGATAATACATACGTATTAGGTGAACTCGAATTACAAGATAGTCTTATTTTAGCTGATAATGGGTCAGATGCAAATGAATTTGTAATAGCGGAAACTGGAACGGATAATTATACACTTTCGAATATGAAGCAAAATAAGGATATTATTCTGAATGTGAGTATAGCTGGAGTTGCAACAGATGTTGCGAAAGTTGTTGGTTCTACAGGATCATTGCAGATGCAAGGTGAGCAAAAGCTGGAGTTTAGGCAAGCATCAAATTATATAAGTTCAAACTCAGATGGCAGTGTGCTTACTGTTGGATCAGATGGTGATTTAACGACCAATGTATCAAAAGTTATCATGAAGAAGGCCGATGGTTATGATTTGAAAATAGAAAAAAATGTTGAATCAGAAACCTTGACATCTAATGTGGAGTTAGAACCTCTTTTAAAGATTCAGAATACATTGAGTGCTGGTTCAGATGGTGGAATAATAGAACTAAATAAGAGTGATGCAGCTATAGATGATGTTTTGGGCTTGATAAAATCTACTGGTGGTGACCAAGGATTCGCATCAATGGGATTTATTTCTGAAACCGTAGAGGATGATGCATCACAAACAGGATCAATTGTATTTAAAACTTTTGTGGCTGGTGATGAAAAACAAATAATGGATATCGGTGCAACCCAACTAAAGACAGTCACAATTGGAACTGGAAATATTGAATCTGGAAATTCTGCTGATTTAAAAGTATGGGGGACTCTAACAGCTGCTTCAACTGCATATGAAAATGATTTACTCCCTGCAACCCGT